>DATIYI010000177.1:0-32943 GCA_035517695.1 Streptosporangiaceae bacterium
AGCCGCAGATCGTAACGGCCGGGTTCCCGGTTCCCGGCTGTTATTCCTGACCGGCCGGACCACTTCGATCCCGGCCGGAGGGCCGGCGCGACACCCGCGGAACCGGTCGCACCGAAAGCGCGCCCTACCGGCCCCGGGAACGACGACCCGGCCTGGCCCGCGCCCCCATCGTCGTGATCACCCAGCCAAGGCGGCAGAACCGGCATGCCGCCACGGAACAAGGCCCCGATCACCTTCGGCCTAGCGTGACTTTCCGACGATCTTGAGTTCTGGGGGCGTTCTTGCTGGTCAGGTAGGGCGTGGTGGGCTGCCTGAGCGTATGACCTAACTCCGGGGGGCCCGCCTGCCCGGTTCGAAGATTTCGTATAGCTTCTGCTGGTCGCCGGCGAGCTCGGTGGTCATGCGCCGGGCCTTGGGCCGTCCTCCGGTAGAGGGGTAGATCAGGACGGTTTCTTCGATGGCGGCCAGCTTGCTGAGCAGTTCGCGGACTGACAGGTGCAGGCCGGCGCGCTTGGTTTCGCGGCGCGTCAGTTGGGCGATCTTCAGGGCGAGCACGCAGGTGGACATGTGCACGCGGATGTTGTGCTCGGTCCAGTGGGACTCGGGGGAGAACGACACCACGCGCGGGTCCTTGAGCTGCCGGAAGCCGAATTCGGCTTCGGACTGGGACCGGTAGCCGGCGGCCACCTCGGCGACGGGCCAGCCGTCATGGCCGGTGACCAGTACGTGCTTGCCGGGCAGCTCATCTTCCAGGGCGGCGCGGGCGGCCTTGTCGATGCCCCAGGCAAGGCGAAGGCCGGGCGGCTGCTCGCCGGTGAGATGCCAGGTGACCACCAGCCGCACCCGGGGCTTCCTGGTGATCGCCTCGATCTGGGCCTCCACCTTGTCGCGGGGCCGCCGGGTGTTGCCGCGGGCCAGGACAGCGGCCAGCTCATCCAGCTTCTTGCCGGCCTCGGCGAGGGTCGTGCCGGTGAACCCGGCCGCCTGGCCGGCCTGCAGCTCGGGTGAGTGGGTCAGGATGGTGCGCCGCTCGGTCCCGTAGACCTCGCGGCGGGTGTCGAACGCGGTCAGCCCGCCGAACCGGCCCTCATCGACGACGCTGCGGGCGGTGGCGCGCAGGGCGGTCAGGTCCGGGCAGTGCGACGCTGGGACCGAGCCAGGCTTTAGCGCCGCGGGCTGCTGCCCGGCGGCGGCGCAGGCCGCGGCGTACTGGTCACGCAGCTGGCCGGTCATCGTGGCGAACTGGGTGACGTCGGGCTTGTCGCCGGGGCGGGCGTGCCAAGTCAGCGGGATCCCGCCGTCGCGGGTGACCACCAGGCCTGGGCCGAAAATCCGCGGGTCGGTACGTTTCTGCTTGGCCTTGCCCCGCTGCGCGATCGGCGCCTTGCCGTTACCGGTATCGATGAAGGTGGCGAAGTTGGTCATGTCCAGGGCCACCGGCGAGCAGTCCAGCCCGGACAGGTCCACCATCCGCGCCGCAATCCGCCGGGAGATCTCCTCCAGCTGCTCCACGGTGACGGCGTCCATCGCGTCCCAGAACCGGCGGTGATTCAGCGCCGATGCCGGGATCTTGGTGAACCGGTCCGCCGCGGTGGTCTTCCACCAGTCCGCGAAGGCCAGCTTCGAGCACGGCGCCACCACCCGGTTCAGCGCCGCCAGCACCAGGTAGGTGCCGGCGGACAGCGGGAGCCCGGCCGGCCGGGTCCCGGTCACCTCGTCGATGATGGCGTCCCACACCCGGAGGAGCCGGCGCACCAGCGGGCCCGTGACGCGCCGCGGGAGCCGTTAATGATCATTTATTCTGAACGGCTGCCGCGGATGCGCCGCCGTGGAGAGTGGCACGCGCGACGCGGTGAGGCGGCCGCTGCGTGATGTCGACCGGCGCGTAGTGGAGGTGGTGCGGCAGACCGTCATGACTGACCAGGCGGGGCCGGCCTGGTCAACCTCGTAGCCGCCCCGCGGGCCCGGACGATGCGTGCTCCTCAGGCGGCGGGACCGAGCGCCGCCGCGGCCTCCGAAAGCGCGGCGAGGTGCCCGTCAACGGAACCGAGGCCGGCGCCCATCGTGTTGATCGACACGTGCGTCGCCCCGGCGTCGCGCCACCTGCCGACGTGCTGCACCAGCTTCGCCGTGCCTTCCTCGCCCCAGCTCACCCGGCCCTCCATGCCGAGCGTGCTGGGATCACGGCCGGCCTTTGCCGCCGCCTCCGACACGAGTCCGCGGGCGTGGTCGAGCTTCGGTCCCGGCGGCACCTGGGGGAACCAGCCGTCGGCCAGCCGGCCGGCCCGCTCGTAGGCGCGCGGCGACTGCGCTCCGAACCACACCGGGATAGGGCGCTGGATGGGCATCGGCGCCAAGCCGGCCGCGGTCACCCGCTCGTGCTCACCGTCGAAGGTGACACTCTGCTCGGTCCAGAGCCGGCGCATCAGCGCGATCTGCTCCTCGACGCGCCTGCCACGGTTGGAGAAGTCCTTGCCAAGCGCCTCGTACTCGACCGCATTCCAGCCCAGCCCGACCCCGAGCCGGAAATGCCCGCCGGTAAGCAGATCGACCTCTGCGGCCTGTTTGGCGACGAGCGCGCTCTGGCGCTGGGGCAGGATGATGATCCCCGTGACCAGCTCAACCGAGGTGAGCGCGGCCAGGTAGCCGAACAGCACCATGGGCTCGTGGAACGTCGTGTGCACGTCATAGGGCCCTTGCCACGGCGCGTGCGCCACGGGGTCGGCGCCAAGGACATGATCGTAGGCGAGCACATGGGTGAACCCGAGTTCCTCGACGCCGCTGGCGTACGCCCGCACCGCGCCCGCATCTGCGCCGATCTCGGTCTGAGGAAACACCACGCCAATACGCATAGCCCCGTTATACCTGGCTCAGTGCTTGGCGGCTTTCACCAGCTCAGACACGCTGTCTTCGATGCCAGTGGCCAGCACGTCGAGGTCGGGATTCGTGCCGTAGTCGCCGGTGATCCCGAATGTGACGTCGTCACAATAAGTGAAGATCGAGATGCCGGTGCGGAGCGTCGTGGCGATCGGGACGTAGGGCAGGATCTCCGCGAGCTTGCGGCCCATCGCGTACAACGGCACGCGGGGACCAGGCACGTTGGTCGTGACCGTGACGAGTTCCCGTTGATGCAGCCGGTAGGCGAGCTGGACTGCCCGCGAGAACACCGGATACGGGGTGTAGCGGCCAATGGAGACAAGCTCCTCGCCGAGCACCGACTCCTTGCTCTCCTTCAAGGTCGACAGCTCGGCCCGGACTGCAGCAAGCCGCTGCGCCGGGTCTTCAACGTGGACCGGAAGATGTGCAAGCACCGCCGACACGCGGTTCTCGTAGATGCTCTCCTCGCCGGGGGCCCGGACGGAAACGGGAACCAGCGACGGAACCATGTGCGCTTCCGGCCGTTCGCCGCGGCTGAGCAGGAGTGCACGGAAGCCGCCGCTGATCGCGGCCAGGAAGACGTCGTTCACGGTGCCGCCAAGCTCTCGCTTGACCGTCTTGATGTCATTAAGGGATGCCCGCGCCCACGTGTAGCGGCGGTGCCCGCCGGTGGGCCCGCTCAGCGAGGATCCCGGGGCCGGCCATACCGCTGGGGCCAGCTTCGCGATCGCTCGCACGGTGTCCGCTGCCTGCTGGACGGCACGGACGGGATGCGTCACCGCGTCGCCCAGCACGGAGGCTTCCCGCACAGGGATCGCGACGATGTCCATTGCCGCCTGCGCGGCGAGCCACCACGAGGAGGGCTCACCGGCCACGCTTCTTTTGTCGTCGGGGACGAGGGGCGCGGGCTCTGGGGACATGTCGAAGATCACGCGGTACAGGTCGGTGCCGGAAACCCCGTCGACCATGCAGTGGTGGATCTTTGAGATCATCGCCCAGCGACCGCGGGCGAGCCCCTCGACAAGCCAGTACTCCCACAGCGGGTAATCGCGGTCGAGCCGCTGGCTCATCACCCGGGCCATCAGCTTGCTGAGCTGCTCGTCGCCGCCGGGTTTCGGCAATGCGGTCCGCCGTACGTGGTAGCGCAGGTCGAAGTTGGGGTCGTCCACCCACACCGGCCGCCCGAGGCGCAACGGCACCGTGCGCAGTTTCTGCCGGTAGCGCGGCACAAGCGGCAGCCGCCCGCGGAGCGAAGTCAGCAGCTCCTCGTAGGTGGGTGCGGGGCCCTCGAACACGGCAATCGACGCGATCGCCATCGACGTGTGCCTGTTCTCGTCCTCGGCATCGATGAACTGGGCGTCCAGCGGATTTAGCCGGTCCATGACCCCCCCTTCCCTGGCCGTGTCTATACGGCCAATCACAGCGCGGCGAAGCAACGAATCGAAGATCTCTTCCTAAACCGGATCGTAAGCCGGGCGGCTGCCGCGGCGCGCCTGCCGATGGTCCCGCGCGCGCCGACTTTTAGCTCGATCTGCGGGCGATGGCGGTCAATTGGGGTTGTAGGGCGCGTTCCTCAGATCCGGTGCCGGGGTCGAGCTGAGCGAGCGCAGCATCGTGGTCTCCCTGGACAACAGCGCGCGCTCGGTGCTGAGCCTGCGCACGGCGTCGGGCTCGGCGAGCAGGACCTGCCTGTCGATCAGCTCGACGATCATCGATGCGGCGACGACGTAGGAAAGCAGAACGGGCTCGTCAGGCAGGTCAGGAACGCTGATCTGGGCCCCGCCCCGCTCGCCGAGCGCGTCGAGATAGGTGCGGAAGGCGTGCTGCACGGTCCGGGCCGCGAGCCCGGCGGCCACCTGATCGCCGGTGTCCTCGGCGAGCACATCCATCTCGCCCTGCAGATACGGCCGCGAGCGGTCGAGAGCCGACAGCCGGAACCGTTGCGTGCCGACGGCGATCAGGTCGAACCGGCCGTCCTGATGCGCCTCGACCTCGCGAAGCGTCGCGGTGCAGCCGACCTCATAGAGCGCGCCGATGCCATCGATGCCGGTCTCGCGGCCCTTGCGGATCGCGATCACCCCGAAACGCCCCGGCTGCGGGCCATCGAGCAGATCCCTGACGAGCTGCCTGTACCGCTCTTCGAAGATGTGCAACGGCAGCAGCAGGCCCGGGTAGAGCACGGTGCCGAGAGGAAACAGCGGCAGCGTCTCGCTCATCCTCTGAGACTATGCCGGTCCGTGGAGCCCCTACGCCCTAACGCGCTCGCCGACGCAGGTGTTCGAGCACCGCCGATCCTTCGGGTCCCGCAAACCAGCGGGCGTGGTCCAACAGGTAGGTGCCGTAGGCGAGATCCGCGTTGCCGCGCGACCGCACCACATCGGCGAAGTACTCGATCTCGGAAAGCGCATATTCGAGATGCACGACGGGCAGCACCTCAGGGAGGACGGCGGCCTCGGCCGGTTGCAGCGGCCTGACCGTCTCGTAGCCGTCGAGCAGTGCGTCGATCGCGTCGTAGTCCGCGTCCGCACGTCCGGATCCGGGCAGATCGAGCCAGCCGACCGTGCTGCGTTCGAGCGCGGTGGCGAGGTCGTGCACCGCGAACGTGCGGTTCGCCAGCCCGAAGTCCAACACGGCGGCGACGGCAGCGTCCGCGGTGGTTGACGTCCAGGTGAGGTTGGAGGGGTGCCAGTCCCCGTGGCCCCACTGCCGCGGCAGTGCCTTGAGCAGCGGCGCGGCCCGCCCGATCGCGGGCAGGTGGTGCCGCGCGATGTCCTGCTGCCAGTGACGTTCGCTGAGGTAGCGCGCGAGTCCGGGCCGTTGCGCGAGGATTAGGCTCACCGCCGCGAGCGGGTCGGCCGCGGTGATTACGTCGCAACAGGTCGTCAGCACGCCAGGCGACTGCGCCGCAACCGGGAAGTCTGCTGCCGCCTGATGAAGCCGTGCGAGCGTTGCGCCCGCGGTCCTGGCGTGGCTGAGGCTGCTAAACGGTGACCACGACACGGCGTCCCGATACAGGTCGACGCCGCTCGCCGCGCCGTGCACCTCGTAGACGAAGCCGCCACGTTCCACCGTGGTAACGCCGCCCGGGCCGCGCAGCACCACCGGCACCGGCACCCCGCGCACCCGCAGGTGCCTGGCGAAGGCGTGCTCGACGACCAGTCGTTCGGTGGTGCGGACGCTCGTATGGTGACGCTTCACGAAGAGGACGGCGCCGCCCCTGCGCACGAGCGCGGCGGCCGACATCGGCCGGGGGCTGTGCCACGTTATGGCCGCTGCCGCGTTACCCGCCGCAGCGCCCGGTGGTCCGTAACGGGCAAGCACGGCGCTCACCTCTGCGGCTGTGAGCGGGCTCCAGTCCGGTTCGGCAAGGTCCTTGCCCATACCGTGCACGAGCCCGGCCGTCGCCGGGCGCTCACTCATGGGGCTCACTCATGGCGCAGGGGCTGCTGCGATTCGCGCTCGCCGAGGGTAGCGCGGCGGCCATCACGATGCAGCAGGGCGGTGAGGGAGCCGGCCAGCAGGGTCGTCACCGCTGCGACCAGGAACGAGAGGATCGACGCGGACATCCAGGTAGCCGGGGTGAAGTCGATCAGCCGGGCGACCCAGGTCCAGGCGGAGACCCACCAGGAGATGTAGCCCGGGTTGATGAGCTGGTAAGTGATGAAGCCTGCGGCCCACGGCACGAGCATCACCCAGCGCGAAGGCGCGTCGGCAGACAGGTTCCAGCGGCCCTTGGACAAGACGAAGTAATCGACGATGAGCACTGCGAACATCGGCACGAACACCGAGCCAAGCAGGACGAGGAAGTTCTCGTAGTCGGCGATGTTGAGCAGCAGCGCGAGTACCGTCGTCACCGCGGAGATGGTTACGGCGAGCACGCGACGGTCCCACAATGGGCGCAGGTTCTGGGTCGACACGGCCGTCGAGTAGACGTCGGCGAAGGACTGGTCTAGCTCGCGCGCCGCGAGGATCGCGAAGCCGAGCGTGCCGAGAGGCAGCGCGATGAACGCGCCATAGATGTCGTCCGGGTTTCGCGCGACCGTGACAAGCGCAAGCAAGCCGATGACGTAGCAGAGGATCTGGGAGAAGCTGTAGCCGATAAGAGGGCCGGCGAACGCCGCCCGCCCGGTTCGCGAGTGGCGTGTGTAGTCGGCCGCGAGCGGCGCGAACGAGATAGCCACCGCGACGACGGTGTCGGTGGCCGCCCAGTACCCGGACCAGGAGCCGTGTGTGAACGCGGGCAGCGGATGGCGGGCGAGCGCGACGAACAGATAGCCCAGGACGATGACGACCGCGGTCGCCGCGTAGCGGCGGAGGATGCGGATGGCGCCGAGCGGACGGACGGTCAGCAGCGCGGTCGCCGTCCCGGCGATGAGCACATAGCCCCACCTGGGCAGGGCCGGTGCCACCGTGTGCGCGGCGGTAGCAATGGTGACGAGCTCGAAGATGCCCCACCCCAGGCACTGCAGGATGTTGAGCACTGTCGGCAGGTAGGAGAGTTCGGCCCCGAACAAGCCGCGCAGCAGCACCATGGCCGGTGCGCCCGTGCGGGCACCAGGCAGGCCCGACAGCGCCACGGCAAGCGTGCCGAGTAGCGTGCCGACCACGATCGCGCACAGGCCTGCCGCGAGCGAAAGCTCCGGCGTTCCGGCGCCGCCTGGTTGCAGGACGAAGATGGCCCCGGTGAAGCCGAGCAGGCTCACCCCGAGATTGCCCCACAGGCCGAGCTGGTCGAGCAGGCTGAGCGCTTGCGGCACCGGCTCGGCGAGCGTGCGGGACACCTCGGAGTGGCGATCTCCTGGGACGGTGATGAATGCTTTGGGGGTCGTGGTCTGCGCCACGCTGCCTCCCTACGCCGGCATTACCCGGTCAGGTTCAAACGGTCGGTGGCGCAGGTCATGTGACCAGCCACCCTCTCAGCCCGGTCAGCCCGAGCTCCCGTGGGATTCAGCCCTGATGCTACCCGCCGGCGCTGGATTTTGCAGTGGATGGTACCGGCCTAACCAGACAGATATGCCGAATGGGGACGTTAATTGGGCATTAGCTCACCCTCGGCGGGTGATGACATCCGCGGAGCGGGTTTGCCAGGGTAAGCCGCGTGACGCAGGCTCGCGGCGGAGCAGGGGCGGGGTAAGGACGGAGGAGGGTCACCCGCTAGGCGAACGGCGTCTTTTTTCCCTGGTACTGGCTGCTGCCTGTGAAGGCTTTCCAGGGAGGGAAAACATGAGATTGCCAATCGCCCGCATCGCGGGCGCCACCCTCGCGCCGCTGGCAGTCGCCGGCCTCGTGATCGCGCAGGGGGGCATCGCGTCGGCAGGCACCAGCAGCCAGCACGGCGGCGCCCTGTACGTCTCGCAACACGCCAAGCCTTCTGCAGCCGACCGGTCCTGCGGCTCGGCCGGCTTCAAGACGATCCAGTCGGCGATCAACGCGGCGCCGGCCGGCGGCACGGTCGTCGTCTGCCCCGGCGTCTACCACGAGCAGGTCGTCGTAGCCAAGCCGCTGTCCCTGCAGGGCAGGGGCGCGACGATCGACGAGACGAATGTCAAGCCTGCCCTCAAGGTCAGCCCGCCTGGCGTCGGGACCGTGACGATCTTTGCCGGTGTGGTGATCGTCTCGTCCCACGTGGGGTTCAGCGGTTTCAAGGTCACCAACGCCCTGGGCGAGGGCATCCTCGCCGCGGGGGTGCCGAGAACCATCAGTGGCGTCTCGATCAGCCACAACGTCGTGGTGCACAACGACCTCGGTGGGGGCGTGCCACCCGTCTCGACCTACTTCGAATGCGCGGCGCAGGGATCCGAGCCCGGCGACTGCGGCGAGGGTATTCACCTGCTGAGCGTGGCCTACTCGCAGGTAACGGGGAACCGCAGCGCAAATAACTCCGGTGGCATCCTGCTGACCGACGAACTCGGGCCGACGGACCACAACCTGATCGCCGACAACACCGTGACAGGCAACGCCTCCGACTGCGGAATCACCGTCCCTGGGCACAACCCGGCCGCCCTCAATTCCGCCGGTAAGCGGCAGCCGTCGGTGGCAGGGGTGTACGACAACGTCATTTCGGGCAACTCGGTCACCGGCAACGGGCTCAAGGGCGAGGGCGCCGGCGTGCTGTTCGCCAACGCCTCAGCCGGCACGGCCTCATACAACAACCTGGTCACGCACAACTACATCGAAGGCAACGGGCTATCCGGCGTGACGATGCATGCCCACACGCTCGCCCCAGGCAAGTTCGAGGACCTGAGCGGCAACACGGTCATCGACAACGTCATCGGCAAGAACAACATCGATGGCGACCCGCTCGACGCGCCCAAGCCACCGCAGGACAAGCTGACCACCGGGGTGCTCGTGTTCTCCGGCGGCACGCACGTGACCGTGACGGTCGCGCACAACTCGATCTCCGATAACCACTTCGGCATCTGGCTGAGCAAGCCGGTAAAGGCGCAAGGCGTGGGCACCAACTCGTTCCACAACGTGACGGTTCCGGTCTCGGCGAACAACTGAACCGGTCCCGCGGTACCTGCCGGCCCCCAGCCGTCGCGGCTGGGGGCCGGTCCTTGCCCGGTGAGCCGCCGCAGGCTACAGATGCAACTGGGCCCGCTGGCTGGTGACAGCCTCAATCTCGGCGGCTGCGGTGCTGAAGTAGCTTGTGCGCGAGCCCGGACATGGCGCGTGCCACCGCGATCTCCTCGCCGATCTCCGTGACGTCGGGGTCGGCGGGATTGTGCCGCGCCTTTCCGTGCCCTGACAGATCGTCGCCGTCCGCCATGATCAGGCGCACTTCCGCGAGGGTCTGTCCATCGTCCTTGACGATGGACAATTCTACCGGCCAGCGATCAGCCACGTACATGACCCGAAGCACCCCCGGTTATGTGGCACTCGCCGCGCGGGCCGCCCAGGAAGCGGTGCGGCGGACCACCCGCGCCGCCGCTGTGACGGTAGATCCGCGGCGGAAGGGCCGCCGATCCATCACACCACCGCTGTGAGCCCGGGTGCCGGGCGGTTTTCTTTCCGTCCGGCTGGGTCCGCGCGACGGGTGCCGTCTTTCAGGTTGTCCGGAAGCGGCCAGGTATCCACAGAGTCGTTATGCCCCTGGGCCAGGGACCTTGGTCGTCGCGACGTGGTGCGAACGTCGTCGCCAAGCTTTCCGGCAAGCAGGCCGCCGCGCAGGAATGCCAGGGCGCCAGCGGTGTAAGCAGCGGTGTCAGGTGTGTCGGCGATGCCGCAAGCGGGAACTTCCGCGGCCTCGCTCGTCAGGTAAAGCTGATCCCGCGTCTCGGCAAGCTGGTCGAGCATGGCAACCACCAGGCCGCTGGCCCAGCCCAGGAGGCTGGCGTACTCGATCCGCAACTCGCCTGCGCCTGGCACGCCTTCCACCCGGCGGACGAGTTCGCGCAACTCGGCGCCCAGCGCCGGGGAGACCGACCGTTCCAGCTCTGAGCTGACCACCTCGAGCAGCTGATGAACGCGCGCCCGGCCCTCAGGCGGCACGGTGGTGAGGTCAAGTTCGTCCCGTGTCGCGCTGAGCATCCCGAACATCCGCAGGACGCGATCGGGCGCCTCAACGCGGTACGTCTGGCCTGCCCGGCCGGTGTCCGCCACCACAACGACCCAGGGCCTTTCACGGCGAGACTCGCTCGCCCGTTTCGGGGAATTGACCATCCCAATCGCTCCTCACCTTGAGGCTGCGCGCTTACCGGGCAGGCCGATAGGGTCGTTCGTCACCCCGCTCAAGCGGCCCGCCCGTCCCAGGGTGAACAGCGACGAGCAGGCCGAAGGGGCGCTGGAGATGCGGCCGAACGGCTGCCGCGAAGCTCCCCAGCGTGCAGTGACTTTCCGCGGCTGGTTTAGCGGATGGTTAGTCGTCTAGCCTGCGCGGCTGAGCACTACTTTGAGCGCCCCAGTCTCGGCGGCGCGGCCAAACACGTCGTATGCCTCGACGAAGTCGTCCAGGGCGAAATGGTGGGTGATGAACCGTGCCGCGTCGATCTGATGCGTGGTCAGCAGGCGCAGTAGCGTCGCCGTGGAGTAGGTGTCGACCAGCCCCATCGTGATTGTGAGGTCTCTGATCCAGTGCGCCTCGAGGTGGAGCGTCGCGGGCTCACCGTGCACGCCGATGTTCGCGACCCGCCCGCCGGGCCGAGCAAGCTCGACGGCGAGCTCAAAGCTGGCAGGAACACCGACCGCCTCGATCGCCACGTCGGCCCCAAGCCCGTCGGTCAGCGAACGGACCACGTCAAGCGGGTCCTGACGGCTGTTGTTCACCGTTACGTCCGCGCCGAACCGCTTGGCGGCTTCGAGTCGGCTGTCGGCCAGGTCGATCGCGACGACGTGGCTCGGGCTGAACATGCGGGCGCCCATGATCGCTGCCAGCCCGATTGGGCCGGACCCGACGACGGCGACCACATCGCCGGGCCGTACCTCGCCGTTCAGGACGCCGACCTCGTAGCCCGTGGGCAGGATGTCAGCCAGCATGAGGATGTCCTCGTCGCTCACACTGACCGGCACCTGATACGTGGAGGTGTCCGCGAACGGTACGCGCACATACTCAGCCTGGGTCCCGTCGATCTTGTGGCCCAGGATCCACCCACCCCCGCCGAGGCACTGCCCGTAACGGCCGTCACGGCAGAACCTGCAGGTGCCGCAGGAGGTGATGCACGAGACCAGCACGCGGTCGCCGACCTTGGCGGTTCTCACACCGCTGCCGACCGCCTCGACCGTCCCGACCGCCTCGTGCCCGAGGATCCGCCCGTCGGTGACGGCCGGTACGTCTCCCTTCAGAATGTGCAGGTCCGTGCCGCAGATGGTCACGGAATCGACGCGGACGACCGCGTCGGTGTCGTCGACGATCCCCGGCTTGGGCATGTCCTGCCACGCCTTCTGGCCCGGTCCGTGATACACGAGTGCTCTCATGACTCATCTCCCACATAGTTACAGTCCGAGGATGAGCGTGCGCATGATCTGACGCCTGGCGGCAGAGCCGAAGGTCCCTGCCGTCAGGGTTAGTGTAAGTGACGATGATCGTCCGTCGGCTGCGGCCACCGACCGCAGGGAAATGACCGGTCCCACCACGGTCTCGCCGCGGCGATTCGACGAGATCTACGAACAGGCTCTGGCCGCCGGCATCCTGGTCGCGTAGCCCTCATCTCCTGGCTTTCGCACACAGTGTCTCCCGGCCCGAGGTGCAGAACTCGCAGTGCCCGCATGCCCATCCGAGCCACGGAATGGCCACTCGCTCCCCGACCCGGCCGTTTTGGCCGTGCGGCTACCGTCTTAGCTCCCGTGCGGGGCCGCCGCTTGCACGGCGCGGCGGCCGCCTGAGCCGAGCCAGTCGGTGATGACCCCGGCAGTATCGCGAGCCGCCTCCAACTGAGGTACGTGGCCCACGCCGGGCATGATGACCAACGTCCACGCCGGGTTGGCGCGCGCCGCCGCCACGGCGGCGCCGACGGGCACCAAGCGGTCGCGCGCGCCCTGAATCAGCAATACAGGGCAGGTGATCATACGGATACGGCGCACATACGCCGCCCGGCCGGGCGGGTAGCCGGAGGTGGCGATGATGGAACGCGCGGCATCGGCGAACTCCCGCTCGACATCGGCGAACCGCAGGCGGCGGCGGGCCACTTCGACATGCTGCGCGAGAACGTCCGTGGGCACGCGCGCGGGGTCGACGCAGCACAGCGACAGCACGCGGGCTACGAGTTCCTCAGGGGTCAGCCGACGGCGGCGGCCCATCAATATCTGGCGGATGCCAGGGGTTGTGTACGCGGCGAACAGCGCTGCGACGAATGGATCAGGGCGGGCAGCCACAAATGGCAGGGCCGGATCGACAAGCACCAGGCCGACGACCGTGTTTGGCGCGGCGCTCGCCTCGAGCAGCGAGATCATCCCGCCCATGGAATTGCCTATCAGGATCACCGGGCCGCCAGGTACCGCCTGGATGAAACGGTGCAGCAGACGCCGATTCGCTGCCACCGCGGTGCCGCGTCCATGGGATTCGGTGAGGCCGTGCCCGGCCAGATCTGGGGCGAGCACGCGGTAGCGGTCAGTCAGCAGCGGAGCGATCGCCGACCAGTTCACCGCCGACCCGCTCAGCCCGTGCACGCAAACGATCGTGGGCCCGTCGGCCGGGCCCCCGAAATCGAGGTAGTGCACGGGGCCGTCGAGGTCGATCCAGCGTGAGCGCGGGTCGAGGCTCCGCGGTGGTCCGTCGGAGCGTGCGCTCTGATCCGTGGTCATCGCCGTTTCAGACTATCTGCTCAGCGCGAACCCCTGGCATCGCCGTGCCCGCCTGGGCGGCTCGGGACGTGACGGTCCGGTCGGCTGCGATATCAATTATCGGCTGCGGTATCAATGATCCAGGCCGTGATGAAGGCCTCTTTCCGCCATGCGCAATAGCGCCCGCTCGGACCGCCGTGACCGGCGGCCATCTCCGTTTTCAGCAGGAATGGCCCGCCACGTGCCTCGGCTCGTAGCCGGGCGATCCATTTGGCCGGCTCGTGGTAGAGCACGCGGGTGTCGTTCAGGCCGACGGTGGCGAGGATCGGCGGGTAGCGCTCGGTTGTGATGTTCTCATAGGGCGTGTAGCCCTTCATGTACGCGTACACCGCGGGGTCGTGCAGCGGGTCGCCCCATTCCTCCCATTCAGTGACGGTCAGCGGCAGCTCGGGATCGAGGATGGTCGTCAGCGCGTCGACGAAGGGGACCTGGGCGGCGATTCCGCCGAAGGCCGACGGCGCGAGGTTGACGGCGGCACCAACAAGCAGCCCGCCCGCGGACTCGCCTGCCGCTATGAGCCGGCCGGGCGAGGTCCAGCCGGTCGCGGCGAGGTGCTGCGCGCATGCGATGAAGTCGGTGAAACTGTTGCGCTTCGACGGCAGCTTGCCGTCTTCGTACCAGCGGCGTCCCATCTCGCCGCCGCCGCGCACGTCGGCAATGGCGACGACGAATCCGCGTTCGAGCAAAGACAGCGCGGGGATGGAGAACACCGGGTCGCTGCACGCCTCGTAGCTGCCGTAGCCGCGCAGCACGCAGGCGCGCTGCCGTCCCGCGGGGTGCTGTGGTCGCAGACGATCGAGATCGGCCCGGGCGCAACCTCCCCGCGGTCGTCCAGGTCGCGGGGCAGGCATCTTCGATTCAATGGGCGTGGCGCACCTGCTCGACGGGGGAGCGCAGGAGCTGGCCGGATTCGCTGGTCCGCCGCCCCTGCTTGAGGCGTCACGGCTGGCGCTTGTGGGCTGCGATCCGCGTGAGACCGCGGCTGCGGCAGAATGTCGGCTGTGACGGTCATCGACGTATGGATGCAGCACCCTACCGTCCGCTTCCTCCAGCACGAGATGTTCTCGCCGCTGCGGCGTTGGATGGGGCAGCAATGGCCGACTGCGCTGACGGCGCTGGACGCCACGGTCGCAGCTATGGACGAGGCGCGGGTGGGCCGGGGCCTGATCTGCGCCTGGTACGACGCCACGGGACCGCTGATCGGCAACGACGAAGTTGCGTCGTGCGTCGCCAGCTACCCTGACCGGTTCGTCGGCGTTGCCTCCGTCGACCTGCGCGAGCCGGTGAAGGCGATCGGCGAGCTGCGCAGGGCGGTCAACGACCTCGGGTTGCGCGCGCTGCGGATCGTGCCTTGGCTCTGGGGACTGCCGCCAAACCACCGCCTCTACTACCCTCTGCTTGCCGAGTGCGTGCAACTCGGCATCCCCTTCATGACCCAGGTTGGCCATACCGGTCCGTTGCGGACCTCAGAGACGGGACGGCCGATTCCTTACCTCGACGACGTCGCGCTCGAGTTCCCCGACCTAGTGATTATCGGTGGGCACATCGGCTACCCGTGGACCGCTGAGATGATTGCCTTGGCCACGAAGTACCCGAACGTGTACATCGACACCTCCGCCTACGCCGCCCACCGTTACCCGGCCGAATTGGTGCAGTATCTGCGCGGCCACGGCCGCAGGAAGGTGATGTTCGGCACGAACTATCCCATGATGACGGCCACCGCCGCGCTCGCACGGCTCGGTGAGCTTGACCTCGACGACGAGACCAGGGACCTGTTCCTGCACGAAACTGCCGAACGGTTGTTCCGCCTGTAGGCCACCCCGTATTCGGGGGTTCATCGTCCAGAATTTTTCGCGCGGCGGCCCGGACGAGGACCACGGCCCACGTCCTGAAGGGCCTCCAGGCGTCGGCGATTTGACAGAACCCAGCCTCGGATGCGACTCCGGACCGGGTGGTCGGGGCGAGTCGTCAGGACAAGGGCCCGGGCTCGCTGACGGCAAGACCGTCGGCGAAGCCGGTGCCGCGGATCACGATGAGTGCGCTGTAGAACGGGCCGATGCCTTGATCGACTGCAACTCGGCCATGGCGCGTTCTGGGCCCTGACGCCGTAACGCTCTTGGCAGCCGTCGAGGCAGAACGCCAAGACGGCACCGAGGGCACCGCGCCAAGAAAGCACGGCGTCAGAAAGCACGGCGTCAGGAAGACGTCGAGAGCGCCTCTGGATGGGCCTTGCGGTAGTGCTCTGTCAGGACCGCACTCACCTGACCGGGCCGGTACGCCATGGTGCGCCTGCAGATATCACACCGTACGACGGGCAGGTGGGTCACGGTTACCGGGAAACGATTAGCAGCAGAGTTCTTCATCGCCTTTCATTATGCCAGGCTCGTACGCCAGGCCCGTACCCCAGACACGCGAACCTTGCCCTCGTGCTGGCCTCGGCGGCGGTACCCTCGTTTGAGCAGCGCCCCCCGTGTGAGCAGCGCCCCTGTTCGAGCAGCGCCCCCGTTCGAGCAGCGCGCCGGGATGAGCAGCGGACTGTCCCGGTCATCGAGCTGATGTAGTGCTTGTCATAATCTGATGGGCGACCCTGGCAGGCTGGCCAGAGATCAGGCCGGCCCGAGATGAGTGAAGGAAGGCAGGAGGCCAAGACGCCCGCCTCCGGCTGAGTGCGGCGATCTCCGCCGTCCTGTCAGCCCCTCTCTGTCTTCATGGGAGCGCCGCCCGATGGCCGCCACGCCCACGCCAAACCACCGACCGCGGATCGCGACCTACCGCGTCCAGCTCCATCCTGGCTTTACCTTCGACGACGCTGCAGGCATCGTGACCTACCTCGCCGACCTCGGCGTCAGCCACCTCTACTGCTCGCCGTACCTGCAGGCCGCCGAGGGCAGCACACACGGCTACGACGTGGTCGATCACGGACGGCTGAACGAGGAGCTCGGCGGCGCACCGGCGCATCGCCGGCTTGTCGAACGGCTCGCTGATGCCGGTCTCGGCCAGGTGCTCGACATCGTGCCAAACCACATGGCACTCGCGGGGCGGGCTAACGCGTGGTGGTGGGACGTGCTCGAGAACGGGCCGTCGAGCCTCTACGCCTCCTACTTCGACATCGACTGGGATCCGCCGCAGCGCAAGCTGACGGCCACCGTGCTCATGCCTGTCCTCGGTGACCACTACGGCCGGGTGCTCGAGGCGGGGGAGCTGACGGTCGAGCGCCAGGGTGGATCGTTCACCGTGCGTTACTACGACCACGAGGTGCCCCTATCGCCCCGGACGCTCGACGAGCTTCTCGCCAGGGCGGCAGCCCAGGCACGGTCCGTGGAACTCGAAAGCCTGGCCGCCGCCCTTGGCCACCTCCCGCAATCCCGGTCTACCGACCCGGCCGCGGTGGCCGAGCGTCACCGAGATAAGGAGGTCCTGCGTGACCGCCTGGCCGGGCTGTGCACTGCCAGGCCGGAAGTGGCGGCGGCTGTCGATGCTGAGATCGAGGCGCTCAACCGCGACCCGGACGCCCTCGATGAGCTACTTGGCCGCCAGAACTACCGCCTGGCCTACTGGCGGACAGGCGCGGACGAGCTCTCCTACCGGCGGTTCTTCAACATTGAGACGCTCGCAGGGCTGCGGATAGAAAATCCTGCCGTCTTCGCGGACACCCACCGCCTTGTCATCGATCTCGTCTCGGCGGGGATACTCGACGGGTTGCGGGTCGATCACGTGGACGGCCTCGCCGACCCGGAGGGCTATCTGTACCGGCTGCGCGACGCCACCGCGGGCGTATACGTCGTCGTGGAGAAGATCCTCGAGGCTCACGAGGAGCTGCCCGCGTCATGGCCGGTGGCAGGGACCTCCGGCTACGACTTCCTGAACCGGGCGAACCAGCTCTTCGTCGATGCGGGCAACGAGACGGCCATGCACGCTAGCTATGCCCGCTTCACCGGTGAGCATGGCAGCTACCCCGATGTCGTGCACCGCGCCAAGTGTCAGATCATGCGCGACGAGCTCGCCGCCGAGGTGGAGCGTCTCACCGAGCTGCTTGCCGACGTATGCGAAGGGCATCGCCGACAGCGCGACCACACTCGCCGTGAGCTGCGCGACGCGCTACGCGAGGTGATCGCCGCGTTCCCTGTCTACCGAACGTACGCACGGCCGGGGCACCCAGTCACGTCCGCGGACCACGCTCAGGTGGCCGCCGCCGTGGCCAACGCCCGGCGGCGCAGGGATGACCTGGATGCCGAGCTACTGGGCTTCATCGGCGAATTGCTCGTGCTCGACCACCCCGGCGAGGACGAGGCCGCGTTTGCCGTGCGCTTCGCCCAGGTCAGCTCGCCTGTCATGGCTAAAGGGGTGGAAGATACCGCCTTCTACCGTTATCAACCCCTGATCTCACTCAACGAGGTAGGCGGCAACCCCGGCGATTTCGGCCGCCCTGTGGCGGACTTCCACCAGGACATGGCCGACGCGGCGCGGCGGTGGCCGGAAGCGATGCTCACCCTGTCGACGCACGACACGAAGCGCAGCGCTGACGTGCGGGCCCGCATCAATGTACTGTCCGAACTGCCCGAGGAATGGGAGCGGGCGCTGCGGCGCTGGGCGGAGCAGGGGGAGCGCTACAAACGAGACGGCTGGCCGGACCTAAACGCCGAATACCTGCTCTACCAGACTCTGGTGGGTGCCTGGCCGATCGAGTCGGCGCGGGCCGCCGCCTTCATGGAGAAGGCGGCCAAGGAGGCCAAGGTGCACACCTCCTGGGTCGACCCGTGTGCGGGCTACGACGACGCGCTCCGTGCCTTTGTTACAGCGGTTCTCGCTGACGAGGGCTTCATCGCCGATATGGAGGCGTTTCTTGCCGAGCATCGGATCGTCGAGCGCGGGCGTGTCAACGCGCTGGCCCAGACAACGCTGCTGCTGACGTGCCCGGGCATTCCCGATCTGTACCAGGGCACCGAAGTGTGGGACCTGTCCCTGGTCGATCCGGACAACCGCAGGCCAGTCGATTACAACAGCCGCCGCCGCCTGCTCCACGCGCTCGCAGACGGCGGCCCAGAGGCGGCGCTTGCTAGCGGCGACGAGGGCGGCACGAAACTCTGGCTCATCCACCGCCTCCTGCGCCACCGGCGCCACCATCCCGACTTGTACGGCCCGGGCTCGGGCTACCAGCCGCTGCGCGTCTTCGGCGACAAGGCCTCACACGCGGTTGCCTTCACCCGGACCGGCCTGCCGGCCGTTACCGGGACCGGCGGGCTGGCCGTGGTCGTGCCACGCCTGCTCACCCGCCTGGCGGAAGGCTGGGCCGACACCGCGGTCACGCTTCCGGGAGGCGCCTGGGTCAATGTGCTCACCGACGAGCAGATGGAAGGCGGCGACATCAGCCTGCGCGCGCTGCTCCGGCGGTTTCCCGTCGCGGTGCTCGCGGCGTTGGCCAGGGACGAATTGGCCAGGGACGAATGATGCACAAGTTCCGAGTGTGGGCGCCGCGCGCCGGCCGCGTCGAGGCCGTGCTCGGCGAGCGCCGGATAACGATGAGCCAGGCGGATGGCGGCTGGTGGACGTGCCACGCAGAGGAGGCAGGCCCGGGGAGCGACTACGCCTTCAGCCTCGACGGCGGTCCGCCCCGGCCCGACCCGCGGTCGGCCTGCCAGCCACGCGGCGTCCACGGGCCGTCCCGCGTGGTGGACCATAGGGCCTTCGCCTGGGGTGATAGCGGCTGGCGGGGCGTGTCGCTCGCAGGATCGGTCCTTTATGAGTGCCACGTCGGAACCTTCTCGGCCGAGGGCACCTTCGACGGGGCCATCGGGCACCTGGAGCACCTGGCGAACCTTGGTGTCGATGCCATCGAGCTGCTCCCAGTGGCCGAGTTCCCTGGCCGCAGGGGCTGGGGCTACGACGGTGTCGACCTGTTCGCCCCGCACCACGCGTACGGCGGCCCAGCGGGGCTCAAACGGCTCGTTGATGCCGCCCACGCCCACGGGCTCGGCGTGCTGATGGACGTCGTCTATAACCATCTAGGCCCGGCGGGGAACTACCTGCGTGAGTTCGGGCCCTATTTCTCCCCGCACCACCAGACCAACTGGGGCGACGCGGTGAATTTCGACGGGCCGGGCAGTGACGAGGTCCGCCGGTTCGTCATCGACAACGCCCTGATGTGGCTGCGCGACTACCACTGCGACGGGCTCCGCCTCGATGCCGTGCACGCCATCGTGGACGAGTCAGCCACGCACATCCTCGAGGCGCTCGCCATCGAGGTGGACGCGCTGGCGGCGCACGTGCGGCGGCCGCTTTTCGTCATCGCAGAAAGCGACCTGAACGACCCCCGTTTCGTCCGCGGCCGCGACGTAGGCGGCTATGGCATAGACGCTTCCTGGGCCGACGAGTGGCACCACGCTCTCCATGCCACGCTGACAGGCGAGGCGAGTGGCTACTACGAGGACTTCGGGTCGCTGCCCTTGCTGGCCAAGGCGCTGCGCCAGGCGTGGGTCTACGACGGCACATATTCCCCGCACCGTCGGCGGGTGCACGGCCGACCTCCGGCAGGGCTCGCGGGAAGCCAGTTTGTGGTTTGTACCCAAAACCACGACCAGGTCGGCAACCGCGCCGTCGGTGAACGCGCCGCCGCCCTCATGAGCGATGGCCGTCTGCGGGTCGCCGCTGCTCTGCTGCTCACCTCGCCATTCGTGCCCCTCGTCTTTCAGGGCGAGGAGTGGGGCGCACGTACACCGTTCCAGTACTTCACCGACCACTCCGATGCGGAGCTTGGCCGGGCCGTCAGCGACGGGAGGCGCCGCGAATTCTCCGCATTTGGCTGGGATCCGGCAGACGTGCCCGATCCGCAGCACCCGGCGACGTTCGATCGCTCCAGGCTCGACTGGGCCGAACCAAGAAAAGACCAGCATGCCGACCTGCTCGCCTGGTATCGTCGATTGATCGCCCTCCGCAGGCAGATCCCCGCACTCACCGACCCCCGCCTGGACCGCATCGATACGGAATGCGATGAAGACCTCGGTTGGCTCGTCGTCCGCCGCGGGCCAGTTGTGGTGGCAAGTAACATCGGCGTAGGAGCCTGGACATTCCCGGACAGCCAGTTCCTGGTGCTGCTCGCCGCCTCCGATCCCCGCGTCGAATCGACGCATCAAGGCGTAATCCTCCCACCTGACAGCGTCGTCATCCTGACCAGAGCAGGTATGCCATGACCGATGCCGTGTCACCCCGGCCATCGACAAAGAAGGCGAAGAAGACGAAGAACAGGATTCAACCACATATGAACGATGGCATCGAGACCTGGCCGGGTCGTTCCTATCCGCTCGGCGCTGCCTACGACGGCGCCGGGACGAACTTCTCTTTGTTTTCTGAGGTAGCGGAAGGCGTCGAATTGTGCCTGTTCGACGACGGCGGGGAGCAGCGTGTGGGCCTGGAGGAGGTCGAGGCGTTTTGCTGGCATGCCTATCTGCCGGCGGTGACTCCGGGTCAGCGCTACGGCTACCGTGTCCATGGGCCGTGGGCGCCCGAGCGGGGCCAACGCTGCAACCCGGCGAAGCTGCTGCTGGATCCGTATGCCAAGGCGATCGAGGGCCAGGCCGATTGGGATCAGGCCTGTTTTCCCTATACGTTCGGCGACGATAACTCGCGCAACGACCAGGACAGCGCCGCGCATGTGCCGAAGGCTGTTGTCCACAACCCGTACTTCGACTGGGGCAACGACCGGCCCCCGGACATCCCGCTGAACGAGTCGGTCATCTGCGAAGTGCACCTCAAGGGCTTCACCGCCCGCCATCCCGCCATCCCCGAGGCGCAGCGGGGCACCTACGCGGGGATGGCGCATCCGGCCGCCGTCGAGTACCTCACCGGGCTCGGGGTCACCGCGGTGGAGCTGCTGCCTGTCCATCAGTTCCTACATGACGCCCACCTCGTCAAGCGGGGGCTGCGGAACTACTGGGGGTACAACTCGATCGGGTTCTTGGCCCCGCACAACGAATACGCAGCCGCCGGTCAGCGGGGCGAGCAGGTCGCCGAGTTCAAGGCGATGGTGCGGGCGCTGCACGAGGCCGGCATCGAGGTGATCCTCGATGTTGTCTACAACCACACCGCCGAGGGCAACCATCTCGGTCCTGTCTTGTCGATGAAGGGGATCGACAACGCCGCGTACTACCGGCTGGTGGGCGATGATCGCCGCTTCTACTACGACACGACGGGGACAGGCAACAGCCTGAACGTGCGCCACCCGCACACCCTCCAGCTGATCATGGATTCGCTGCGCTACTGGGTAACGGACATGCACGTCGACGGGTTCCGCTTCGACCTGGCCGCCAGCCTGGCGCGCCAGTTCCACGAGGTGGACCGGCTGTCTGCCTTCTTCGACCTCATCCAGCAGGACCCCGTCGTCTCGCAGGTTAAGCTCATCGCCGAGCCGTGGGACATCGGCGAGGGCGGCTACCAGGTAGGCAACTTTCCCGCCTTGTGGTCGGAGTGGAACGGGCGCTACCGCGACACGGTGCGGGACTTCTGGCGCGGCGAGCCCGCCACGCTCGGCGAGTTCGCCTCGCGCCTGACCGGCAGTTCCGACCTCTATCAGGCCGATACCCGCCATCCTGGGGCCAGTGTCAACTTCGTCACCGCCCACGATGGTTTCACCCTGCGCGACCTGGTCTCCTACAACGACAAGCACAACGACGCCAACGGCGAGGGCGGCGCCGACGGCGAAAGCCACAACCGGTCATGGAACTGCGGCGCCGAGGGCGACACCGACGACGAACAGGTGCTCGCGCTGCGTCGGCGACAGCAGCGCAACTTCCTGGCCACCCTGCTGCTGTCCCAGGGGGCCACGATGCTCCTCGGCGGGGACGAGTCCGGCCGCACCCAGGGCGGGAACAACAACGCCTACTGCCAGGACAACGAGATCTCATGGCAGGATTGGGGCCAGATCGACGAGGACCTGCTCGACTTCACCCGCGAGCTGATCACGTTGCGGCGCGAGCATCCCGTGCTGCGCAGGCGGCGCTATCTGCATGGACGACCGGTCCAAGGCTCCGTCGCGCTTGGTTGGTGCAAGCCCGACGGGACCGAGATGAGCGACGACGATTGGGACGCCGGCCTGGCCCTGTCGGTCGGCCTGTTCCTCAACGGTGAGGGCATCGCCGACCGTGACCGCCGCGGCCAGCGGGTGACCGACGATTCGTTCCTGCTGCTATTCAACGCCCACCATGAGGCCGTCGAGTGGACGCTGCCCAAACAATGGGGCGAGTGGTGGGAACCGATCCTCGATACCTCGGCCCCGGATCAGGATCGGGAGCCCGTCGAGAGCGGTGGCGCGCTACCAGTCACCGGGCGCACCGTGGTTGTCCTCAGGCGCGAAGAAAGTAGTCCTGACGCCAGCCCGACGTCATCGTCGCCGCCGAGGAAGAGCTAGCCGGACAGCGGGGGCACCGCGCGGCAGCCGTTAAGGATCATTTGTCCAAACGGCTGCCGCATCGTGTCACCCGCGGGTCTGGCATCATCGAGCACATGACCGTCGTGAAGATCAACGCGATTACAGTTCCGGCCGACAGCGGAGACGAACTAGCCCGCCGGTTCGCCGCCCGGGCGGGCGCGGTAGACAACCAGGACGGCTTCGAGGGCTTCGAGCTCCTCAAGCCGACCGACGAGCGCACCACCTGGCTCGTGGTGACACGCTGGCGGGACGAGGCCTCGTTTGCGGCGTGGCTGAACTCACCCGCGTTCGGCCACGGGCACCGCAGCGCGGCGCAGCGCAGTGGCGGCGAGGCGCCTGCGCCTGTCGGGGTGAGTAGCGAGCTGTGGTCCTACGAGATCGCTGGCGGCTCGGCCGGCTGACAGGCATTAGGAGTCGCTTGCGTGTCCCTCAGACCCCAGGCCATGACGAAGGTTCATCACCCGGTGCTCGATGTCGGCCCAGGTCTTGCTCCACTCCACGAACGGCTCGAGGATCCGCTCAAGCACCACGAGCTGCTCATCGAACGCCGTAAGCTGCGCCTTGAGTGCATCGACACTGTGTCGCTGCGCGGCGACGGTGGTGCTGAGCGTCTTCAGCTGTGCCGCGGAAAGGGCGCCCGGCGCGGGCAGGACCCGCAGGCTCTGCGGCAGCGACGGGATCGACGGGATCGACGGGAGGGACACACCGAGCCCGGTCAGGCCCTCAAGCCTTTCGGTGACTCCGCGCAGCTGCGCGACGAACTCCTGCATCACCCCGGAGATAACGCCGGGCGAGTTCTCTTGATCATCGGCCATCGAGCTTCTCCTCTCCAGGTACATCCCCACGGTCTCGGTCCAGACGCTCCGTAGCAAAGCTCGCGTGGCCTCGCGGCACACCCGCGGGATACGTTAGCCACATACAACCACGGTCCCGGAGTGGCCTGGCCAAATTCGGTGTGGAGGTGCGCGTCCTCGATGAGGACGACAAGCCGCTGTGGGCCCAGCGGGCGTGACCCCTCCTGGACCCCCGGGCGCGTCTAGCCAGATTCGGGCCCGCGTGCAGGCAGCGGTGGCCGGCGCCGGGTTGGGCGATCCCCGGTATCCGGTGGCGTGAGCGCCCGGCCTGCCGCGAGTGATTCCACGGCAAGCTCTACCGCTCTGTCAAGTTGCGGATCGGCGCCGCGTGCCCAGTCGTCAGGCGACATGACGATCTCGACGTCGGGTTCGACGCCATGATTCTCCACGTCCCATCCGTAGGAGTCGAGCCACGTCGCGTGCCGTGGGACGGTGATTGCCGTGCCGTCCACGAGGTAGTGCGCGCCGTCGATCCCGATCACCCCACCCCACGTCCTTGTCCCGACGACGGGGCCAAGGCGCAGGATGCGGATCGCTGCGGTGACGATGTCGCCGTCGGAGCCTGAGTACTCGTCGGCGACGGCCACGATCGGGCCGTGTGGCGCGTCATAGGGATAGGTTTCAGGCCGCAGGCCGCGCGGCACGTTCCAGCCGATTACCCGCCGGGCCAGCTTCTCCACGACAAGCTGCGAGACGTGTCCGCCACGGTTTCCCCGGACGTCCACGACGAGCGCGTCGGCCGTCATTTCCACCCGCAGGTCCCGATGGAACTGTGCCCAGCCGGCCCCCATCATGTCGGGCACGTGCAGGTATCCGACGCGGCCAGCGCTGAGTTCCCTGACGTGGCGCCGCCGGCCCGCCACCCAGTCCTGGTAGCGCAGGCGATCCTCGTCTCGTAGCGGCACCACTACCGCGCGCCTGGGCGGCCCGCCGAGGGCCGGATCCACGGTTAGCTCCACCGCCTTGCCGGCCGCGCCGACCAGTAACGGCGCGGGTCCGGTCAGCGAGTCAACGAGGCGCCCATCGACCGCGGTGATCGCGTCTCCAGGCCGGATCATCGCGCCAGGCGTGGCGAGCGGGGACCGTGCCCGCGGATCGGAGGACTCGCCAGGCACCACCCTCGCTACCCGCCAGCGTCCCCCAGCGTCGCACTCCAGATCGGCGCCAAGCAAGCCCACCGGCTGCGCCTGCGTGAGTTGCGGCGCGGGGAACACGTAGGCATGTGAGGTGCCGAGTTCGCCGAGCAACTCCCAGAGAAGATCGGCGAAGTCGTCGGATCCGCCGAGGCCATCGAGCAGCGGGCGGTAGGCGGCCAAGATGGCATCCCAGTCCACCCCCGCCATGTCCGCTACCCAGAAGTCGTGACGCATGATGCGGCCGGCCTCGTCGAAGGCATGGCGCCAGTGGTCCGCGGGATCGGCCATGACCCGCAGCCGGGACAAGTCCACGGCTGGATCGGCGTCGGAGTCGTCGGAGTCGACCTTGTGCCTGGACGGGATCACCCGGAGATCTCCGTGATCGCACACGACGATCCTGGTGCCGTCGCCGCTCACCTCGAACCAGTCAAGTTCGTCGACCAGTTCGTCGCACGTGCGCCGCTTCAGGTCGAACCGTTCCAGCGCCGGCCGCGGCGCCGGGGCATCGATATCCGCGCCGCTCTCGCCGAGCGCTCCATATGGTGCCTGCTTGAGCCACACCAGCCCATCCTGGACGCCGCGCAGCGACGAGTAGCGGAACTCGGCCACCGGCAACTGGACGACCCGCTCGGTCAGGCCCTCCGGCTCAACGGTCACCGGGTTGTGTTGCGCCTGCCCGTCCCCTTCGCCGCTCTTCCCGTCCTCTCCCGAGCCCTCGCTCGAAGTGTCACCACCGTCCTTGTCCGCGGAGACCTCGACGGGACGACCATCAGGCACAGGGGCGAACGGCGACGCGGTCGCCGCGGCGAGCGGTACCAGGTAAGGGCGGCACCCGTAGGGAAAGGACAGCTCGAAGAAATGCGCGTCGTATACAGGATCGAAGCTTCGCCTGGACAGGAACGCCAGGTAGGCGCCGTCGGCGGTGAACGCGGGATCGCTGTCGGCGAAACGCCCGTCGGTCACATCCACCACGGCGCGGTCGGCCAGGCGGGCCAGGCGGATCCGGCGCAGCGGCTCGGGACCCGGATGCGACCACGCGAGCCACGCCGAGTCGGGGGAGTAGGCGAGGCCGGTGACCGGCCCGGCATCCGAGACGGCGAGTTCGGCCGCTTCCCCCGTGCCGAGGTCGACGACCTGCAGCCGCCCGTCGCGGCTGGCGACCGCGACGCTCGTCCCGTCAGGAGCGGCGCACAGATCGGCCACCATGCCCAGCCTTCCGTAGGCCAGGCGGCGGGGTCCCGCATCCGTGCCTGCACCGGCGTCCGGCGGGATCCCGCTGACCGGAGCCACCTCGAGGCCGTCTTGGCCACCGGCGTCGGCGACCCACACCACCTGGCCCGTCGTGCCGAGGACGCGAGGAAAGCGGGCACGGATGCCCGGCGTCACGGCCAATGCCCGGGCCGGCCCGTCGCGATGCGTCAGCCAGTGCGTGGTGCCCTGCACTTCGACCGCGCTGGCCCGCCCGGTGTGGTCCACCGACAGGTCGTCCAGGTGCTCGTCTGCGGCCAGCAGCCGAGCCTGTCGTGCGGTGCCCGGGGCGCCGAGCACGATATCGACCGGCCGGGCGTCGGCGTCCAGGTCGTCGAGCAGCCAGATCTGCCCGGCGCGCTGGTATACGATCCGGCGTCCGTCGGTGCTGGCATTGCGAGCGTAAAAATCCGTGTGATCGGTGTGGCGCCTGAGATCGCTGCCGTCGAGGTGGCAGGAGTACAGATTGCCGACGCCTTCATGGTCGGAAAGAAACGCCAGCCGGCCCCCAACAAGCAGCGGGTTCGCCAGATGTCCGCCAAGGTCCGCTAGTATCCGGGTAAATATTGGCTGGCTGTCGATGGCATCGGCGGCTTCGCCGGGCGCCACCCACAGCTGGCCGGTCCCGCCTCCACGGTAACGCTTCCAGTGCGCGGGATCGCGGCCCATGACGGCGGTCAGCAGGACGGTTCCGCCGGGCTCTACCGTGAGGTCACCCACGGGACCGTAAGGGAGCCGGGTAGGCGGCCCCCCATCAACGGGGACGGCGTAGGCCCAGGTATGGTGCGAGAACGGCTGGCCGTGGGCGCTGACCGCGAGCACCTGGCCGTCGGCCCACCCCCGTGTGGCGGCATCGCCCCAATAGGTGAGCCTGCGGCTAGGCCCGCCTGCCACCGCGGCGAGGTGCACGTCCGGCGGCCCATCGCGCCAGCTTGTCCAGGTCACCATGGTGGCGTCACGGGACAGCCGCGGGTGGCTTGCCTTTGCCCGGTCGCAGGACAACCGCCAGGCACGCGCGCCGTCAACGCTGCTGATCCAGACGTCGTCCTCCGCTACGAACGCGAGCAGGTCCTGGCGAATGTGAGGAAAGCGCAGGTACCCGCCCGACGGCGGGGCGATATTCAGCACGGCCTCATCCTAGGGACAAAAAATCATGATCATCCATAACGGCTGCCGCAGTGCATGACGCCCTGGGCACGGTCGCTTAGTTAGGCAAGGCGGAGGATCCGGGCCGCGTTCGTGTAGAGCACCTGGCGGGACACGTCGTCTGGCAGCCCGAGGGCGTCGAACTCGGCGAGGCACCATTCGGGTGCGAGGAAGGGGAAGTCGCTGCCCCAGCAGAACCGGCCGCGCAATCGCCCGCGAAGCTCGCTGATCAGTTCAGCAGGGATGCGTCGGGGTGACCAACCGGAGATGTCGATATATACGTTGGACTTGTGCAGTGCCATGGCGACCAGTTCCATGTGCCACGGCCAGCCGAAATGCGCGGCTACCACGGTCAAGCCCGGGTGGGCGGCGGCAACCGCGTCGAGCCTGATTGGCCTTGCGTAGTCGAGCATGATGCCCTGGCCCCCTGGCTGGCCAGCGCCGATGCCGCTGGTCCCGGTGTGGAACAAGGCCAGCAGGCCGTGCTGCTCGCACGCGGCGAAGATCGGCCGGTACGAGGCGTCGTCGGGAGCGAACGCTTGCAGCGACGGGTGGAATTTCACCCCACGCAGCCCGAGCCCGGCGATGTTCGCCACCTCGGAGACGGCCGCATCCCCCTTGTGTGGGTCGACGCTGCCGATTCCGGTAAAGACATCCGGATGGTCGTGGCAGGCCTCGGCCACGGTCTCATTGGGTACCCGCGGGCGGCCAGTCGCCGTCTCCGCATCCCACGCCAGCAGCACCGCCCTCGCACGCAACTCCCGGTACCTGGCGGCGAGCTGGTCAAGGGACGATCGTTGCACCGGCGAGCGGAAGTACGCCTCCGCCGCCTCGACGTAGCCCGCCATGCTGCCGTCCAGCCAGTCGGGGGTTGGCAGGTGTACGTGGAAGTCGATGGCTCGCGTGGGCTCGGGCACCTGGCGATCCCGTGCCTACTGGCGGGTGAGGTTCGGGGCGCCGGACCGCAGCACGTACTTTTGGATCTTGCCCGTCGCCGTTTTCGGTAGTTCGCCGACGAAGCTCACCTCGCGTGGGGCCTTGAAGCGTGCCATCCGGTCCCGGGCGAATGCGATGATCTCTTCCTCGCTCGCCTGCTCGCCGTCGCGCAGCACCACGAACGCATGCGGCGTCTCACCCCATTTGTCGTGCGGGAATCCGACGATCGCAGCCTCCGCGACGGCTGGGTGGCGCAGCAGCACGCCCTCGACCTCGACCGAGGAGATGTTCTCGCCGCCACTGATGATCACGTCCTTGATCCGGTCGCGGATCTCCACGTAACCGTCGGGATGGACCACCGCCGCGTCGCCGCTGTGGAACCAGCCGGTGCCCATCACCCGTTCGGTTTCACTAGGGTCGCGGTAGTAGCCGTCCATAACGGCATTCCCGCGCACCACGATCTCGCCCATGCTTTGCCCGTCGGCGGCGACCTCTTTCCCTTTCTCGTCGACCACCCGCAGTTCGCCCGAGGTGAGCAATTCGACGCCCTGCCGGGCCTTGACCACGGCGCGGCCGGCGGGCGTGAGTGCGTCGTGCTCGGGCAACGGGGCGCAGACGGTGATGAACGGCGCCGTCTCGGTGAGCCCGTACACCTGGGTGACCTGCCAGCCGAATTCCCCTTCCAGCCGCTCGATGGTGGCCGCCGCGGGCGCCGCCCCGGCCGTTACCACGTGCACCCCGGGAGGTACGTCGCCGCGAGCTTGCGGTGCGGCGTTCGCCAGCGAGATCAGCACCGTGGGCGCGGCGCATAGCAAGCTGATGTGTTCGTCACGGATCAGCCCGAATACCACCGCCGGATCGACCTTGCGCAGGCAGATGTGCTTTCCGGCGGCGGCCGTCACCGCCCAGGTGTAGGTCCAGCCGTTCGCGTGGAACATGGGGAGCGTCCACAGGTACGGCTCGCCCACCCCGATCGGCAAATGCAGCAGGGTGCCTATCACGTTGATCGCCGCGTTGCGGTGGGTGATCATTACGCCTTTGGGACGGGCGGTGGTGCCGCTGGTGTAGTTGATGGTGAGCAGGTCTCCCTCGTCGATCTCGGGTCGCTCGAAACCCGGGGACGCAGCGGCGACCGACGTTTCGTAGTCGACCCATCCGTCCTGGCCGCCCTGCGCACCTTCGAATGCCACGAAGTGGCGCACCTGCGGCATCTGGTCGCGCACCTCGTCCAGCGTGTCGAGGTAGTCGCTGTGCGCGCATACGACGGTGCTACCCGAGTGATTCACGATGTAGACGAAGTCGTCTGCGGCGAGCCGGTAGTTGATCGGCACGAGCACTGCGCCGGTCTGCGGCACCGCGTAGAAGGATTCAAGCTGCGCGTGCGTGTTGGGCGCTATGGTAGCGACCCGGTCCCCGGCCTCGACGCCCATGCCCGCGAGCGCCGACGCCCATCGGTCGCAGCGGTCGAAGAACTGCGCATACGTCAGCCGTAGATCACCGTCGATGACCCCCTCACGCTGGCCATGCAGACGCCGGGTCCGGCGGGCGAATTCGAGTGGGGTGAGCGGGACTTCCATGGTTAAGACCTCTGCGCAGCGGTTGAGCCGACCGCCCCCGGTCCCGAACGGCCGTTGTGACCCGAACGGTAGTACCTCGGGGGCGTTTTCACGAGTGCGGTAGGGCCCGAGCTCGTGCTCATTGGGCGCTCTACTCGCTGGTATGGCCATCGATGAGCGTTCACCGAGTAAGCGGCCTGGCTCGGCCAGCACGGCCCTCGCGCCAGGACTCCCGGCGCGAGGAGCCGCAGCGCGAGGGCATCCGGCGAAAGTGGGTCACCTGGTGGCAGCAGCACGCGCTGGCTCCGGGGGACGTAATGCTTCCCGAGACCCCTGCGCAACGCCGATGGTCTTTGCCGATGCTGAGATGCGGAGCATCAGCGATGCGCTGATAACCGATCTTGACCGGGAAGCGGATCAGAAAATCGCCGACTGGCGCTGTTGCGAGGGGACGCACGCCGATGGCTTGCTAGGTTCGGCAGCAGGGAAACTGATGGAAGAAGGTACTGATGCATGATCCCCGCGCCCTGCTGGAGATGGGCGCCGACGCTGTGCACCGCCTCGCCCGCCGTGGCTACGCCCTGGACCTGGTCACGGTGGAAGCGCTGTTCTCACGGCGCACCAGCAGCATCACCACGGCCGACCAGCTCCGTGCCGAGTCCAACCGGGTGACACAGGAAGTGCAGCAGGCGGCACGGCAGGGCCGGGATGTCTCGGAGCTGAAGGAGCGGGCACGTCGGCTCAAGGAGCAGATCCGCCAGGCAGAGGCAGAGAAGGACCGGGCTGGGGCCGAGCTGCGGGAGCTGCTGCTCGGCATCCCGAACCTGCCGCTGGACACGGTTCCCGACGGCGACAGCGAAGACTTTGCCGTGGAGATCCGCCGCCACGGTGACCCACCGGCGTTCGCGTTCGAGCCGAAGGATCATGTTGATCTCGGTGAAGCGATGGGGATCCTCGACTTCGTCCGGGCTGCCAAGCTGTCCGGCCCGCGGTTCAGCATCGCCCGGGGCGCGGGCGCGGCGCTGGAGCGCGCCCTGGCGACGTTCTTCCTCGACCTGCACACCCGGCGGCACGGCTACACCGAGTACTCGCTGCCCAACCTGGTCACCCGGGAGACCATGACTGGCACCGGGCAGTTGCCAAAATTTGCGGAAGATCTGTTCAAGACCAGCGTTGGATCGCGGGACCTGTTCTTGATCCCCACCGCTGAGGTGCCGCTGACGAACCTGTGCGCCGGCGAGATCATCGATCAGGCCGCGCTGCCGCTGGCATTCACCGCACACACCCCGTGCTACCGGTCCGAGGCGGGGTCCTACGGCAAGGACACCCGCGGCATCCTGCGGCTGCACCAGTTCACGAAGGTTGAGATGGTGCGGATCTGCGCCGCAAACCAGTCGCAGGCCGAGCTGGAGAAGATGATCGGCCACGCGGAAGCATGCCTGAAGGAGCTGGGCTTGGCCTATCGGGTCATCATGCTGGCCGCTGGCGATATGAGCTTCGCCGCTCAGGTCACCTATGACCTGGAGGTGTGGCTGCCCAGCCAGCAGCGCTACCGGGAGATCTCCTCCTGCTCTGACTGCGGCACGTTCCAGGCCCGCCGGGCGAACATCCGCACCCGGTGCACGGACGGCACGCGGTCCTTCGTCGCCACGATGAACGGCTCTGGCATGCCGATCGGCCGGACCATGGCTGCCATCCTGGAGAGCTACCAGCAGCAGGACGGTTCGGTATCAATGCCGGATGCGCTCGTCCCCTATCTGGGCTTCAAAGCGCTCGGCCCGGACGGAACGCCCCAGATGTGATGCTGGTCGGCGTCTGTGACTTCCCTGGGCGATGGCTGGGCCACCGATCCGGTGCGCCTAGCCCGAGTTTCCGATGATCATGGTGCGGTGTGACTGTTTCCGCTGGTCATCTATGGTCGGAGGGGTGGTTTTCGTGTATTACCCATGTCAGCGCCTGGGGGCGTAACGGGCGAGGCCGAAGATTTCGGTGAGCTTGTCTTGGACCGGGCTGGTTTCGGTGAGCATGCGGTGGGCTCGGGGTCGGCCGCGGCCGCCCTGGTAGAGCAGGGCGGTCTCGCCGATCCCGGCGAGTTCGCCGAGCAAGGGCGCGGACGGACAGGTCCAGGCCGGCCCGGGCGGCGGCGCGGCGCATGAGGTGGGCGGTTTGCAGGGCCAGGACGCAGGTGAAGACGTGGACGCGGATGTTGTGCTCGGTCCAGTGGTGCATCGGTGAGAAGGACACGACGCGGGTGTCTTTGAGCTGGCGGAAGGAGAACTCGGCCTCGCACTGGGACCGCCAGAACCCCATTCACACCCAGATCACGACACCAACAGGAAACCGCCTGTCACGACCGGCACATGAGGTCGTACACGAACCAGCACGTCAGGTCGTACGCGGACACCCGGCGACTACCTCCGGGACGGGCCAGTCGTGGTGGCCGGTGATCAGCACGTGCTTGCCGAAGATTTCTTCTTCCAGCGCGGCGCGGGCGCCGACGTCGATGTTCCAGGTCAGGCGCAGGTCTTTGGGCTGGTCGCCGGTCAGTTCCCAGGTGATGACCCGCCGGACCCATGGCTTGCCGGTGATCGCGGTGATCTCGGCCTCCACCTTGTCCTTGCCGCGGCGGGACTTGCCGCGGGCCAGGGTAGCGGCCAGCTCGTCCAGCTTCTTGCCGGCCTTGGCCAAGGTGGCGTCGGCACGTTTCTGCTTGGCCTTACCCCGCTGCGCGATAGGCGCTTTCCCGTTCGCCGTGTCAACGAAGGTGGCGAAGTTGGTCATGTCCAGCGCAACCGAGGAGACGTCCACGCCGGAGGACTGCACGATTCGCACCGCGATCGCCCGGCTGATCTCCTCCAGCTGCTTCAGGTTGACGGCGTGCATCGCGTCCCAGAACCGGCGGTGGTCCAGCGCCGCAGCGGGGATCTTGGTGAACCGGGCCGCGGCGGTGGTCTTCCACCAGTCCGCGAACGCGGCCTTTGAACCGGGGAGAAGGCGCCCCATATCGCGTTCATGAGTGCTTGATCAGGCCAAGTGGCGACCAGCCCAATGACTCGACGCTAGTGCGCAGCTGCGAATCCGACAATCCGGCGATTTTGGGCAGTACCGTGTCGCGTGTCGCGGTACCAGTCGAGGTAGCCCACGAGCAGTTCGGCCAGATCGCTTACCTCGGTGCCCGGCTCGCCGGGCTCACCGGAGACGGGCGGGTCCGGCGGAGACGATCAGTTACGAATCACTCGTCTAACGATCTGGTGGTCCGGTAGGTCCGCCGGGATGGGGCGGTCCAGTGGAAGATGCCTGGCTGGGGCTGGGTGAGTTGCCAGCCGGGAGCCTGCTTGACTTGGTGGTGTCGGCGGCACAGGGGTCCGAGGTTGCATTCGCAGGTCCGGCCGCCGTGCTCGTAGGCGAGTGTGTGGTCGCAGTCGCACTGGGCCGCGTCGCGGCGGCAGCCGGGGAACATACACGTCCGGTCGCGGATCTCGATCAGGTGC
>DATIYI010000178.1:0-20065 GCA_035517695.1 Streptosporangiaceae bacterium
TCCCCGCCGCAGAACAGCAGCCCCCCGCCGCCCTTCAGGAACAACCGCACGCCCGATCTCCGCAACGACTCCCGGCTACCAGCAAATCGCCACCCCGCACGCGCACCCTCTCCTACGGGCGCACCGCCGCGGCAAAGCCCCACAACGGGCCACCGCTGGCACCGGAGCCCCAGCAAAGGCCCATCGCCGGGCCAAGCGGCGATAGAACGGCGCGCCAGGGGAGCAGCGATCGAGCGGGCGGGAACCCAGGCCATACACGTGTCGCTCTCCCGCCTCACCGGCTGTGGCGCGAGTCGCCGTTCTCCAGGCCGTGGTTAGGCCGGCCGTTATCGGGCGGGCCTTGCTCCGTAGGCTGCGGCGAATGCTGCCGGTAGTACTGCTGGTAGGCGTCCGTGTTGGGTCGGTGGACATCGGTGTCCGCCGGTTGATAGCCGTCCGTGCCCCGCCGCGTTTCAAAGGCATCCGCGTCCGGCGGTTGATAGGCGTACGCGTCCTGCTGTGCCGGCTGACCGTAGCCCTGCTGTCCATGCAGGGCCTGCTGATCGTAGGGATCGTAACGCTGACCAGGCAACTGTTGCTGGCCGTAATCGGTGTCGTAATCATGCCCGTACGACGACTGCGAGCCAGTCTGGTGGCCCTGTTGCCCCGTCGCCTGACGTCCCGATACCTGCCGCCCGTAGGACCCGTAGGCCGGCTTGTTGGGCCCGTAGGTCTGCTGACCGTTCCCGCCGCTCTGCTGCCGGTAGGACCCGTAGGCTTGCTGACCGTATCCGCCGCTCAGCTGACCGTACCAGCCGCTCTCCTGGCTCTGCTGGTCGTAAGGATGCTGGCTCTGCTGGTCATAAGGATGGCCAGGACGTGCGCCGTATTGCTGGCCCGCGGCCGTGTGGTATGGCGCTGCCTGCGCCGCCGCTCGGTCAGCCGCCGCATGGTCAGCCGCCGCATGGTCGGCCGCCGCCTGGTGCGCCGCCGCTTGGTCAGCCTCCTGCTGAACTGCGGCCTGCTGAACCGGGGCCTGATGAACCGTAGCCTGCGCAACCGCGGCCTGGTGCGTCGCTGCCTGGGCCCGCGATTGGGGCGGCAGCTGCTGGCCCGGTCCCTGATAGCCGCTTCCGGGCTGGTAGTCGGCGTGAGCGTACCCCTGGGCCGCATCTTTCTGGCCGTAAGCGTGGCCCGAATATCCGGCTGATGAGGGGTCCACGGCTGAGTGGCCTGCCGACACGGCAGGCTGACGCTCGGCGACCGTTTGCTGGCGAGCCGCTTGCAGTTCACTTGACCGCAGCGTGACAATGCTGAAGAACAGGCCAGCGGTCGCGACCATGATCCCGATGGCACCGTCGAAGAAGAACCCAAGCTTCGCGGAGCCGCCGGCGTGGATGCCGAGTGCCATCAGCCAGGTGAGCACGCCGAACAGCAGCGCGATCCCCTGCAGGACCACCGCGAGCAGAGTGATCTTGCGCGCGTGCCGCACCTTGTCACCGAAATGAGTAGCCAGAGCCACGGCGGCCACGGCCATCGCGGTCACAGAAATAGACGTCAGTGCGTGGGAGGCAACGACCGCACGATCGGCGAAGGTCGGTCCTGCCGTACCGCCGCCAGCCAGCGCGATCAGTGTGCCCGCGTTCGCCACGGCGGCCCAGCCATTGCTGAGCATGGCCGTGAGGCCGAGGAACACGCTGACCGCCACACCGCCGAGCAGCAGCCACGCTGCGGGCTGCCTGACTCGCCTGGTTTCGTCCCTGATCACAACGAACCCCCTGCGGTATTCATGTCGGGGGGAAGCCTCCCACATACTCGCCATCACGTCAGCCCGGCGGCGCAGGACAGCGCTGTCCCGCCACGCAGCGCTTCCTTCACAGGCGAAATCACGCGTGGCCGGTCCACACGCGGGATCGGCCGAGGGCGTCCCAACACCAAACCCCGGACACGATGTAGCGCACCTGGCAGGCGCGGCACGGCGGTGCCAAGCGGGCAGCGATACTTTGCCGGCGCCTACCTGTGCGGGCCGGCCGACGTGGCTGGGAGACTTGGCGCATGCGGATAGTAGTCCCGGCTGGCGGCGTCGGCGCGGCACGTTTTCTTCGCGGCCTCAAGGCAGCCGCCCCCGACGCCCAGATCACCGTCATCGGCAACACCGGAGACGACATCACCTTGTTCGGGCTGCGCATCTGCCCAGACCTCGACACCGTTATGTACACGCTGGGCGGAGGGATCAATTCTGAGCAGGGCTGGGGCAGGGCGGCCGAGACCTTCTCGGTGCGCGAGGAACTCGCCGCCTACGAGGCGCAGCCACTGTGGTTCACCCTTGGTGACCGCGATTTCGCCACCCATATCTTGCGGACTCAACTGCTCGGCTCTGGTCAGCCGCTCTCGGCGGTGACCGCGACGCTGTGCGAGCGGTGGCAGCCTGGCGTGACGCTCCTGCCGATGACCGATGATCGCGTTGAGACCCATGTCGTGGTCGGGGAATCGGACGTGACCGAAGAAACAGGCGCGCGGCCGTCCGAGTCACTGGACCACGCAGCTCGGCAACACCAGCCGGCCGAGCGTTACGAGCGTAACGGGCCCGCTGATCGCGACCAGCCGGCCCAGCACGACAGGCATTTCCCGCGCGTCATTCATTTCCAGGAATGGTGGGTGCGCTACGGTGCGCGAATTCCGGCCACCGAGATCGTCGCGTCGGGCGCGGCCGACGCCGTCCCCGCGCCTGGCGTGCTCGATGCGGTCGCGGCCGCCGATTTCGTGCTGCTTCCGCCGTCCAACCCGGTGGTGAGCGTCGGCACGATCCTGCAGGTACCTGGCGTCCGCGACGCCCTCGAGCGCAAGACGGTGGTGGGTGTCTCCCCCATCATTGGCGGCGCGCCGGTGCGCGGAATGGCCGATAGTTGTCTCGCCGCGATCGGCGTGCCTGCCAGCGCAGCTTCCGTGGCGGCCTGGTACGGCCCCAGCCTGCTGAACGGATGGATCGTGGACGACACAGATGACGCGGACAAGGCCGCAGTCGACGATCCTGAACTCGCCGGAATCGCCGTCCGGGCTCGCCCGCTCTACATGCACGATCTGCCGGCCACCATCCAGATCGCCATGGAGTGTCTCGATCTCGCTGCCGCACTCGGCGCCGGGTCGTTGGCGTGACCGGCGACACGTCCGGCGACGCCGCCGGGCTGAAGCCGGGCGGCGCGCCCGCGCTCACCGTCACGGCCATCACCGGGCTGCCAGAGATCGCCGCAGGTGACGACCTCGCGGCCCTGATCGCGGATGCTGCGCATGGGCTCGTGGATGGCGACATCCTGGCCGTCACCTCAAAGATCGTGAGCAAGGCCGAGGGAAGGGTCTTGCGCACGGGGGAGCGTTCTGTGGCCACTGCCGCCACGCTGCGGGATGCCGCGATAGAACAGGAAACCGTGCGGGTCGTCGCGAGCCGCGGCGCCACGCGCATCGTGCAGACTCGTCATGGTCTCGTGCTCGCCGCAGCGGGTGTGGACAATTCCAACAGCGAGGCAGGCAGCGTCGTGCTGCTGCCTGAGGACCCTGACGCATCGGCACGCGCGCTGCGGGCGTCGCTTGCCGACCGGCTCGGGGTCCGGCTCGGCGTCGTCATCACCGACACCCTTGGGCGGGCTTGGCGGGTCGGCCAGATCGACACCGCGATCGGGCTCGCGGGCCTGGCACCCGTACTCGACCACAGGGGTCACACCGACTCCCACGGCAACCTGCTCGAGGTCACCCTGCCAGCAGTGGCCGATGAGATCGCGGCCGCCGGAGACCTGGTCAAGGGCAAGTTCGGCAACACGCCGGTGGCCATCGTGCATGGCCTCGCGCATCTGGTCACCGCGGCGGATGGACCGGGTGCCGCGGCGCTCATCCGGCCGTCGGACGAGGACATGTTCCCGCTCGGATCGCGCGACGTGCTCTTCGCGCGGCGAACGGTGCGGGATTTCACCAGCGATCCAGTCGACGATGCGGCGGTCGGCCGCGCTGTGATCGCGGCGTTCACCGCTCCCGCGCCGCACCATTCGGTGCCGTGGCGGTTTGCGATCGCCTCGTCCGCGCAGGCGCGGGCCGGCCTGCTCGACGCCATGCGCGAGGCGTGGGTTGCCGACCTGCGCGGCGATGGCTTCACCGACGATCAGATCAAACGGAGGATCGCGCGAGGTGAACCGCTGCGCCGCGCGCCGCTGCTCATCGTGCCCTGCCTGGTCGCCGACGCCGCGCACGCCTATCCGGACCGGCGGAGGCAGCGGGCTGAACGAGAGATGTTCCTGGTGTCGATGGGCGCGGGGGTGCAGAATCTGCTCGTCGCGCTCGCGGTCGAGGGACTCGGCTCATGCTGGGTGTCGAGCAGCATGTTCTGCCCGGACGTCGCCCGCGAGGCGCTTCGCCTGCCAGCCGACTGGGAGCCGATGGGGGTCGTCGGCGTCGGTCATCCGGCTGCCGCGCCCCCAAGGCGCCCCGATCGCGACATCGGCGCATTCATAATCCGCCGCTGACCGAGCCACCCAGAGACACCGAGCCACCCAGAGACACCGAGCCACCCCGATAAGCGCTCCCGCGTGCCCGTTCAGGCCGCGCGCGGGCGCCCCGGGCGGGCGCCCCGGGCGGGCGGGCGCCCCGGGCGGGCCAGGGCGATGAGCGGGCGAGCGTCCTAGGCGGGCGAGCGTCCTGGGCGGGCGAGCGTCCTGGGCGGGCGCCATGAGCGGGCGGGCGCCATGAGCGGGCGGACGCCACGAGCGGGCGAGTGTCCTGGGCGGGCGCTATCAGCGGGCGGGCACCATCAACGGGCGGGCACCATCAGCGGGCGGGCACCATCAACGGGCGGGCACCATCAGCGGGCGGGCACCATGACCGAGTAGGCGGCACAAGTGCGGCGGGTGCCCGCTCAGCCCGCCACCACGGGGAGCTTGCGGCGGACCGCGTCGCAGACCCCGTCGCTGGCCCGCGCGGCCGCAACACGGTCCGGCGGCACGTCGCCGTACATCGTGGTGCGTTGCCGCACCTCCCGGCCGAGCGGCGCCACCATGGAGGTGAGGTCGCTGATGGTCTTGAACGAGCCATTGGCGGAGCCCGCCATCCGGCTGATCGTCTCTTCCATCAGTGTGCCACCGAGATCATTGACGCCGCCCCGCAGCACGTCGCGGCACAGCTCATCACCGAGCTTCACCCAGGAGCACTGGATGTTCGCGATCGCCCCGTGCAGCAGCAGCCGCGATACGGCGTGCACCGCGCGGTTCTCCCGCCTGGTCGGTCCGGGCCGGGCCAGTCCCGCCAGGTAGATCGGGGCGTTGGCGTGGACGAACGGGAGCAGAACGAACTCGCTGAACCCGCCGGTCCGCTCCTGGATGCCGCGAATCACCCGCAGGTGCCCCACCCAGTGCGCAGGATTGTCGACGTGGCCGTACATCATGGTCGAGCTGGTCGGGATGCCGAGTTCGTGCGCCGTCGTGATCACCTCGATCCAGCTTGACGCGGGCAGCTTGCCCTTCGTCAGGACCCAGCGCACATCATCGTCCAGAATCTCCGCCGCCGTTCCTGGCAGCGAGTCGACCCCGGCCTCGCGCGCTGCCGCCAGCCACTCCTTGATGGAGACGCCGGTCCGTGACGCGCCGTTTACGACCTCCATCGGTGAGAACGCATGCACGTGCATGTCCGGGCAGCGCCGCTTGACCTCTGCCGCGATGTCGAAGTACGCGGTGCCAGGCAAGTCAGGGTGGATGCCACCCTGCATGCATACCTCGGTCGCGCCCGCCGTCCACGCCTCCGCGGCCCGGTCGCCGACCTGCTCCAAGGACAGCGTGTAGGCGTCGGCGTCCGTGCGGCGCTGGGCGAACGCGCAGAACCTGCACCCCGTGTAACAGACGTTGGTGAAATTGATGTTGCGGTTCACGACGTAGGTCACCTGATCGCCCCCGGCGTCGCGGCGGACGTCATCAGCGAGTTTGGCGAGCGCTTCCAGTTCCGCGCCGTCCGCGTCGAGCAGCGCGAGCGCCTGCGCGTCGGTAAGCCCCGACGGGTCCGTTTCAGCGCGCCTGAGCGCGGCAACCACCTCAGCATCCATACGGCCGCGCGGGCCGGCTCCTGGCTTGATGCGTGCACCTATCTCCGCCCAGTCGCCATAGACCGCACCGAAGTCGCTGCGGCGGTCGCCGGAGCGGCCCGTTGTATCGACCGTGACATGCAGATCGGTGCGGCCCTGCTGCTCCCACCCCCCGCGGCGGGCCGGCCCCCCGGGCTGACCCCAGCCGCCGTCGGGTTCCTGCCACCGCAGGCCGCGCGGCATGGCGCCGGCCGCAGCGAGCCCGGTCGCCTGATCGGCCAGCGCCGCGACATGGCCTGCCAGGCGCGGGTCGAGCCACGGCTCCTCGTGGTAGCCCGGATAGACCGTCAGCCGTTCAGCAAGGGTGAATCCCGCGGCGGCCGTTAGGGATCCTAGCTCGTCGATCTGTGGCCACGGGCGTTCCGGGTTGACATGGTCGGGAGTGAGCGGTGAGACGCCGCCCCAATCGTCGATGCCGGCCCGCAGGACCAGGCCATGCTGATCATCGACCAAATTCGGCGGCGCCTGCACACGCGCCTTCGGGCCGAGCACCAGACGGGTGACCGCGATCGCCGCGGCCAGATCGGAAAGGTCGGCATCAGGGACATCGCGCATCTTGGTATCCGGTTTGGCGCGGAAGTTCTGCACGATCATTTCCTGGATTCCGCCGTACTCGCGGGCGATCCGGCGGATCGTGAAGATCGAATCGGCCCGCTCGGCCGCGGTTTCGCCGATGCCGATGAGGATGCCCGTGGTGAAAGGCACGCTGCTGCGCCCCGCGTCCTCGAGCACCCGCACCCGGACCGCGGGATCCTTGTCCGGGCTGCCGAAATGCGGACCGCCGCGCTCGGTGAAAAGGCGGGCGGCGGTGGTTTCGAGCATCATGCCCATGGACGGCGCGACGGGCTTCAGCCGCTGGAAGTCCTGCCAACTGAGCACGCCCGGGTTCAGGTGCGGCAGCAGCCCGGTCTCCTCGAGCACGCTGATGGCCATCGCCCTGACGTAGGACAACGTGTCGTCATAGCCGTGCGCGTCAAGCCACCCACGTGCCTGCGGCCAGCGGTCCTCCGGGCGGTCGCCCAGGGTGAAGAGCGCCTCCTTGCAGCCGAGCGCGGCGCCCTGCCGCGCGATGCCGAGCACCTCGTCTGGGGAAAGGTACGGACTGGGCAGGCGGTGCGGCACCGTGACGAAGGTGCAGTAGCCGCAGCGGTCCCTGCACAGCCTGGTGAGCGGGATGAAGACCTTGCGGGAGTAGGTGATCACGTGTTCGCGGCCCGCCGCCGCGAGGCCCGCGTCCCTGGTGCGGGACGCGTAAACTAGCAGTTGATCCAGGTCGTCGCCGCAGGCGTGCAGCAGCACCGTAGCCTCGGACTGGTCGAGCGGTTTGCCGTCCCTTGCCCGGGCGAGCGCCCTTCGCATCGCGGTGGCAGCGGGGCGATCCTCAGAAAGGCCCATGGCCGCACCCTACGTGGAGACCAGATCACCGTTACCCACGCCCTCTCAACAGGCGGGCTACTCGCGCGGGCCGACGGGTGAGAACGCGCGGCAATCGGCCAGATCAAAGTGCGCTGTAGTCGCGAGCAGCGGGCCGCGCCGCGGCGGTGCCGCCCCGCTGAGTTCGACCAGACGTGTGACGCGGTACCTGTGACCCCGATAGGGGGCGAGCAGTTCGAGCATGCCGGAGTCGCCCACTACCCGCCCCGCCAGAGTCCATCCGACCACGGCGGGCAAGTCGTAGTCGCCGACCGACACGGCGTCCGCGTCACCCGACGCGCGCTGCCGTACCTCCGCCGACGTCCACGGCCCGATCCCGGCGATGGCCCTGAGCAGCCGATCTGCCGCGGCCGGATCCATTTCCGCGATCTCCTCAACGCGCCGCGCCACTCTGGCCGCCGCCATGATCGTCTGTGCCCGCACGCTCTCGACCCCGGCGCGATGCCACTCCCAGGACGGAATCGACGCCCAGACCTGTGGGGGAAGGGAACACCCGCAGGCTATCGGGAGCGCGCCCGCCGGGACCTGGGCCCGGCGCCGGCTCCCCGTGGCTGCACAGCAGCAGCAGCCGCCAGGCGCGGAAGGCCTCCGCGCCCGCCACCTTCGGCGGCACCGGCACGGGTTGCCGCAGCGCCAACACGCGTTGCGGCGGCGTCGGCACGCGTTGCGGCGGCGGCACGCGCGGCACGTGCTCAGGCGTCGGTCGAGAACCGGACCGTCCGCGGCTCCAGCTGGACGTGCGGCCAGATCCGGATGCCATGCCGAAGTTCGTTGCCCGCTCCGATCACCGCGCCTTCGCCGATGAACGCGCCGTCGAGGACGGCACCGTCGCCGATACGGACGCCGCGGCCCAGGATGCAGCCCTCGACGCTGGCGCCCGGCGCCACCTCGACCTCATCCAAAAGCACACTGCCGCGGACACGCGCCGCAGGGGCGATGACCGAGCCCGCGCCGATCACGGTACCGGCCGACAGGTCCGCCGCCGGATCAACCGCGGCCCCCGGCAGCACCAGCGCGTCACCGCACGGGCCCGGCATCGCCGGGGACGGCACCAGGCCGAGGACCAGATCGCACGAGGCGCGGACGAAGGCTTCCGGGGTGCCGACGTCAAGCCAGTATGCGGTATCCGGGTAGCCCAGGACCGGCTCACCAGCCGCTATGAGCCCAGGAAAAATCTCGCGTTCGACCGAGACAACCCGCCCAGCCGGGATCCCGTCGATCGTTTCCCGCTTGAAGACATAACATCCCGCGTTGATCCGGTTCGTTACCGGCGTGGACGTCTTCTCGAGGAAAGCAGTGACCCGGCCGGTGTCGTCGGTCGGCACGCAGCCGAACCTGGTCGGGTCGTCGACCTCCACCAGATGCAAGGTCACCACGGCGTCCGCGGCGCGATGGAGGTCAAGCTGTGCCGCAATATCGTGGCCGGACAGGACGTCCCCGTTGAGCACGAGCACGGGGTCGTCAGGGCCGCAGGCCAGCCGGCTGGCGGCGTTCCTGATGCCGCCGCCCGTGCCAAGCGGGTCATCCTCCATGACGTAGTCGAGTTCCAGGCCGAACGCGGATCCGTCGCCGAGCACGGCCTCGAACATGTCCGCGCGGTAGGACGTGGCGAGAACCGCATGTACGACGCCGCTTGCCGCTGCACGTGCGAGCTGGTGGGCGAGGAAGGGTACTCCGGCCGCGGGGAGCAGCGGCTTGGGCGCAGAAATCGTCATCGGACGCAGCCTGGTTCCCTGGCCGCCCACCAGCACGATCGCCTCGACGGGTTCCATGGCCAGCGACGTTACCAGGCCGGAACGCCGACGTGGGCCGGCAATGCCGGCAGGCGGCGAGGCGCCGCGAACCTGTTCTGTCCCGCTCGCGGCACGGCAGCCGGCAGTGCCGGGTCAGGGCACCTGCTGCTCAGCCGCACGCTGATAGGAGGCCATGTGAGCCTCGGCCGACGCTTCCCAGGTGAACTCCTGCGACCGCGCGAAGCCCGCGTCACCGAGTGCCTGCAGCCGCGCCGGGTCATCGAGCAGCGCCCGCAGCGCGTCGCGGATACTGTCGGCGTCCCGCTCGGTGTAGGCGACGGCGTCGCCGCCCACTTCAGGCAGCGATGTGCAGTGCGTCGTCAGTACAGGCGCGCCGCACGCCATGGCCTCGAGTACCGGGAGCCCGAATCCCTCGCCGCGGCTCGGGAATGCCACCACCATCGCACCGCCGAGGAATCCCGGCAGATCGGAGAAGCGAAGGTAGCCGGGGCGGATCAGGCGCAGGTGCGGCGGTGCGGCTGCCACCGCGACATCCACCTCCTCGCTCCAGCCACAGCCCCCTGCCAGCACGAGTGCGGGCGGCTCCGCCATGTCGGCGGCGGCGTCGGACCAGCCTCTGATCAGCGCGGGAACATTCTTGCGTGGCTCAAGCAGGCCGAGGAATGCGACGTACGGCTTGCCGTGTAGGCCGAGACGGTCGGAGACGTGCGCGAGCTGCAGCGCGTCGGGCCGGTGGAAGAGCTTGTGGTCCACGCCGTGGTAGGCGACGTCGATCCTGGTCGGGTCCGCGCCGAGGACGCGGACAAGCTCATCCCTGGTCGCTTTCGACGGGACGAGCAGCCGGGTTGCTCGGCGCGCGGCGGTGCGGATGGCGGACTTGAAGAATGTGGCAGTGACCGCGGTGTGCAGGTCGGGGTCGGTGAAGAAGGTGAGATCGTGCACCGTTACCACGCACGGGACCCCTGGACGCAGCGGAATCGAGTAGTGCGGCGCGTGGATGACGTCCGCACCGACCTGCTGCGCGACCAGCGGCAAGCCGGTTTGCTCCCATGCCAGCCTGGCCGCACGGTGCGCGATGGCGGTGGGGCCCGCGACGACCCTCGCGTTCGGCGCTAGCCGCCCGTACCGCTCCTCGTCCGCACGCTGGCAGGCGACGGCCAGGTCCGCATCGGCGGACACAAGCGCGCCAATCAGCCCGTCAACGTACCGTCCGAGGGCGCCGCGGTCAGCGGGCACCGCGGTCGCGTCGACAAGCACCCGAGGCGCCACGACCGATCTCGCTCCTTTCTTGGGCAGGCACAGCCCAGTCGGAAGGACCGGGAACCGGATGAGCCCCGCACGTAACCCGGCGCCCCGGGCCGTTGGCTGGACTGTCAGCTGGGCCGTTGGCTGGACTGTCAGCTGTGCCATCAGCTCTGCCGATGGCTGAGCTACCAGCTCGGCCATCGGCTGAGCCACCAGCCTGGCCAGCAACCCGGCCGCCAGCCGCCTTACGGGCTGAGCCGGGAACTCGTCTAACCCGGCCGGTATCCCGTTTGATCGGTCCTCCCTAGACGAGGGTACGCCGGTTACTGGCCAGGATGGACCGTTGAAGAAGCATGTGGGTAAGGTGCCGCGGGTCGTGATGGGCAATTCACTTGCCAGCTCGGCGTGCCCGTAGCAAGACGATGCTTCCCAGTTCCTGATCTGCACGGCGGTCACTCGCGGCGACCAGCGGAATCAGGGCCGCGGCGGCGTTGAAACCGACCCGGCCGCCGCGCGCGGACAGCGCGAGGTACAGGCGCTCTGACCAGCGCGCGCGGAACTGGTAGGCGTGCTCCATTACCTCGAGCCCGCTGGGCCGCAGCAGCCGGGTTAGTGTCTCGTGCGTGTAGGTGCGCTTGACGTGGAAGCGGGCGCAGTGCGCGCGATAAAGATCCGGCCACTGGGTAGCGCGGGTGAGCGCATCCGCCGACATGACAAGCTCGCCGCCTGGGCGCAGCACCCGCGCCATCTCGGCGAGCGCGCGGTCACCGTCGTCGAAATGCTCGATCGCGCAGATCGACATGACCCGGTCGAAGGATCCGTCCGCGAAGGGCAGTCGCAGCGCGTCCCCCTCGACGAGGGCTGGAGCGCTGGTCAACGCGCGCCCGCGCAGCATCTTGGCGCGGGCCAGATCGATCGAGACCGCTTCGGCGCCACGCCGCCTTGCCTGGCCAGCCCAGTACCCGTCGCCGCCCGCCACGTCGAGCACACGCAGGCCGCGCAGGTCGCCGCCGAGCCAGCGCAGCAACGCGCCGGCCTCGCGGTAGCGGCAGAGATGTACCTGATGGCCAGCGAAGGCAACGGCGTCCGCTAGTCGCATGGAGCAACTCTCGTGACTCGGGCGTGTCCTGGTGCTGAATGCGGGTTCAGGGACCGTCGCCTGCCCGCACCCGGCGCCGGGTGCACCGTCGCCCCCATCACCGCGAGGGCGACGGTGACGGTGCGGGTGCGGGTGCGGGCTTCGCCGCCGGCTGTGCGGCCTGGTTCGCCGCGTCGAGCGACTGCTTCACCTTCTGGATGTCCTGGCCGTAGGTCGCGAGGTCGTCATTCTTCAGCGCTACCTGCGCGTCCTTGTAGTAGGTCTCCGCCTGGGCCAGGTAAGAGCGCACGGTGGCGGGCAGCTGGCTGTTGCTCGATCCAGTGCTCGATATGGAGGGCTGGCTCGGCAGTCCGCTGAACACCTGGCTGAGCGCCGCCTGCAAGGTGGCCGCGTAGCCGATGCGCGCGTTGAAGGACACGAAGACACGCTGGAGCGTCGGATACGAGCCCGCGCCTTGACCCCCCGTCGCCTGCAGGTACACCGGCTCGATATACAGCAGCCCGCCGCCGACCGGCAGCAGGATCAGATTGCCTGTGATCACCGTTGATCCGCCCTGGCGGTACAGCGCGAGCTCACGGGACGCGGTCGGATAGGACTCGAACGTATTCTGCACCTGGTTCGGGCCGGGGAACACGGTGGACCGCGGCAGCTCGAGTAGCCGGATCACGCCGTAGTCCGGGCTCAGCGGGTTGCTGTCCACGGCCATGAAGGCCGACACGTTCTCCCTGCCTTTCGCCACGAAGGAGCTGATCAGGGAGTACTCGGGACCGGTGTAGCCGGGCATGGACATGGTCAGGTAATAGGGCGGCTGGGTGCCGCCCGCCGGGGTCGTCGGGTCGTTTGGCACGGCCCAGAAATCCTGACCGCCGTAGAAGGCCTGCGCCTGCGTCACGTGGTAGCGGGCGAGGATCGGCCGCTGGACCTTGACCAGATCCTGCGGGTAACGCAGGTGCGCAAGCAGATCCGCCGGGATCGCGCTGCGCGGCTTGATGACGCCGGGGAAGGCTTTCATCCAGGTGCGCAGCAGCGGATCGGGATTCCACTGGTAGAGCGTCACCTTGCCGGTGTAGGCATTCACGACGGCCTTGACCGAGTTGCGGATGTAATTGACCTGGTCGCCCGACTGCTCGACGGGTGCCGGCGTGCCGATCGAGTCAGCCGTGACGCTATCCAGGCTTTCCCGTTCCGAATACGGGTAGAGATCCGTGGTGGTGTAGGCGTCGACCACCCAGTCGAGGCTGCCGCCGGAGATCACCGGGTACACATCGCCGTCGAGGGTGAGGAACGGCGCCACCTTCGCCACCCGGGCCAGCGGGTCCCTGACATACAGGATGCGCGACTGGTGGTTGACGGCACCCGACAGCAGAATGTTGAGCTGCTTGAGCTTGGTCGCGTAGAGCAGCCGGTTCCAGAACGAGCCGATCGCGACGCCTCCGCCGCCACGGTACGTGGTGTTCTGCTGACCGCTGACGCTCTGGCTGGGGAAATCGAGTTCCTGCGGGGGGCGTCCTGGCGGCGCTCCCACGATCACATAATTCGACTCAAGCGGGCCGAAGTAGACGCGCGGCTGGAACGAGGGGAGCTCACCCTGGGACGGGATGTTGCTCTCAAGGAAGTTCGGCTGGCCCTGGCCGGCCACGGTGTTCGCCGACGCCGCGACGAAGCCGTAACCATGGGTGTAAACCAGGTGCTGGGTGACCCAGTTGCTCTGGCTGGCGGGCGGCCCTGGCATCTCGCGGACCGCGACCACGGTGTCTTGTGGCGTGGAGCTGCCTGGCAGTAGGTAGCGGTCCATGTCGAGCACGTCGGAGAACTTGTAGTAGCCCTTGATCTGCTGTAGCTGCTGGAACGCCGGAGCCACGACCGCCGGGTCGAGCAGCCTGACTCCGGGCAGCGCGCTCGCCTCGGCCGCGAGTTGAGCGGCTGGCTGATCCGGGGTCGCCAAGTATGGAGACTCCCGCACGCCCGTGATGCCGTACGCGTGCCGGGTGCCCGCGATCTCCCGCTGGATGTAGGGCGCCTCCTTCGCGAGCTCGTTCGGCTTGACGTCGAACTGCTGAATGATCGCCGGGTAGACGCCGCCGACCAGGATCGCGGATAGCACGAGCAGCCCGAACCCGACCGCGGGAAGCATCACGCTGCGCCGCAGCGCACCCGCGAAGAACAGCAGCGCGCAGACGATCGCGATCACCGCGAGGATCGTCTTCGCGGGGAGCACCGCGTTCACATCGGTGTAAGAAGCGCCGGTGGTGACCGTGCCCCGCTGCGAGAAATTGAGGCCGTACCGGTCGAACCAGTAAGCCACGGCCTTGAGCAGCACGAATATTCCGAGCAGCACGAACAGGTGGGCCCGCGCCGCCACGCTGGAGCGGTCACCAGGCCCTTGCAGCCGCAACCCGCCGTACAGGTAGTGGGTGGCAGCCGCGGCGATCACCGACAGCAGCACGGCGGTGAAGGCGAAACCGAGCACAAGCCTGATGAAGGGGTAGGTGAACGTGAAGAACGAGATGTCCAGATGAAACTGGGGGTCCTTTATCCCGAACGAGGTCTGGTTGACGAACAGGATCCAGGTGCGCCAAGCTCCGGCGGTCGACAGCCCAGCTATCAGCGCGAGCAGGCCGAGCCCGAGAGCCATGACCAGCTTGCGGTACGGCTCAAGGCCGCTGCGGTACCGCTCGAGCCCCTGCTGCTCAGGTGACACCGCCCGGTACGTCGGCCGGAGCCGGTAGGCCAGGTAGATGTTGAACCCGACCACCGAGGCCATGAGGGCGCCGCCCACGACGAAGAGCACGAGCTTGACACTGATGATCTTTGTGAAGACCGAGCCGTAGTCGATGGACTGGAACCACAGGTAGTCGGTCCACACGTTCGCGAACACGATGAACACGACAATGACCGCGACGATCGCGGCCAGCACCTGGATCAGGTAACGGGGTCGGCGCGGCAGCCGCACCGCTCGGGTGCGCCCCGGAGAACGGAAGGTCACGCCTCCCCCTCACGTCACAATCGCGCTGGCGCCGGCGCCGCGGTCAAAGACCCCGGCGCCGTAGGGCGCCCACCGGATCCCGCCGTCGCTGCCAGCCCCGCAAACATTAGTCTCACTTGACGGCAACTTACCGGGAGTGCTGCCGGTTCCAAGCACGACGTACGCCCGCGGCCGCACCGGCTGGCGACCACTGCGGTATCGGCCGCTAACACGACGGTACCGGCCTGCCCGCGTTGATCGCGTGCAGGTCCTGTACCGCCTGGCCGAGCGTGCTCACCTTCACGATGCGTAGCCCGGCCGGCACCGAGCCGCGCACGTCAGAGCAGTTGCTCGCGGGCGCGAGAAAGATCGTGGCACCTTCGTTGCGTGCACCGACCATCTTCTGCTGTATGCCGCCGATAGCGCCCACGTTTCCGTTCGCGTCGATCTCCCCGGTGCCCGCGATGAATCTGTCATGGGCAAGATTGTCCGGCGTCAGCTTGTCCACCAGGCCGAGCGCGAACATCATTCCAGCGCTCGGGCCGCCGACGTCGCCGACCCGGATCCGCACCGTGAAAGGAAACTTGAACTGCTCGCTGACGACTACCCCGACGGCTGCCTGCCCTTGCTGCGATTTTGTTACCAGCCGGACCGTCTTGACCTGGCCGTGCCGTGAGATGGTGAGCTCGACGGGCGCGCCCGGGTGACGGGCGCGGATCAGGCTCGCCGCCTTGTCCGCCGAAGATACCGCAGTACCGCCGACCGCCGTGATTACGTCGCCCGCCCGCAGCACGGAGTAGGCAGGCATCCCCTTGACGGTCTGGGCGACGATCACCACCGTCGTGAAGCCGATCTTGAGCTCGCGCAGCGCCGCCGCCGTGGCGAGTTGCTGCGAGCTGGTCATCTCCTGGACGTTCTGCTGCTGCACCTGTTGCACGCTCGCGCTTGTGCCGAACAGTTCCTCCTGCGGAACGACCGCGTCGTGCGGCGCCAGCCAGGCTCGCAGCGCGGTATAGAGGTTAATCTCGTCCCCTGGGCCACCCTGATAGCTGACCGTTACCAGATTGAGGTGGCCGCTCGTCGGATACACCTTGTGACCGACGACCGTGATGAGCGGCTTCCCGCTCTCGCTGCCGAGCGTGTTGAACGTCGGACCCGGGCTCAGTACCACGTAAGGGACGGGCAGTACGGCACCGGTCAGGGCCAGGACTGCGGCGCCGATCCCGGCGACGAGCATCGTCAGGGCGCGTCGCGACATGCACGGAAGACTATTGCACTGTCACACTCTGCCGGTCACGCCCCGCCTGTCATGCGCGGCCGGCCAGGCACCGCGATTTGGCCGCCGCGATTTGGGCGCCGCGAGCCGGCACCGCACGTCATGCGCTGCCGACCCACTCGCCGTCCCCGTCGTCGAACTGCTGGTGCTTCCAGATCGGCACGGTGGCCTTCAGCTCGTCTATCAGCGCGCGGCAAGCGGCGAACGCCTCCGCGCGGTGCGGGCACGACACGGCGACCACCACGGCGAGGTCCCCGATCGCGAGCTCGCCGGTGCGATGTACGGCCGCGACGGCGAGCGCGCCGGACTCTGCCGCCACCTTCTCCGCGACCCGGCGCAGCTCATCGGTCGCGGACTCATGCGCGGTATACGACAGCCGGGTCACGCCGCGTCCATGATCGATCTGCCTGACCTGGCCAGTGAATATCACGGTGCCACCGGCCTGCGCATCGGCGACGGCGGCAAGCACCTCGTCAACAGAAAGCGGCGTGGCGCGTATCCCAATCAACCGGACGACTCCCACGCCGAACACGGTACCGGCCCGATTCCGGCCGCCGGACCCACCGCCCATACGTAACGGCCGCCGCGTGGCGCGACGTTCGCCGGGCCGCATCGCGCTTGCGCGGTTGAGGGGGCCGTGCCCAAGGCGAAGCCAAAGGGACGTGTGCGGGAGCGGAGCCAGAATCTGGTTCGGTCAACTGCCGCGCCGCTTGCGGCGCGCACGGCGGACGATCGCGGCGGTGCCGATCACCGCAACGGTCGCGCCAGCCGCACCCGCGGCGGTAATCGTCGCCTCCTTGCGTGCCAGCCGCCTGCCGGCTACCGCGTGATGCCCGCCGCGCTGCTCGAGTAGCACGGTAAGCGCGCTCTCATTGTCGTACGTTGGCCGCCAGCCCACGGCGCGAAGTGCCGCCGCGTCCACCACCCACGGGTAGGTGACGTAGCGCAGATCAGCTGCGGGAGCCGGGGCTATCCCCGCTCGGTGCAGACGCTGCACGGTGCCGAAGGTGAAGCCCGCGGGCAGCTCGATGCTGCGCAGCCCGCTCAGCTCCGCCACGCGCTCCTGCTCGAGCCAGCCGTCGCAGCCAACCACGAACTCACCAGTCAGCTCTCCCGTGACCGCAAGCTCAAGCGCTGAGACGAGGTCATCGACGTGGCAGAACTGCCAGCGGGTGGCGCAGCCCTTCACGGTGAGCAGCCGTGGCGCCTCGAAATGCCTGGTAATCAACGTGTCCACGTCGTCACCCACGAGCGCGGCGGGGCGCACCACCGTGACCTGCATACCGGGATAGGCACGCGGCGCGCGGCGCGCCAGGTGCTCGATCTCCAGCAGATCTCCGGCGATGCTGGTGTCCGGATCGGCCTGCAGCGGCGCGGTCTCCGCGAGCGGCACGGGGTTGTCAGGACTTGCGCCATACACCATCGCGCTGGTGACAAGCACCACCCGGCCCACACCTTCCGCCGCGGCGGCGGTGAGGACTGTCTGCGCCCCGCGCACGTTGAACGCACGACGCTGCCTGTCCTCGGAGTCCGGGGCCATGTCCACGTCGGTGTGCACGACCACGTTCACGCCGGCCAGCCTGCCCGCGAGAACCGGGTCGCGGACGTCCACTACCCGCCAGACGACACCGGTGGCCTCCCCTCGGCGGTTGTCGATCGCCACCACCTTCTTGACCCGGCGGGACGCGGCGAGCCTGGCAGCAAGTGCGTGGCCGATGCCTTGCGCCGCGCCGGTCACCGCCACGATGGGGCCAGGACCGCGCGCCGCGCGGCGGTCACGGCTTCGGGCAGCAGGCACTGGCGGCGGCGTGGCCGCGGTGACCGGCGGTGGAATCGCCGCCGGGTCGGCAGTTGGCGGCGCAGCGGCAGCGTCCTGCTTGCCGCTGCGCCGTGGGCGAACCTGGCCGCCAGAGTTGCTCACCCTGTGTCGCTCCCGGGATAACGTGGCTAGCACAGTCAACATGACCCTTCCATCCTGCCTGAGAGGTCACACGGATGGGTGACAGCCCTTTCGGGTTCAGCCTGCCTGGCGAGCCCGACAAGCCAGGTGGCAGTGAATCTAGCGGCTCCGGCGGCTCCGGCGGCTCCGGCGGCTCCGGCGGCTCCGGCGGCTCCGGCTCCGACTCCGGCGGCTCCGGCTCCGGCGGCTCCGGCTCCGGCGGCTTTGGACCGGGCGCGCCACAGCAGCCTGACCCGATGGCGATGTTCGGCAACCCGCAACAGTTCGCCGACGCACTGCGGCAATTCGCCGACCTGATGTCCTGGCAGGGCGGGCCGGTCAACTGGGACCTGGCCAAGAACGTGGCACGGCAGACCGTCGCCGCCCAGGGTGACGCGAGCATCCTCGCCCCGCAGGCAGGGGAGGTCGGGGAGGCGCTCAGGCTCGCCGACTTGTGGCTCGACGATGTCACCCCGTTCCCGTCAGGCGTCCGCGCCGCCGCGGCGTGGAGCCGCTCCGAATGGGTCGAGGCAACCCTGCCGGTCTGGTCCAGGCTCTGCGACCCCATCGCCGCGAAGGCGGTCGAGACGATGAGCGGAGCGCTGACCGCGGGCACCGAGGGCCTCGGGGCGCAGACGCTCGGTGGTGAGTTCGGCGCGGCGGGCGAGGTGCCAGACGATTTCCGCGCCCAACTGCAGGCGATGGCCGGGCCCATGCTGGGCCTGGTGCGCCAGATCGGCGGCCTTGTGGTCGCCAGCCAGACGGGCCAGGCGGTCGGTGCGCTCGCACTCGAGGTCGTGAGTTCTACTGACGTCGGCCTGCCGGTCGGCCCCGAGGGCACAGCCGCGCTGATCCCGGCCAACGTCGCGGCGTTCGGCTCCGGACTTTCCGTCCCCGACGGCGAGGTCAGGCTCTTTCTCGCGCTCCGCGAGGCAGCGCACCACCGGCTCTTCGCCCATGTTCCTTGGCTGCGGGCCCATCTGTTCGGTGCGGTCGAGGAGTACGCCAAGGGCATCACCGTGGACACCTCGCAGCTGCAGCAGTCGCTGATGCAGATCGACCTCACCAATCCGGAGGCGCTGCAGGAGGCGATGTCGGGCGGCACGTTCATGCGCCCCGAGGAGACACCCAGGCAGAAGGCCGCGCTCGCCCGCCTAGAAACCGCACTCGCGCTCGTCGAGGGATGGGTCGCCACTGTGGTGGAGGAGGCCGCCGGCCAGCGGTTGCCCGCGTCTGCTGCCCTCGCGGAGGCGGTGCGCCGGCGGCGCGCGACCGGCGGCCCGGCCGAACGTACTTTTGCCACCCTCGTTGGCCTCGAACTGCGGCCGCGCAGGCTCCGTGAGGCGGCGGCCATCTGGCGCGGGCTCACCGACGCGCGTGGAGCGGCCGGCCGTGATGCCGTATGGGCTCACCCCGATCTGCTGCCGGATCCTGACGACTTCGACGACCCCGATGGTTTCGTCGGTGGGCCCAGTGAACTTGACATCTCCGCGTTCGACACTGAGCAGGGCGCACCGCGGGCCGACGCGGGACCTGATGAACCCGCAGGCTCTGCTGAGCCCGATGATTTCGCTGGACCTGCTGGCCCGACCGGAGGTTCAGGTCCCGGAGGCGACGACGCGGGCACCGACGGTGGCGCAGGCACAGAGCCGCCTGGCGGCGGGTGAATCCGCACGCGGATGCCGCGAAGAGCGGATGCCGTGAAGATTCGATATTCCCGGGTGGACGACCCCCGGGATCCCCCCCGCGGACTGTAGCGGCCGCGCGCATTGCTAGACGAGAATCCGCCGATTCACGCAAGACTCGATTGCCCCGGGAGACCCGCTCGCGAGGGCTCAGACTGGGGCCAGACCGGCCGACGTCAGTGCGTATTGGTGGGATCGATGGCCGGGCGGGCACCCGGACTGACGCCTGATGGCCGTAATGGCACGCTAGAGCCTGAAGCCCGCGGCGAGGCGGCCATTGACCATTGCGGCTCGGTCCGCATGTCGGTGGGTTCGGGCGCCCGGTGCCAGGCACTGGATGGCGTCGGGCCGGGCTGCCAGGCATCATTGCGTGGCCGTCCGGCTGTGTGTGCCTCCTCAAGGCTTACTACCTGTTCGCCGGTGTAACGCAGCTCTGGTCGCCGGATTTCTGAAGGGTTTTCCCGCAGAGGTGAATCGTCCGCCTCCTGGCGGGTAGCGGGGGGTGGCGCCCAACCGACTCCCGCAGTGACGGGGAAACGCAAGGAGACTCATGTTCAGCAAGGACGAGGCAGTT
>DATIYI010000179.1:0-2280 GCA_035517695.1 Streptosporangiaceae bacterium
GCTTCGGTGAGGGTGACCGCCGGGGGCGGGCACGAGCAGTCGGCCGCCGGTTGCGCGGCCACCGGCTCAGGTTCGGGGCTGGTTTGCTCCCGCTGGACTCGGAGCAGCCAGAACGCCACCCACGAGATCAGTACCAGCGACAGCCCCGACGATGCGGCGACCGCTGGGCCGAGCCACCAGAACCGCAGGTCAGAGACCATGTTCGCGCTGACGGTGGCCGCGATCCCGACCGCGCCGGTCACCAGCGGTTGCCACAGGCGCCGCAACCCGGTCATGCCATGCTGGCCAGCCCAGTACAGGGCCACCGACGCGGCGACGAGGATGCCGTCAACCGAGAAGGGCACGAGCCCGGCGACCCAGGCGATCTGGCCGTTGCGGCGGGCGAGGACGAACTCGTGCTCATAGCTGATCGCCATGGTGATCAGGTTCACCCCGGCCACGATCACGACCACCGCAACCGCTGGCTGGCACGCCCGGCGGAACAGGTCAGCCACGACGGACACGCTCCGGCCGGATCTCACGCATCCGCGTCCAGTAATGCAGCTCGCGCAGGATCCGGTGACGGATCAGCCACCGGCGCCACGGCGGCACCCCCTGCTCAGCCTGAATGGCTGCACGCCTGTAGCGGCGGCCCACGTCGGTTCCGGCCACCCGGGCGGCGTACTCATCGAGCTCGTTTTGGGCCAGCGCCCGGCGTGCGGCGTAGTAGATCCCGGCTGCGGCCGCGGCGCGCCGCCGTCGGCGCCGTCGGGCGCTCATTCCGGGGTCCCGTCGGTCTCGGCCAGTTTCTCGGCCAGCTCGTCGAGCGTGCGCCCGTAGAGCATGTCCAGCTCGGTTCGCGTGGGCCACTTCACGGCTACCCACACCGGGCCCTGTGTCTCGATCTGCCAGTCGGGGTGCAGCGCGCGGAGCGCTGTTAGCAGGTCGATGCCGGGGTCAGTCATCGTCGTCGTTTTCATTGACGGAGTGCAGGCCGCGGAGCGCGGGCAGCGCATTGGGGCCTGCTTCGCTGAGCGCGTCGACGAACCGGCCGAGCATCTTCGTCAGCCGCTCGATCTCCTGGCGGATCCTGCGCAGTTCCTCAAGCTCTTCACGGGTCATCGGAGCTGTCCCTTTCCTTCGCGTTCACCTTGGGGCCGAGAGTAGGCCAGGGTCAACACGGTTTCCATGCTCGCCATAGCTATGTTGCTCTAACCTGGTCCGCTACGTTGACCACCGTGGACATCCGGATTGACATGCGGTCGCCAGAGCCCGCCTACCTGCAAGTGGCTGGGCAGCTCCGGGCCGGGATCGCCCGTATGGATCCGGGCGAGCGGATCCCGTCGACTCATGAGCTGGTCGATCAGACCGGCCTGGCGATCGGCACGATCCAGAAAGCGGTGCGGTTGCTGGCGGCTGAGGGTTTGGTGTATTCGGTGCCTGGCCGCGGCGTCTTCGTCCGTTAGCGGAGAGTTTTGCTAACTGTTTACCTGCCTGGTGACATCCAGCTGGCTCCCCGGAACGTCCCATGGTCAGTAGGGTCAAGCTGCGTCCGGGGTCAAAAAGCGGCCCCCGCAACCTTTCAACAGGTTTGCCAAGGGGGGTTATCCGTGTGCCGGAGGACGACGACGTCAGCGGGGAGCTAGGCCGCATGCGCGGGGCAATCGCCGACCTCGTCGAGGTCCTCGAGCGGCTCGTTATGACGGCCACCAGCAACCGGCGGCCCGTCAGCCTGCCAGCAAGGCCGGTCATTAGCCTGGCCGGGCGGCGGCGACACGGCTGCTGACCGCCTGCTGGGCGCGCCACCAGAAGAACGCGACCAGGACCGCGGCGACCGCCAGCACCCCGGCCGTGCACAGCACCGCCAGCAACGCCGACACGGTCACCGGCGTCCCGCCGACATGCGCCGTGATAGTCGCGGTGGTCAGCCAGTGCCAGAGGACGGCGGCCGCGGTCAGCGCGGCAGCAAAGCCTTTCACCGGGCACCGCGGCCGTAGGTGTAGTAGAGGTTGGGGTGCGCGCCGTGCCGCTGGTAGTGGCGGCGGTGGGTCCTGGCTCCGCAGTGCGGGGGCAGCACGAGCCACCAGACCGCGGCAACCGCGGAGATAGCGGCCAGGATGACGAACGCGACCCACAAGGGCATCCCCTTGCCCTTCCGGTGGCGCTTCATCGGGCATCCCCGGCTCGGTGGCCGCGCGGGCACTCTCCGGTCTGCGGGTCAACGCGCATCCCGCAGAGCTCGAATTGGGGGCGGCCAGTGGCCCGGTAGTAGCGGTTCTCCTTGGTGGCCGGGCAGTTCAC
>DATIYI010000180.1:0-2828 GCA_035517695.1 Streptosporangiaceae bacterium
GTGGAGGCGATGACCGAAGCGTCCGAGGTGGCCCGCCGCGCCCTGACCGACATGCGGGCCATGCTCGGCGTGCTGCGCACCGACGAGACGTCCGCCGGGCTGGCCCCGCAGCCCGGCATCGATGACCTCGGCGCGCTCGTCGAGCGGATCCGGGCGACCGGGCTGCCGGTGGCGTTCTCCATCGAGGGCACCCCGTTCCCGCTCAGCGCCACGGCCGAGCTGACCGTGTACCGCATCGTCCAGGAGGCGCTGACCAACACCCTGCGCCACGCCACGGCCCGCCACGCGATGGTCACCATCGCTTACGACCAGCCCCAGCTCCGGGTGCGGGTCGCCGACGACGGCACCGCGACAGCGCCGGACGCGCACTGCGGCCACGGCATCGAGGGCATGCGCGAACGGGCCGCGCTGCACGGCGGTGTGCTGCGCGCCGGGCCCGACCCTGATGCCCCCACAGGCTGGCTGGTCGAGGCCACGCTGGAAAGACCCCTGTGAGCGTCTCCATCTTGCTGGCGGACGACCAGCCACTGCTGCGCCGCGGCTTCCGGATGATCCTCGAGGCCGAGGACGACCTGACGGTGGTGGCCGAGGCGGGGAGCGGGGAGGAAGCCGTCGAGCTCGTCCGGCGGCACGCGCCGGACGTGGCGCTGATGGACATCCGGATGCCGGGCACGGACGGCATCGAGGCGACCCAGCAGATCACCGCCGCCGGCCCGCTGCCCAAGGTGCTGGTCCTGACCACCTTCGATCTGGACGAGTACGCTTTCGGCGCGCTGCGCGCCGGCGCCAGCGGTTTCCTGCTCAAGGACGTGCGCCCCGGCGAGCTGGTCGCGGCCATCAGGACGGTCGCGGCGGGGGACGCGGTCGTCTCGCCCCGGGTGACGCGCCGCCTGCTCGAGGAGTACGCTCGGGTCCTCCCGCTGGCCCCGGGCCAGCGGGAACAGCAGTTCCCGCTGCTTGCCACGCTGACCGAGCGCGAGCGCGAGGTGCTCATCGCGGTGGCCCGGGGGCTGTCCAACACCGAGATCGCGGCCTGTTTGTTCGTCTCGGAGGCCACCGTGAAATCCCACGTCGGGCGGATCTTGTCCAAGCTCGCCCTGCGCGACCGGGTCCAGGTGGTGGTGCTGGCCTACGAGGCTGGCCTCATCCAGCCCGGCGTGCGCTGAAGGCGAGCAGCGATGCGGGCCGCGCGGCTCATATCCCCGGCCCGGATCCCTGCCGTGTGTCTAGTTCCGCCCATACGGCCTTGCCCGCATCGGTTTCCCGCACCCCCCAGTTGCCGGCTAGCGCTTCCACCAGGATGAACCCGAAGCCAGACTCGTCGAACCCGTCCGGGACGCGCGGTTGCGGCCAGTGCCGGTCCGTGTCCAGGACCTCGATCCGCAGCCAGGTTTGCCCGGCATACAGGTCCACCGTCACGACATCGGTGCCCCTGGCGTGCCGGACTGCGTTGGTGACCAGTTCCGACACGAGCAAGGTAGCGGCCTCGTCCACGTGGCCCAGATGCCATGCGGTCAGCACGGCGCGGGTCGCGTAGCGGGACAACCGCACCGAATGGCTAGCGGCCGGCAGCGTCATGCGCAACTGCCGGGGGCTGTCCACCCCATTCGGGCAAGCGTGAGCGCTATAGAGTTCCCCATTTTCAACTGTCATCACGTTCAACCCTCAACCCTCGTCTCCGCCGGGGTGCCCGGCACTGTTCACGGCGGACGCGACAGCCGGCTCGTGGCCCGGCGGCAGCTGGCACGAGCGTGGGCGCCGCCCACGACGTGCATGTTCCGCGTGTGCTCTGCGTCGTCTCAGAATCGGGCTCAGAGCTACGCCGGAACTGAAGAGAGGCTCATCGTTTGCCTAAGGTCTACTGATCAGTAGCTAAGTACAAGCTGACCACAAGCTGATGGTCGTGGATGTGCGCTGGTCACGGCCTCATCCGGGTGTGCCCACCTCGCGGTGCGCGCCTCGCCGCAACCCCTGATGCTCCTGCGTTCCCGGGCATTCCCTGTGACCGCCGATCCCCGCCCGCCGCCCGGTCCGGCTCCGCGAATACGGCGTGGATGCCTCGTTCATGTCGCTGTTACAGCATGACGAGGCATCCACATCACATGGCTCGGTGCTGGCGGTGACAGAGTGACAAAAGTCCGCTTTTGCGCCCAATGCCACGCCGGTCAACGTCACCAGATACCCCTGACCCGGTAAACACAGCGAAGCGGCACGGCCTCATCGGGCCGTGCCGCTCGGTATCGGGAATCGCGGAGGCGGAGACGGGAATCGAACCCGTGTACAGGGCTTTGCAGGCCCTTGCCTAAGCCACTCGGCCACTCCGCCGCAAGGGGCATGCCGCAAGGGCATACAGACCTTCCCGAGCGGACGACGGGATTCGAACCCGCGACCCTCACCTTGGCAAGGTGATGCTCTACCAACTGAGCCACGTCCGCAGCGCCCCTCGGGGCCGCGATCAGAACTGTAGCCGATCCTGCCGCTCGCGCAAACTCGGATCGCCTGCCGATGTCACCTCAAGTTTCCGGCATATTCGGCGTAACCGCCACACTCCGGACACGTGCTCCGCGATCTCGCGCCGTCTCCAGGCCGGGTCGCATGGCGCGTCCCATGCGGCCGGACCAGCCATTTCGTAGGTCAGCCACCTTTCGACGCTGGTCGAAAAATACCTGAGCTAGCGTCGAAGCATGACGGTACCGGCCGAAGACCCTGACCCACTTCCGTACGACACCGACATCGCGTCGGCCGCGGCGCTGATCGCCGACTCCACCCGGGCCGCGATCCTGCGGGCGCTGCTGCCCGACCGCCCGCTCGCGGCCGGGGAACTGGCC
>DATIYI010000181.1:0-2424 GCA_035517695.1 Streptosporangiaceae bacterium
CGCCGCCGAAGATCTCCGCGACGGTGAGCTCGACGTCGACCTCGCTGCCGTCGCCGACCTTGTACGCGACGTCGGCGGCCTCGATGATGACGAGCTCGCCCAGCCGGGTTCCCCCGTCCACGTCCGGGTGCGTGGACGCCGCCGGAGTCCCTGCCGCGTAGGCGTGTACGCGCATGTCTACCCCGTTCCCTTCCCAGCCGGATGGCTGATCTCGTTCAGGCGCAAGCGCCTCTCCGGGAGATATTAGTATCATAGAAATCGCGTATTCGGTTAAGTTTTACCTCCTGTTTTGAAGCCGGAGTGTCTTGCCGCCAGAACCGGCTGCCGGATATAGACTCGCTGGCATGATCCTGACCGTCGCGGACCCCGGCCTTGAGGCATTCCTGGCGTCAGGCACCCTGCTCGCGCAGCTGTGGCCCGCTGCGGTCGAGGACGTGAAGGTCCTCCTGGGAACCCTCCGGCTGGCCGGGGCGACTCTTGCCGATGTGCTCAGGCACGGGCTCGTCCGCCTCAACGCACCAGCTCCCCGGACCGCTGCATCCCAGGTCGGGCTGGCCTGCGGGACCGCCATGCTCGCAGCCTCGGCGGCAGACCGCGACGGGACCCTCGTCGCGGAGCCGCACCTGCGGCCGTCCGACGTCTGGCGGCTCGCGGTATCGGACCTGTCAGTCGGCGGGGCATCGGTCCTCACGCAGGCGGCCGGGTGATGCCTGATACCGCTCCCGGGCAGTTCACCCCCGACTGGGCGCTTCACCCGGGCGTGTACCTGCGGCGGATGCTTGAGGAACGCGGCATCCGGCAGGCCGAACTGGCCGAGCGCACCGGCCTCACCGCCAAGCACATCAACCAGATCGTCAACCAGTCGATCGGCGTCTCCGCCGATGTCGCGCTGCTGCTGGACAGGGCGCTGGGCACCGCCCCTGGCTTCTGGACAAGGGCCGAGGCCGACTACCAGGCCCGGGCCAGCCGGGAGAAGGCCCAGCAGGAACTCCCCGAGCTCATCCAGTGGGCGCGCAGGTTCGACAAGCTCACCCTGCGCAGGTACGGGATCGTCGCCGCCGGCGACGACAAGGGCACCCAGGTGGAGAAAATCCTCCGGTTCTTCGGCGTCGCCAGCCCCGAGGCGTTCGACCGCACGTGGATCCAGCCCCGCGTGTCATTCCGCCGCAGCCAGGACTTCACCGTCAACGAGCCGAACACCGCCCTGTGGCTGCGCCTGGTGGACCGGAGCGCCGAGCACGTGGCCGTCCCGCCCCTCCGGCCCGCGGCGCTCCGCAAGGTTGCCCGCACGATCCCCGCGATGACCAACCACACCGTTCCCCACGGATTCGCCGTCGCCCGCAGCGCACTCGCCGAGGCCGGCGTCATCCTCACCTTCGTCAGGGAAGTCCCCAGCACCCGCGTCAGCGGCGTCACCTGGTGGCAGGGCCCAGAACGCCCCGTCATCGCCCTGACCGAGCGCCAACGCAAGCCCGACATCTTCTGGTTCAACCTGCTCCACGAAATCGGGCACGTCCTGCTCCACCCGCGCCGCAGTACATTCCTAGACCTGGAACTGGAAAAGCGGGAAAGCGACGGCGCTGAACGCGAGGCACATGACTTCGCCGAAAACACGCTCCTACCGGAGGAAGCAGGCGCGCGCATCGCCGCGGCTGCCACCCGCGAGGACCTGCTCCGGCTCGCCACCAGGTTCGGCGTCGGCGTCTCCGTCGTGGCCGGCCGGTACGGCCGCGCGACAGAAAAATGGGGCTTGGTCAGCTCTCTCCGCGGAACCATCTCAGATGACGACATCTGCGAGCTAGAGCGAATAAGCAACGCCGGGAAGCCGGAGGACGACTCCGACTCCCCGCCGACTGACACGTGGCATGCCGCGTCGGACACGCCTCGTCCATGAACGCCTCCGCGCTGAAACCAATGCGCAGCCATCCAGGTTCTCGTTCGTCGGATTGACCGGTAGCGTCAGGTACTACGCCATGCAGTTGCAGCCCTCATCGCTCCTTCAACCACCGCCCCCACCTCCCCTACCCGGGTGACGCGGACCCTGACCTGGCGGCAGCGTGAGTGGGGACTCATACGGAACGCCTGCGGCATCGGCGACGGCCATGCGGTCGTACTCGGCTAGGACCAGGCGCTTGGTGCGGTACTCACCGTGGTCTCTGATCTCATTGTGTTTCAGGCCGCCGGTCTCGGTTTGGAAGGTTTCCAGGATGTAGTCCACATCGTCTCGGTCGTCGATGCCATATACGCGGAAGAAGAACGCGTCGAGCTCGGCGCGGAGCTGGGCGCGGCGATCCTCGTCCCAGCGGAACGGTTCGCCCTGGTCACCTAGGTCGCGGGCAAGAGGGGTCATGTCATAGGCGGTGTAAACAAGCTCAAGGACGCGGGGGGCGATGAGGGGGAGGTTGGGTTCGAGGGCCGTCGGCG
>DATIYI010000182.1:0-27209 GCA_035517695.1 Streptosporangiaceae bacterium
GTCGGCCGCCGCGGCGTCGATCTTTCGGACGGCCCGCTTGATCGTCTTCGGCGACGGCGGCACGTACCTGCCGAGCCGCGTGTTGTACCGGATGCCGCAGCGGCGCAGGGCTTGTTGCGGCATCGAGGCTGCGAACTGCCCGGCCGCGTAGACGGAGTCCGCCCCCGACAGCCGGGCCACCACGATCACCACCAGGATCGCGGCCAGGCCGTGCCGTACGCCTTTGGGCTTGCGGTGGTCAGCCACCTGGGCCAGGTACTCCAGCAGCCCTCCGTCGCCGCTCATGTTGAGGGTGCTGAAGTCCGGGCCGGGCCGGCCGGTCAGCGGCCGGGAGTCGAACGCCGCGGTCAGCGCCGCGATGCCGCCCGGGGCCAGCTCCCTGATCCAGTACGCCTTCGGCTGCCCGTGATAGGTGAAATGCGCGCTACCACGGGACCGCCCGTACCCGGCGGTCCGCCCCGCCTGGGTGAACTCGCACGCCTTGTATGTCGTCCCGGCCTGCACGGACGGGTCGGTGAACGACTCCACCGCCGCCGGCCGCACCCCGAACGCCGCCAGGTGATCGGCGGGCAGGCGGCGCAGCATCGCCGCCAGCGCCCTCGACGCCGCATGGGCCACGCCCTCCGCGGCCGGCAGCACGCACAGCCGCTGATTCGATACCACCCGCTCCAGCCGCTCATCCCGCTGCACCGGATTCCACCCGATGAACTCATCGCGTACCGGGACCCGCCACGCCGCCGACCCGAACGTCCCCAGCACCAGCGGCACCCCGCCTATCTCCACGACGTACCGCAGCACCCGGCCCGAGGCCGCCACCCCGAGCGCGTGATGCTCCGCCATCAGCGCGTTGTACCAGCCGATCTCACCGTCCGCCACCAGACGGACCGTCAGCCTATTGCTCTCATTTGTCACCGGTCTCTCATACCACACCAGACGCATAACGTCCAGCTGGCTATAACAGTGCAGTTCAGAGAGCTACATGCCTACTTTGACCCCTACCCTGATGTTCCTGACGCACCTGCTGCCCCGCGGTGTGCACGCGACGTATTACCAGGATCGGCAAATTACCCGGGGGTCGGCGAAGCCGGCTGACCATTCAGGCACAGGCTTACGTGAGTCGGCGACGGCGTCAGCCTTCGCCTGGATTCTTTGGAAGCCGTCCAGGATCAGCTCGAGCCCGAACTCGAAATCCTCCTCGCGCCCCGACCGCATGGTCTCGGTGATGACCTCGACGCGAGGGTGCGCGCGGGAAGCCGCCTTCCCTCAGCCGCCCGAGCGTCGCGTCCAGGTAACGCGTCGGCGCCCGGGGCGGCGCAGCCGTAACAACTGCCGCGTCGCGAACCGCCAGCGACCTGCGGCGGGATCCCGGGGGGTCGGACGTGCGGGTGATCCCCGGGGGGTCGGAACCCCGGGTAGCTCAGCCGTAACGCCTATTACTACGGCTGCTTACTACTGCTGCGCGGGGTGGCGGCGCCAGGGGCTAGAAGAATCCGCCCGGGCGGCCGTTGCGGTCGGCGATCAAACCGGCCATTGTGGCTATCGCGATTTCCGGTGGCGTCCGTGAGCCGATGTTCAGGCCGATCGGGCGGTGTACGCGAGCGATCTCCGCTGGCCCGACGCCGAGTGCGGTGAGCGCGGGGATGTGCGGCGGCGGAATGCCTGGTTTGCCCATCACCCCGATCCAGCGGGCCTGGCCGGCCAGCGCATCGCGGAGCACGATGCCGAGCTCTGGCCGGTGGTGGTCGGTGACCACGACATCCGCCGTCTCGTCGAGATTTGCAGGAACCTCGGACAGCACCGTCAGCTCTTTCCCGGCTGATGCCACCGTGGCGCCGCCGTCGCGTGCGGCCTTCGCGAGCCGCTCGTCGGGCTCGACGAGGACGGCAGCGAACCCAGCGTCACCGCCGAAACGCAGCAGGTACTCGGCGACAGGCGAGGAGAAGACCGCGATGAGCACCTGCGTGTTCGCCGGTGCGGGGACGTGGCCGTGCGCGACTTCGCAGGCCGGGTCGCTGCCTGCACTGTGTGAGCTCGTCATGCTCCCGAGCTTGCCACGGCCTGGCCTCAGGTTGGCAACGCGGCCTCGAGCGGCCTGGCTTCGTCACGGTCAGCCTCGAGAGCGGGACCGTGCGCCCGCATCGCACGCACGTCACGTGGGATGAGCGCGAGCGCCGACGCAGCGAGGATCGCCGCAGCGGCGCCGTATTGCGTGGTGGAGACGCCGATCGCGGCAGCGATGGGACCTGCCACCAGGGCACCCGCGGGCATGGCCATGACAGAGCCAAGCGCGTCGTAAGCGAACACGCGGGCCAGTTTGGCTGGCGGGATGTTCCTGGTCAGGATCACTGTCCACTGGACCATCATCATCTCGATCGCGACGCCGAGGCCGAACGCCGCGAGGCAGATCGCCGGCAGTGGCCACAGCATCGCAACGGACAGCGGGGAGATCGCCATGGCGCCGCCGATGAGCACGGCGAACAGCATGGGACGCCGCGGGCTCAAACGCAGCGAGGTCAGGCCGCCGCCGATCAGGCCGACCGACTCGGCGGCGGTGATCGCACCCCAGGCCGCGGGTCCGCCCAGGTGTTCCTTGGCCACCACCGGCCCAAGTACCTGGAATGACCCGTACCAGGCCATCATGATCACGCAGTACTGGGCGACGATCGCCCACAGCCAGGTGTGGCAGCGGAATTCCGACCATCCCTCGCGTAGCTCGTGGAACATCCCTGGCCGCTGCTGGGGCCGATGCGGGACGGTGCCGATGGACAGCAGCAGCGGCACCGAGATCAGCGTGCCGAAGCCGCAGGTGGCGAGGGCCCAGCCGGGTCCGGCGGTGGCGACGAATATCCCTGCGGCCGCCGCGCCACCCATCTGCGCGGCATTCATCGCCAGCCGGCTGAGCGCACTTGCCTGCTGCAGCAGTTCGCCAGGCACCAGCCTGGGCAGCAATGCCTGTGAGGCCGGGTAGAAGACCGCCATGCCCGTACCGGTCAGCGTCTCCAGCAGGATCATCTGCCATAGCCGTGCCTGATGGGCGAGGACAAGCAGGCCGAACGTGCCATCCCCGAGCGCGATCATGATGTTTCCTGCGATGATCACTCGCTGTGGCGGGATCCGGTCCGCTATCACGCCACCGATCAACGTGAACACGAGCGACGGCGCGATCTGCGCGGCGAGCACGTAGGACAGGTCCTCGGTCGACCCGGTCGCGTTCAGCACCGCGAAAGACACGCCGACGAGCGAAAATGCGAAAGCGGCCGGTGCGATCAGCCGGTCAGCGAGCAGCAGCCTGAAATCGCGGAACTCGAGCACGCGCAGCTGGCGGCCACGCGGGCGCCACAACATCTTCGCCGTCCGATCTTGTCACTAGCTGGCCGACTCCCGACCGTAACCACGCTAGGTCGCCAGCACCAAACCTCATAACACCGCGTGACCAGGCCAGATTCCGGTGGAGAGAGGCTGGCCGAGGATAATCGGGTGCGCGAGGCACGCGTAGCGCTGGAGGTGGCATGTGGGCGGAGCCGTGGCCGACGACTTGATCTGTGTCCTCGGTGACGCGAACCTGGATGTCGTCGTCTGCCGATCCGGGCCAGTCGCCGAGGAGACCGATACGGACGTGCGCACCTGGGTCGGCGCCGGCGGCCAGGCGGCCAGCGTCGCGGCCTGGATCCTCGCCCTCGGCGGGCAGGCGCGGCTCGTCGCCGCGCGCGGAACTGACATCGCAGGCGGGCTCGTGGCGGCGGAACTTGCCCGCCGCGGCGTCGAGGTCCTCGGGCCGGTGGTGGAGGGCAGGACCGGTGTGGTCGTCTCGCTGTCTGATCGCGGCGCCACGAGGTCGATGCGCACCGATCGCGGGGTCGGCCCGCAACTGACGGCGGCAGCGCTGCGAGAGCGGTGGCTCGCAGGCGCCGCCCGGCTGCACCTGCCCGCCTACAGCCTGGTGTCGGCGCCGATCCGCGCGGCAGCGCTGGCCGCCGCTGATCAGGTGCCGAACGTCAGCGTCGACCTATCCTCCACCGCCGGGTTGCGAGAGTTCGGCGTAAAGCGCTTCCGTGACCTGCTCGCGCGCCTGCGGCCTGACATCGTGTTCGGCAACGAGGCGGAAGCCGATCTGGTCGGCGACCTGCCTGGTGCCGATCTGGTGGTCAAACTTGGCGCCAGCGGGATCCGTGCACGCGGGGCGGTTCACCAGGCATTGCCCACGCGCGCGGTCGACGCGACCGGGGCAGGCGACGCGTTTGCCGCCGGCTACCTGCTCGGCGGGGTCAGCCTGGGCCTGCAAGCCGCGGCTAGGGCGGTAGCCAGGATGGGAGCCATGCCGTGACGATCCCTGTCCAGGTCTGCGATGAGGTCGCAGCGGCGCTGAGATGCGGCCGGCCGGTGGTCGCGTTGGAGACCACGCTGATCGCGCATGGCTTCTCCGGCGGGCAAGGGTTCGATATGGCTGTCGCGGCCGAGGAACGGGTGCGCGGCGCGGGCGCGACGCCGGCCACGATCGGCATCATCGACGGCACGGTCCGGGTGGGCCTGGGTCGCGCAGAGATCGAGCGCTTCGCGGCGGCAGGCGCTTCGGCCAGGAAGGTAGGCGCGCGCGATCTCGCAGCCTGCATCGCCCAGGGCGCCCTTGGCGCGACGACGGTGGGCGGCACGCTGGCCGTCTGCCGTCTTCACAGCATCCGGTTCATGGGGACGGGCGGGATCGGCGGGGTGCATCGCGGCTTCGCGGAGAGCCTCGACATTTCCGGCGACCTGGTGCAGATCGCGCGCACTCCTGCCATGGTAGTGGCGTCGGGCGCGAAGTCGATGCTCGACGTCGACGCGACCGCCGAGCTTCTGGAAACGCTCGGCGTGCCCGTGCCCGTGCCCGTGCCCGTGCTGGGCTGGCGGACGGCGACGTTGCCGTTGTTTTACCGCGCCGACGGCGGCCCGGCGGTTGCTGCGACGGTGTCCGCGCAGGACGAAGCGGCCAGGACCGCGGCGCTGCACTGGAACCTCAACCCGTCGTCGGGCGTGCTGCTTGCCCAGCCGCCCGCGCAGGGCATTGACATCGAGCCGCTCATCTCGGCGGCGGTGCGGCGGGTGCGGCGTGCGGGAGTGAGCGGACAGGCGGTCACGCCGGCTGTGCTCGCCCTTGTCCACTCAGCGGCGGGCGTAGCGTGGAGGTCAACCGTCAGCTCATCGCAGATAACGCGGCGCTCGCCGCCGAGGTGGCCGTCGCTTACGCCAAGCAGCCGGGCTGACCGCAGCGGGACAACGAGCCGCGGCCGAGCCGGGGCGCTGGGAGCGCGTTGATCTCCCGGGGTCGCCCGGCGAGCCTGCGATCGGTTAGTTAGTCGAAGAAGGTTGCGTGTCCGTCGCTGTCACCGCCTCGGGCTCGGGCGCCGAGGAGCCCTTCGCGCCGGTCGGATCCGGATTGCGGCGCGGCTTGGGCGTGAGCCCGCAGCGCCAGCGGGCGATCGTCGGCATTCTTGCGGACCTCGTGCCGCGTGCTGGCAGGTTGTCGCCCGCACGGCTGCGGGCCGTCGCGGCGAGGATCGCCGCGAACGACGAACTGTGGGCGGACCTCGTTGTGCACGACCCCGACGCCCGCTGGTACCTGCCGCTCGCCAGGTCGAGCACGTGCGACGTTCGGCTGCTTGGCTGGGAGCAGGGGCGCGGCCCGCGCAGTCGCTCAGCTGGCCGTGCGGAGCGAAGGTGGCGGATACTGAGCCGCTGAACAGGCTGATTCCGTCAGCTCGTGCCGCGGACGTTGATGGTAAAGATCTCGGCCTCGAAGTTCCTCTGCCCTCCGGCTGGGAACCGCACCCCGCTGCTGGTCTCCGGGGCGGGAGCGGGGGAGCGGGCGGGCGAACTACTCCGGCTGATGCCGCTCGCGACCGCGCTCGGCGTGCTGCTCGACGCCGCCGAGGCAGCGGAGATGCGTCGGCGGCTCTGGTCATCGGAGCGTTGCACACATCGGGCGGCGTGCTGCACGGCGGGGCGCTGATGGCGCTCGCGGACAGTCTGGGCACCCGCTGCGCCTATCTGAACCCGCCGCCAGGTGCGCGGACCGCGACCATCAACTCGCCGCCTTCGCACGGCCCCTGCATGTGGGGCGAACGGTCATCGTCGTCCAGAGACCTGCGCGACAACGCGGGGCGCCTGGCGGCGCAGGTGAAGCAAACCCAGGCCGTGCTGCTCGCAGCGATATAACCGCAGGGCTGAACGGCTGTGCACGGGGGCAAACGTGCGCATTAAGGCTTGTGGCCGACGCCGCCCCACATGGTTGAGGCGCTCGCCGCCTCAAGCTGGGAGGCCGGCCGCCACTGTGGTGCACGGACAACGCCGGGCTCCACCATCGTCAGGCCGTCGAAGAACCGCGACACCTCCGCGTGACTGCGCAGCGCGACCTGCTGTGCCATCAGCTTGTTGAGCCGCTTGGCCATGTCGGCCATCGCCTTGGATTCGATGTCGCTCGCTGGATGGGCGATTACCAGATGGCTGCCCGCGGGCACCGCAGCGAGCAGCTGGGTCACGATCTTGTAGGGGTCGTCGCCTGCCGGGATGAACTGGAGCACCGCCACGAGCATGATCGCGATCGGCAGGCCGAAGTCCAGCGTCCGCGCGGCCTGCGCAAGTATGTTCCCGGTGTCGCGCAGGTCGGCGTCGATGTAGGCGGTGGCACCCTCCGGTTTGCTCGTCAGCAGGGCCCGCGCGTGACTCAGCACGACCGGGTCGTTGTCCGCGTAGACGATGCGGCTTTGCGGCGCCAACGACTGGGCGACGTCGTGGGTGTTGTTCGCGGTGGGGATTCCTGTGCCGATGTCGAGGAACTGGTGGATGCCGCCCTCGCCGGCCAGGTAACGGACCGTTCTTGCCAGGAATGCCCGGGTGGCACGCACCGAGGCGACCATGTCAGGAAAGGCGGCAATGCCCTCCTTGCCCGCTGCGCGGTCGGCGGCGAAATTGTCCTTTCCACCCAGCCAGTAGTCCTGAACCCGGGCGATGTGCGCCACAGTGGTATCGAACCTGGGCGGCGCACCCTCCCGTTCTGGGATCACGCTACGTAACCCGTGGCCTACCCGATCCGCCTTGCCTGCCCTGCCAGCCAAGGATCCTTCCTTCCAAGCTCGCACAAATTCGATACGAAGTGTCCTGCCACGGTGAACCTTAGCCTGATCGGATACTATTCCGCAGCGTGGCCGCGACCCGCGGTTAGCTAGCATCCGCACATGGCACTGCACATTCCGAGCCCGCCGGTGAGCGGTGTCCACATCGGCCCGCTCTTTATCCACGTCTACGGGCTCATGTACGTGATCGGGATCACGCTGGCGATCATCATCACCAGGCGGCGCTGGAGTGCCCAGGGCGGCGACCCTGACCTCGTCGCCGACGTCGCGCTGTGGAGCGTGCCGGCCGGGATAATCGGTGGCCGGATCTATTTCGATGTCACGACGCCCAAGTACATCCCACCGCACTGGTGGGGACCGTTTGCCGTGTGGGATGGCGGGCTTGGCATCTGGGGCGGGATCGCGCTTGCCGCGGTGGTGGGCATCTGGCGGCTGCGCAAGTATGGCGCTGACGTGGCGGTTTTCATGGATGCGGTCGCGCCCGCGCTGCTTGTGGCCCAGGGCATCGGGCGCATCGGCAATTACTTCAATCAGGAGCTCTTCGGTGGCCCGACCAGCCTGCCCTGGGGCCTGGAGATCTCGCCCGCGCACCGCCCACCCGGCTACCTGCGTTACACCACCTTCCATCCGACCTTCCTGTACGAGCTGATCTTCGATCTGGCGCTGGCCGCGGCGCTCGTCTGGCTTGGTCATCACCGCGACGTGAGGCCGCCGGGCCTTTTCGCGCTTTACGTGACCGGCTATTCGGCGTTCCGGATCTTCGAGGAATCGCTGCGAGTCGACCCGTCGGAGCATTTCCTCGGCCTGCGGCTGAACTTCTACGTCGCCACCGCGCTCACCTTGTTCGGGCTCATCTGGTTCATCCGCAGCCAGCGAAAGCCAGCCTGGTCGGATGTCAGCCAGGACTCGGTGGCGGATCCGGCGGAGCGGTAACCGAGACCTCCGTAGGATGGCGACGTGGTTTCTCCCGACATCGAGTCCGAGGCGGACGAGGCGTCGCGGGTGCTGCTGCGGGTGTTCGGCTACAGCACCTACCGCGCGGGCCAGCGGGAGATCATCGATCACGTTATCGCCGGTGGCGATGCGGTCGTGCTCATGCCCACCGGGGGCGGCAAGTCGCTGTGTTACCAGATACCCGCGCTGGTGCGCAACGGCGCGGGAGTGGTGATCTCGCCGCTCATCGCGCTCATGCACGACCAGGTCGACGCCCTCAAGGTCCTAGGCGTACGCGCCGGCGTGCTGAATTCGACCCAGGAACCCGGTGAGCGCCGCCAGGTCGAGGCCGCCTTCCTCGGCGGGGATCTCGACCTGCTCTACCTGGCGCCGGAACGCCTTCGGGCGCAGGCCACGCTGAGGCTGCTCGACTGCGGCACGATCTCGCTGTTCGCCATCGACGAGGCCCATTGCGTCGCCCAGTGGGGACACGACTTCCGGCCCGATTACCTCGCCCTGTCCGCGCTGCACGAGCGGTGGCCCGAGGTGCCCCGTATCGCGCTGACCGCTACCGCCACCGAGGCCACCCACGCCGAGATCACGTCCAGGCTGAAACTCGGCGGAGCGCGCCACGTTGTCGCCAGCTTCGACAGACCCAACATCCAGTACCGCATCGTGCCCAAGAACGAGCCCAAGCGGCAGCTGCTCGACCTGCTGCGCACCGAGCACCCGGGTGATTCGGGCATCGTCTACTGCCTGTCGCGGGCCTCGGTGGAGAAGGTTGCGGAATTCCTGGCGGCCAGCGGGATCCAGGCGCTGCCGTACCACGCCGGGCTTGACGCGCGTACCAGGGCCGCGAACCAGGCACGGTTCCTGCGCGAGGACGGCGTCGTCATTGTCGCCACGATCGCGTTCGGCATGGGCATCGACAAGCCGGACGTGCGGTTCGTCGCTCACCTCGACCTGCCCAGGTCCGTCGAGGGTTACTACCAGGAGACCGGCCGTGCCGGACGTGACGGCCTGCCGTCGACCGCCTGGCTCGCCTACGGGCTGCAGGACGTCGTCCAGCACCGCAAGATGATAGACACCTCCGAGGGTGACGACGCCCACCGCCGCCGCCAGAGCGCGCATCTCGATGCCATGCTCGCCCTGTGCGAGACGGTCGGCTGCCGCCGTGTGCAGTTGCTTGGCTACTTCGGTCAGCGCGCGGCCGCGTGCGCCAACTGCGACACGTGCCTGTCGCCGCCGCAGGCTTGGGACGGCACCATCGCCGCACAGAAGATCCTCTCCACCGTGCTGCGGCTGCAGCGCGAACGGCGTCAGAAGTTCGGTGCGGGCCAGATCATCGACATCCTGCTCGGCAAGCAGACGCCCAAGGTAATCCAGCACGGCCACGAATCCCTGGCAGTCTTCGGCATCGGCACGGAGCTGCGCGACTCGCAGTGGCGCGGCGTCGTGCGCCAGCTGCTTGCCCAGGGCCTGCTGGCCGTCGAGGGCGACTACGGCACCCTGGTGCTCACCGGCGCAAGCGCCGACGTGCTGAGACGCCGGCGCCAGGTCCTGCTGCGGCGCGAGCAGGAGCGGTCGGCGCGCGCGACCTCGAGTGGCAAGGCTGGTAAGCCCGAGAACGCCGGCAAAGCCGGCCGCGGCGCTCCCGCCGACCTGACTGCGGAAGCCGAGGTAATTTTCGAGCGGCTGCGGGCCTGGCGCGCCGCCATGGCGAAGGAGCAGAGCGTGCCCGCGTACGTGATCTTCCACGACGCGACCCTGCGCGAGATCGCCGCCAGGCCTCCGTCGTCGCTGGCCGAGCTTGGCAAGGTGAGCGGTGTCGGCGAAACCAAACTGGCGAAGTATGGGCAGCACATTCTCGAGCGGGTCACAGGAGCTGCTCAATTGTGATCGGGAGTGAGCGGATACGCCGGCCGGTGGCGTGGAAGACAGCGTTGGCAATGGCCGGGGCGACGCCCACGATGGCGATCTCGCCGATGCCCTTGACGCCGATGGGTGTCATCGGATCGGGCTCGCCAACGAAGATCACATCAATGTCGGGGACGTCGGCGTTGACCGCGACGAGATAGTCGCCGAAGGTCGCGTTGGCGAGGCGCCCTGTCCCTGGGTCGGACACCGTCTCCTCGAGCAGGGCCATGCCGATGCCGCCGACCGTCCCGCCGGTGATCTGACTGGTGGCGGTCTTCTCGTTGAGGATGCGGCCGCCGTCGACAGCGGCCACGACCCGGGTGACCCGCACCAGGCCAAGCTCGGGATCGACGTGGACCTCGGCGAACTTGGCGCCGAAGATGGCTGGCTCGCCGTCGAGATCCCGTCGGCGGGCGCTTTGTCCGTCAGCGGTCAGCTCGGCCAGCCCGTGCCTGGTGAGGATGGCCGGATAAGTCTCGCCACGTGCGGGCTGCGCCGTGATCCAGATGCCGCCACCGCTGGCGGTGACGTCCTCCACCTGGCAGCCGCGAAGTGGCGAGCCCGGGTCGTCGGCCACGACGTCGAGGAAGGCTGCCGTGAGCCGCCCGCAGGCGGCGTGGACCGCGCTGCCGAGCGCCGCGGTGAGGCCAGATCCGCCCTGCAGGGGTGCCCGCGGCATCTCGGTGTCCCCGAGCCCGAACCGTACCGACGCCGGCGGCAGCCCAAGCGCCTGCGCCGCGACCTGGGTCATGGCCGTGTAGGTGCCGGGTCCGATGTCGGTCGCGGCGCTGCGGACGTGGGCGATCCCCTCGCGGTCAATGGACGCGCGAGCCTGGCAGGGAACCTGTACATAGCCGTAGTGGGCGCTAGCCATGCCGTAACCGACGAGCATCGGGCCGTCGCGCATGGAGCGCGGCCGCGGGGTGCGGCGCGACCAGCCGAACCGCTCTGCGCCTTGCTCGTAACAGGCGCGCAGCGCCTTGGTCGTCCAGGCCTTGCCGGTCTGCGGATGAACGTCTGCGTAGTTACGCAGGCGCAAATCGACCGGGTCGATGCCGAGCCTGCAGGCCAGTTCGTCGAGCGCGCATTCGAGCGCGAACACCCCCGGTGCCTCGCCGGGGCCGCGCATCCACGTCGGACAGGCCACGTTCAGCCGGACCTGGCGGGTTCTCGCGGTCACATTGCGGCACTCGTAGAGCACGGTCGTGCTCCTGGTGAGCGACTCGGCGAATTCGTCCTCGAGCGCGGTGGGTTCGAGGCCCTCGTGGTCGATCGCGACAAGTTCCCCGGCCCCGGTGGCGCCAAGCCTGACGCGCTGCACGGTGCGGGGCCGGTAACCGACTGAGGTGAACATCTGCGCGCGCGTCAGCACGAGCTTGACCGGGCGGCCCACGACGCGAGCCGCGAGCGCGGCAAGCAGGACGTGCTGCCAGACACGAAGGCCGGCCCCGAACGCGCCGCCGACGAACGGCGCGAGGACGCGGACGCCGCTCTCGGGCACACCGAACGCGACGGCGAGCGCCGTGCGGACGAAGGCGGGCCCCTGCGTGCTGTCGTGCACGGTAAGCGCGTCGCCGTCCCAGCGCGCGACCGTGCTGAACAGCCCCAGCGGGTTGTTGGTCTGGGTGGCCGTCGTGTAGGTGACGTCGATCGTGACAGGCGCGGCGGCCAGCGCCGCCGCGGCATCGCCTCGCACGACGTCACGGCCGGTCGCGTTCTCCACCCGCTGAGCGCGCGGATCGTCGAGCTCGAGCAGTGGCACGGCGGATTCATAACCCACGTCGATCAGCCGGGCCGCCGCGGCCGCTTGCTCGGCTGTTTCCGCCACCACCACGGCGACGTGCTGGCCGTGATGTAGGACGCGGTCATCCTGCAGCGGCGGCGGCGGGCCGATCGTGAGCCCGCCTGGCGCGCGTTCGAGCCGCGGCGCATTCTCGTGCGTGATCACCGCGAGTACGCCAGGCGCCGCCCGCGCCGCCGCCGCGCCGATATGCCTGATCCGCCCGGCCGCCACGGTGGCTTGAACAAGCACCGCGTGCGCCATGCCGGCGAAACTGAAATCACTCGGATACGGCGCCGCGCCCGCCACCTTGAGCGGCCCGTCGACCCGGTCGAGCCCGGCACCGACCGTCCGCGCCGCATGCGTGGTCGTCATTCCCGCACCCCCGCCACGGTGGACAGGGCGCGCACCACGGTCCGCCGGGCAAGCTCGACCTTGAACGCGTTGCCCGGGTGCGGCGCCGCGCCCGCGAGCGCCGCCTCCGCCGCGGCACGGAAAGTCACGGCCGTCGCGGGGGCGCCGCGCAGCACGTCCTCGGCGCCGCGGGCACGCCACGGCAGGGTGGCGACGCCGCCGAGGGCGAGGCGCCCAGAGGCGATCACGCCGTCCTGCAGATTCAACGCCACCGCCGCCGACGCGAGCGCGAACTCGTACGACGCCCGGTCACGCACCTTCAGGTAGCCGGACCGCCATCCCGCTGCCAGCAGGGGAATCTCCACGGCGGTGATCAGCTCGCCGTGCGCCAGGGTGTGCTCCGCCGCAGGCGTGTCACCCGGGGCGAGGTAGAACTCCGCCAGCGGGATCTTCCTGTCCTGCGTATCCGTGCCCGCGCCGCGCACCGCCACCGCCGCGTCCAGAGCCACGAGCGCGACCGCCAGGTCCGACGCGTGCGTGGCGATGCAATGCTCACTGGTGCCCAGGATCGCGTGCATCCGGTGCGAACCCGCAAGCGCACCGCAGCCCGACCCGGGATCACGCTTGTTGCAGGCACAGCTGACATCGCGGAAGTAGCGGCAGCGGGTCCGTTGCAGAAGGTTCCCTCCGATCGTCGCCATGTTCCTGAGCTGGGGGGAAGCGGCAAGGAGCAGCGAATCTCGCACGACAGGCAGCCACCGCGCCACGGTTGGATCCGCGGCAAGCTCCGCCATCGTGGTGAGCGCGCCGACGCGGATCAAGCCCTCATCGCGCGTCACGCCGCGCAGCCCGAGCGGCATGATGTCGATCAGCAGATCGGGGGCTTGCACGCCATCCTTCATCAGGTCGACCTGCGTCGTGCCGCCCGCCAGGTAGGCGGCCGCTGGATTGGCGGTAACGGCCGCCACGGCACCGGCGACGCCGGTCGCTCTCTCGTACTCAAACGGCCGCACTGCCGTCTCCTGCGTCGTGGGCGGCTCCCGACGCGACGTCGCGGATGGCCCCGACGATGTTCGGGTAGGCGCCGCAGCGGCAGATGTTCCCGCTCATGAACTCGCGGATATCGTCGTCTGAGCCGGCCCGTCCCTCGGCGAGCAGGGCGACCGCCGACATGATCTGCCCCGGCGTGCAGTAGCCGCATTGGAAGGCGTCGTGGCGGACGAATGCCTGCTGCAGCGGGTGCGGCGTGTCGCCGTCCGCCAGGCCCTCGATCGTGGTTACCTCCCGGTCCGCGCACGCCGCGGCGAGCGTCAGGCAGGACAGTACCCGCTTGCCGTCGGCCAGCACGGTGCACGCGCCACATGCGCCCTGGTCACAGCCCTTCTTGGTACCTGTGAGGCCGAGGTGGTCCCGGAGCGCGTCAAGCAGGGTCACTCGGGTGTCAAGCAGAAGTTTCGTTGACGTGCCGTTGACGCGGAGGGTCACCGCGACTTCCGCCACCTTCACCGCGTCACCTGGCTGCGCGCCCCGCCACGCGCCCCGCCACGCGGCAGCCGTTCAGGATCATCTTGGTTACCTCGATTCCTGGTCACGTTTCACCGTACGTCAGCCATGGGCGGCCACCAGACATCCCTGCCCTTAGCGCGTTCACCTCAGCCAGGTTGGCTAATAAGGTTGCCTCAGGGGAAGGGGCGCTATGGCCGGGTTAGCATTGTCGCCGAAGATTCTTCGCGGTCTCGAGTTCGGAGCACCAGCGGCGGAAAGGGACATCGGGCGCGGGCTTGAAAAGTACTTCGTCGAATCCGCGGCCTACGAGCGGGTCCGCTCGGGCGCCAAGACGATCGTCCTCGGCAATCGGGGATCGGGGAAGAGCGCGATCTTCAAGGTGCTCGCGAGCAGGGAGCGGGCCGCGGGAAGCCATGTCATCGAGCTCGCACCCGAGGACTACTCCTACGAGCTGCTCGGCTCCACCTCGGCCGTCGCGGGTTCCGGCTCGTGGGCCAAGCATGGAGCGTACGCGGCCGCCTGGAAGTACCTCATCTATGTGCTGATCATGAAGGAGGTGTCGGCGAAGGGCGGCAGAGGTGCTTCGAGCGCCATCTACAAGTACGTGCGTGACAATCATGCAGATGGGCAGCTTGGCAAGCTGGCGCTGCTTGTCTCCTACCTCAAGAGGCTCGAGGGCATCAAGGTGGGGGTCGGGCCGCTAAAGGCCAGTCTGAAGGCGCGCGAGCTTGACAAGCTGTACAAGCTCGAGGAGATCAACCACCTGCTGCCGCATCTCAATCAGGTGCTGGCCAGGCAACGGGTCGTCGTACTCGTCGACGAGCTTGACCGCGGCTGGGATTCGTCCGAGAGCGCCAAGGCGTTTGTCTCTGGCTTATTCCAGGCGTGTGTCTCGGTGAACGAGATGAATGACAACCTCCGTGTGTACGTTTCGCTGCGGCGGGAACTCTACGACGACATTCCCGCGCTGTACGAGGACGCGCAGAAGTACCGGGACCTGCTCGAGACGATCAGCTGGACCGAGGAGTCGCTGCTCAAGCTGATCGCCAAGCGGATCAGGCACTGCGCGCAGGAAAACGGCCACAATCATCAGGCCATCGACCAGACGGGGGACAGCGCGTGCTGGAACGCGGTCTTCGGCACCCCACCCGGCCACCCGGCGAACAATTCCTTCAGATACATGGTCGGCCGTACGCTGCACCGCCCGAGGGAAATCATCCAATTCTGTACGGAAACTGTCGAACACGCCCGAGAGCGCGGCGCCGGACTGCCGTTGCCTTACGCGGCGATCGGCTGGACCGAGCGCGCCTACTCCGCCGAGCGTGCCAAGGACATCGCCGCCGAATACCGGTACCAGTACCCGGGCCTGCTCGGCGTCTTCGACGCGTTCCGCGGGCAGGCCGAGATACTCAGCCGCGACGACATCGAACTGCTATGCCTCGAGCTAGCGACCGGTGAGACCCCCACCCGCGGCACTTCGTCCTGGCTGCCGGACCGCGAGCCCGGCGACCTGATCGAGATCTTTTGGCATATCGGATTCCTCACCGCACAGCCTGCCGGCGGCAACAGGGTCAAGCTCGGTGACCGCGCCCCCTTCCTGGGCATGCATCAGGTACAGCACCTAAACCTCGCCGCTGTCCAGCGTTTCCAGGTGCATCCGATGTTCCGTACGTATCTGGGCAGCAGGCAGGAGACCCGGGCTGAGCCGCGCCTCGCACGCTGAGGCCCCCCTTCCTGATGTCGAACACGTGTTTGAGACCGGGCTTATATTAGGGACATGACAACCGGCTTCCAGGGTTCGCTGCTCGACTCGGGCGACGAGGTGAGCTTGCGCCCGCTCGGTTCTGCGGTTCAGCGGACCGTGCTCGCGGCCGGTGCCTGGATCGACCTCAGGCCGAGCTGGGTCGCCGGTGCGGACACGCTGTTCGACCGGCTGGCCCGATCCGTACCCTGGCAGGCAGAGAAGAGGCACATGTACGACCGGGTCGTTGACGTCCCACGGCTGCTCAGCTTCTACGACGAGGGCCAGCCACTTCCCGACCCGGTGCTCGACGAGGCGATAAGCGCGCTCGACGCGCAGTACGCAGCCGAACTCGGTGAGCCGTTCCGCACCGCGGGACTGTGCCTGTACCGGGACGGCCGCGACAGCGTCGCCTGGCACGGTGACACCATCGGACGCGGCAAGACACAAGACACCATGGTCGCCATCATCTCGGTGGGCGCACCCCGTGCGCTGCTGCTGCGCCCGCGTGGGGGCGGCACCGCGCTGCGGCACGACCTCGGCCACGGCGACCTCATCGTGATGGGCGGCAGTTGCCAGCGCACCTGGGAGCATGCCATACCCAAGACCGCGCGCGCCGGGCACTCCACGAGGCCACGGATCAGCATCCAGTTCCGTCCTCGCGGCGTGCGTTAGCAGTGCGGCCGCGTGCGCCAGCAGTGCGGCGGTGCGTCAGCGCTGCAGCGGTACGTGTTGTCTGGTGCGGGACGCTGCCGCTGCTCAGGGCGGGGTGAGCACCTCGAAGGCTGGATGGTCGGGCGCGATAGCGCGGATCTGCTCATCGGTCGAGTCCGGTCCGACCCCGCTGAAGAACACCCCGACCTCCGCCTTCCACCGCTTGAGGTAGGCGCGCATCACCGGCACTTTTTCGTCGTCGGAGAGTTCGCGCCCGCGGAACGCCTCAACGCGCTTACCGACCCGGAGCTCGCCAGTCCCAGCGGCACGTAGGTTGCGCACCCACTGCCCGTGGCCGCGGGCCGATAGGAGGTAGCGGCGCCCCTCGTAGTCGAGGAGGTTGACTGGCGTCGTGCGCCACTCGCCGCTCTTGCGGCCCTTGACCGCGAGCACGCGGGAGCCGACGAGGCTCACGCCGTGCTTGGTCAGGAAGGCGACCATCGGGTTGAGGACATTCCTGGTGAACCAGCCTGGGGCGCGGTAATGATCTGGCATGCCCACAGTCTGCCCGAGTAGAACATGGCGGCCAACATCGTCACTAATCCCCTGGACTGACGCCACAGGTGCCTGCCCTAGCTCACGAAGATGTCCTCAGAGAAGATGTGCTCAGGCAGGAAGGCGGACACAGCAATGGCCATGCCGCATCCTTGGGCGCCGATCCTGTCATGCCGATCCTGTCATGCCGATCCTGTCATGCCGACCGACTTATACTTTCGGCCGTGATGGATGGCCGAAGTCAGCGGCTCTCTGGACCGCTCTCGGCACGCGCCAAGCGGCTGCTGGCGGCGGCGGGCGGGCTGATCGTGCTGGGCTTGGTGGCGGCGGGCGTCTGGGCGGCGACCCATAAAGACGCCTACGGCCCGTCCCGCGACGGCTGCGTCACAGTTTCCGTGCCCAGTTCCACCGGTGGCGCCATCCTGCATGACTGCGGCGCCGGGGCGCGTGCGCTGTGCCGCAACGCATTCGCGGGCCACGACAAGCTCGCCCTGCTCACCCAGGTTCAGTGCCGCCTAGCCGGCCTCGGCGAGCCGGGAACGAGCCAAAGTCAACCATGATCCCGGAGTTCGGGGCGCAGGGCCGTCTGCACGGTACTACGCTTTTCTAGCGGCGTGACATGTCGGCGCGGGTGACGCGCTGCGGCAGCCGTTCTGGGAAAGAAATCACAACCCATCCACATGCTTAACGGCTGCGCGGGCTGGGTCGGCGCCCTAACGTGCGGACTGCCCGGTCAGCGGCTGATCCTGGCGCGGGCCAGCCGCGCGAGCGCGGCAGGTCCGCGAAGGCGCGGCTGGCCCGAGGTATGGAGCGAGGATATCGGCGGCAGATAGGGTCGGCGGTTATGACAGCCCCGCGAGAGCTTGCCGAACTGCCCTTCGTGGACTTGCTCCGCCCACATTCCGGGCCGCTCGAGCGAGCCGGGGTGTACGAGACGGTCCATTTTGACCGGCGAACGTTCGATGACGCCGAGGCGCCGAACACGCGGTTCGAAGAGTGCGCCTTCACGTCCTTGTCCGTCACCGGGTGCGGGCTGCGGCGCTCGAAGTTCCATGACGTGTGGCTGCGCGGGGCGCGCGTGGTGGGCAGCAACCTCGCTGAGACGCAGTGGTGGGACGCCGTGGTGCTCTCGGCCGCGTTCGCCGGCGTCGAGGCGTTCAGCTCGCAGTGGCGCAGGGTGCTGTTTTCCGGCTGCAAGCTCGACTCGGTCAACTTCCGCGACGCCACGTTCCGCGACGTCGTCTTCGAGGACTGCGTGCTCCGCGACGTCGACTGGTCGGGTTCGGCACTGCGCAGCGTCCGGTTTCCTGGCTCCGCGTTGCACCGGGCGCGATTCGGGAAGTCAGAGCTGGCCGGCACGGACTTTCGCGGCGCCACCGAACTCGACATGGCCGACGGTTACACGGCACTCAAGGGCGCCATCATCGATTCGGGCCAGCTTGTGCCGATCGCCCCGATGCTCGCGGCGGCGCTCGGGATCACGGTCAAGGACAACTGACGCTGGTGCCATAACGCCCACTGACCCGGCCCCCGGCCGTCTGCGAAAGCCGTGGGCAAGCTGCGTCGCGGCTCGCGGGGCAGCGACCGCTCAGCCGCCGTCCTCGGGCACGTAGTGGCGGCTCTGGTCCGCCGGGTCGATCCAGACGCGCATGATTTTGCCGGTGGTGGGGTCGCGGAACCGCTCGGACGTCGGCAGCCAGCCGGTACCGGGTGTGGCCGTCTGAGCGTGCCTGCGCCCGCGTACCCGTGGAGACCGCCCCCGCCCCCCGCCTCCAGCGGGGGCCGGCAGGGTAGGAAGACCATCGACGGCCGGTGCGGCCTCGTCCGCGAATTCAGCCAAGAGCACGATTCCGACCCGTCGGTCAAACTCGTCGAGACCCAGCCGGCCTTGCGCGTAGTGCTCGCGCAGCAGCGCGATGAGGTGTTCGCGGTCGGCGTCGCCGATCGCGGAACGTGGCCCGCCCGGCTGCGGCGCGGGCACGGCCTACGCCGTGGGCCGGACGACGACGGCCGTGCCGTAAGCGACGATCTCGGTGAATTGCTGGCCGATCTCGGAGGAGTCGAAACGCATCGCGACCACGCCGTTGGCACCGAGCAACCGCGCGTTCTCGATCATGCGGTCGATCGCGTGACGTCGGCTGTCCTCGAGTAGTTCGGTGTACTGGGTCACCTCACCCTGGCGAAGCGCCTTGAATCCGGCACCGACCGACCTGGCGAAGCCCATGCTGCGCACGACGAGGCCGAACGCGATACCCAGATCCCGTTCTACGGTCATGCCTGGCAGCTCGAACGCGGTGGTGACCGGGAGCCCGGACTCTGCTGATTGCGCCATGCCGTCATCTTACGGAGCACGCTTGCCCGGCGGGTGAGTCATGCCTGGCCGGCGCGGCCGCCCGTATCCGCCGCCGCCCGGCGTCTCGATGACGAACACGTCGCCCGCGCCGACCTCTACCGAGGCGCATGCCGGCAGCGGGGTCACCGAGCCATCGGCGCGCTGCACCCAGTGCCGGCCTGGCGTACCCGGCTCCCCGCCCGCCATGCCGTAGGGCGGCACCCGCCGGTGGCTACTCAGGGTGGTCACGGTCATCGGCTCGAGGAAGCGAATATGGCGGCGGCCGCCGCTGCCGCCTGGCCAGCGACCGGCGCCGCCGCTGCCGTGCCGGATCTGGTAACAGTCCAGGCGGACCGGGTAGCGCCACTCAAGCACCTCGGGGTCGGTGAGCCTGGAGTTGGTCATGTGCGTCTGCACGACGTCGGTGCCTGCGAATCCGTCCCCCGCACCTGAACCACCCGCGACCGTCTCGTAGTACTGATGATGGTCGTTGCCGAAGGTGACGTTGTTCATGGTGCCCGCGCTCTCCGCCATGACGCCGAGAGCGGCGTAGAGCGCGCCGGTGATGGCCTGCGACGTCTCCACGTTGCCTGCGGCGACAGCCGCCGGATAGCCAGGCGACAGCATGCTCGCGGGCGGGATCGTCACCCGGACCGGCTTGAGGCAGCCCGAATTCAGCGGGATGTCGTCGGCGACCAGGGTTCGCAGCACATAAAGCACGGCCGCCATCGCGACCGAGGACGGGGCGTTGAAGTTGTCGGCCAGTTGCGCCGACGTGCCGGTGAAGTCGATCTCCGCGGTTCGTGCCTGCGGGTCGACACGGATCGCCACCTTGATCACCGCGCCGTTGTCAAGTTCGTAGCTGCAGTCGCCGTCGCGCAAGCCGGGTAGCACCCGCCGCACGGCTTCCTCGGCGTTGTCCTGCACGTGGCCCATGTACGCCGCCGTCACGTCGAGCCCGTACTGCCCCACCATCTTGCCCAGTTCAGCCACGCCCTTCTCGTTGGCGGCGATCTGGGCGCGCAGGTCCGCCATGTTCGTGCCCGGATTTCGTGACGGGTAGGGCGCAGAGCTGAACAGGCCGATCGTCTCGGCTTCCCGCAGCGCGCCGCCGGAAGCGAGGATCCAGTTGTCGATCAGCACACCCTCCTCCTCGATGCGGGTGCTGAAAGCCGGCATCGAACCCGGGGTCATGCCGCCGACTTCGGCGTGGTGGCCGCGCGACGCGACATAGAACAGGACCTCGTCGCTGGCTTCGGCCTTGTCACCGGGTTCGCCGAAGACCGGCGTGACCACGGTGATGTCGGGCAGATGCGTGCCGCCGTGGTAGGGGTCGTTCAGCATGTAGACGTCGCCGCGCCGGATCCGGCCGACGTTGCGTTCGACCACCATCTTGATGCTTTCGCTCATCGAGCCCAGGTGCACGGGGATGTGCGGCGCATTGGCGATCAGGTTTCCCGCCGCGTCGAAGATTGCGCAGGAGAAATCCAGGCGCTCCTTGATGTTCACGGAGTGCGCCGTGGCCTGCAGCCGAACCCCCATCTGCTCGGCGATGGACATGAACAGGTTGTTGAAGATCTCAAGCCGTACCGGATCGACGGCGGTCGCGGCGCTGTGGCCGGCGGGCCGGCTGGCTGGCCGTGTGCCGGCGCGGCTGAGCACTAGGTCGCCGAGGCTGGTGACCGTCGCCTGCCAGCCAGGTTCCACCACGGTCGTGGCGAGGTCCTCGACGATGATCGCCGGGCCCTCGGCCACCTGGCCCGGGCGCAGCTCGGCGCGGCGATGCAGCGGGACGTCGGCGAACCCGCCCGCGACGAACATCCGGACCGGTGGAGCGGGCTCGCCGCGCGAGCGAGCGCGCGGTGGCTCGGCACCAGCGGGCTCGCCGCAGCCGGCCAGCTCGACCGACACCGCCTCCACCACGATCGGCTTGTCGCGCATGAGGAAGGAGAAGCGCTGCTTGTAACCGGCTTCGAACTGGCTGACCATCCCGGCTACCTCGCCCATCGGCACCTGCAGGGCGGTGTCGGTTCCGTCGTAGCGCAGGTGGACGCGGCGGATGCGACGGACCCGGCTCGTCATGACGCCCGCGTCGGCGAGTTCGGCGAGCGCATCGGCCTCGAGTGCGCTGGCGGTACGGTCGAGGCCGGGCAGTACGCCAGCCGCCAGCGGTACCTCCACCGCGGACTCGCGCATCGCGATGACGTCCGCGAGGCCCATGCCGTATGCGGACAGGACTCCCGCGAGCGGGTGGATAAGCACCTTCGTCATGCCGAGCACATCGGCGACCGCGCACGCGTGCTGACCACCGGCGCCACCGAAGGTCGCAAGAACATACCGGGTCACGTCGTAACCGCGCTGAACCGAGATCTTCTTGATCGCATTGGCCATGTTCGCCACCGCGATCTCAATGAACCCGGCCGCCACCTCCTCGCTGCCGCGCCTGTCGCCGGTGGCCTGCTCGATCCGCCGCGCGAGTGCGGCGAAGCGGTCGTGCGCGACGCCGGTGTCGAGTGGCTCGTCACCGCTGTCACCGAAAACTGCGGGGAAGTAGGCCGGCTGGATGCGGCCGAGCGCGATGTTCGCGTCGGTGAGGGTGAGCGGGCCGCCGCGCCGGTAGGCCGCGGGTCCGGGATTCGCGCCCGCGGAGTCCGGGCCCACCCGGTACCTGATGCCGTCGAAGTGCAGGATCGATCCGCCCCCAGCGGCGACGGTGTGGATGCTCAGCATCGGCGCCCGCATGCGGACCCCGGCCACCTCGGTCTCGTACTGGCGCTCGAACTCGCCCGCATAATGTGACACGTCGGTCGAGGTGCCGCCCATGTCGAAGCCGATCACCCGGTCGAAGCCGGCCGCCGCCGAGGTCCGCGCCATGCCGACGATGCCACCGGCCGGCCCGGACAGGATGGAGTCCTTGCCACGGAACGTCCGTGCGTCGGCGAGACCGCCGTTGGACTGCATGAACAGCAGCCTGACCCCGCGTAGCTCGTGGGCCACCTGATCCACGTACCTGGCCAGGATGGGCGAAAGGTAGGCGTCCACGACGCTCGTGTCGCCGCGCGACACGAGCTTCATCAGCGGGCTCGTCCGGTGGGACTCAGAAACCTGCGGGAAGCCGATGGCGCGGGCGATCTCACCGATCCGCGTCTCGTGCCGTGAGTAGCGGTAGCCGTGCATGCAGACCACGGCGACCGAGCGGAAACCCTCGGCATAGGCAGCAAGCAAGTCGCGGCGGAGGGCCTCTTCGTCGAGTTCGGTGATCACCTCACCGTGCGCCCCGATCCGCTCGTCGGCCTCGATCACCCGGGCGTAGAGCAGTTCGGGCAGGATGATCTCACGGTCGAAGATGCGCGGCCGGTTCTGGTAGCCGATCCTGAGCGCGTCGGCGAATCCCTTGGTAATAACGAGCACGGTCGGCTCGCCCTTCCGTTCGAGCAAGGCGTTCGTCGCCACCGTCGTGCCCAGCCTGACTACGCCGATCCGCTCGGCGGGCACAGGCTCACCCGCAGGCACCCCCAGCAGCCGGCGGATACCCGCGATGACCGCGTCGTCGTAGCGCTCAGGACTCTCCGACAGCAGCTTGCAGGCGACGACGCGGCCGTCAGGACGGCGCGCCACGACGTCGGTGAACGTGCCACCGCGGTCAATCCAGAAGTCCCACAGGGACATAGGTCACATCACCCTCAGACGTCCGGCCCTTCCCCAGCGCGCGCAGCGCCGGCGCAGGCTAGAAGGTGAGAGCAGGAGGAGCCATGCAGGTTCTCATCGTGTACGAAAGCATATTCGGCAACACCCACCTGGTCGCCGGCGCTGTTGAGCGCGGGATCCGCGACGCTGCCGCCGAGGCCGTGGTGAACTGCGTGCCAGTATCCCGTGCCACAGCCGACCTGGTGGCCGCAGCCGATCTGCTCGTAGTCGGCGGGCCGACGCACGCGCGCGGCATGACGATCGCGAGGAGCCGCAGGGATGCGGTGCAGGGTGCCACAAAGGAGCCGCCCACGTCGAGTGCGGCGGGCGACGCGCAGGAACATCCGCTCGACCAGGACGCAGAAGGCCCTGGCCTGCGCGAGTGGTTCCACGCGCTCCCCAAGGCGGGCAATGGCCGCCGCGCGGCCGCCTTCGACACCCGGCTGGCCTACTGGCTGGCCGGCGGTGCCGCGAAGGGCATCGGCCACCGGCTGCATAAGCACGGTTACACCCTTGCGGCCGAGCCGGAGGGCTTCGTCGTGGAAGGGGCCGAGGGCCCGCTGCGCGCTGGCGAACTCAACCGTGCCCACGACTGGGCCGCCGCGCTGCTTCGCGCCGAGGTGCCCGCCGGGTGACCACCGGGGCACCCGCAGCGTTCTTAAGAGCCGGCAGCGATAAGACCCGTAGCGATGCTCAGTGGCGATGGGCGTCGGCGTCGGGACCGACGTATGTGGTGAGCCAGGCATTCAGCGGTCCGGAGGCACGCAGGAAATCCACCACCCGGGTCTTCGCCGCGGGGGTGCCTAGCCATGCCCCCGCGGGCCACTGCCGCCAGGTGATCAGGCCCTTGTGGCGGAGCAGATCGACTCGTGGATGATCCTTGGGGTAGCCCTTCGGGCTCGTCTTGAGCGTGTCGTGGGCGGTAACGTCGAGTCCGGCTCGTCGCGCCGACGCCACGATCGCGGTCAGCGCAGCGCCGCTCCCGTCGTCGGCGACAGCGCGCCGGTAGCGACCCAATTGGCCCGGGCTCAGCAGGTATTTACCGCAGCCGGCGCTCAGCCCATTCGCGGCGAACTGCACGTAGCCGCCGCCCGCGAGGGAGGCGCCGATAGCGGTCTTGTAGGGCGACTTGTCGCGGCTGAAGCGGATGTCGCGGTACGGCCGGAAGATCTTGCCCGCGCCGAACTCGGGCTCGAGTTCGGCGAGCAACGCGGTCATCGGCTGGTGCACGAGTTCGTCGTAGACAGCCTTGTTCGCTTGCCAGTAGTGCCTCGAGTTGTCCGCCGCGAGCCCTTCGTAGAACTCGAGCGCCTCTGCGGGCCAGCCGGAGAAAGCCACAGCGCCAGGCTAGCGTGCGCGTCTTGCCTGCAGCCGGCTGCGTGGGACATCGCGCCTAGGCGTGGTTACGCGAGGCAAGCAGCTATAGGCTCGACGGCGCCCAGCTCGACCGAGGTCCGCACCCGCGCGGCCATGTCGCCGCCCTCGGCGGCTGCCTGGACGCCGCCGCGCAGCCGTAGGCTCGTTGACATCCGCCGGTGCTGAGGTTTCCGTGCGCGAAGCATGGTGCGGTAGATAGGAACCCGCACGGCTCGTCGTGCGCGGGTGAGAGGGCGGTCAAATCGTGACTGTGTCTGTTTATCAGCGGATCGCCGCCGAGATCGGCGCGGCCGAGCGGCAAGTAAGCGCCGCCGTGGAGTTGCTCGACGGCGGGGCGACGGTGCCGTTCATCGCCCGCTACCGCAAGGAAGTGACGGGCATGCTCGACGACGCGCAACTGCGGACGTTGCAGGAGCGGCTTCGCTACCTGCGTGAGCTCGACGAGCGGCGTTCCGCCATCTTGGAGTCCATCCGCGGCCAGGGCAAACTTGGCCCGGAACTCGAGGCGCAAATCATGGCCGCCGATTCGAAGGCACGCCTGGAGGACATCTACCTGCCGTATCGGCCCAAGCGCCGTACCAAGGCCCAGATCGCCAGGGAATCCGGGTTGGAGCCACTGGCTGACCAGGTTCTCGACGACCCGGCGGTTGATCCGCTGCTGGCCGCGGCCGCGTTCGTGGACGCGGCTAAGGGGGTGCCTGACGCCGCGACCGCGCTCGAGGGCGCGCGCGCGATACTTGCAGAGCGGTTCGCGGAGGACGCTGACCTGATCGGGACGCTGCGCGAGCGGATGTGGTCCCGGGGCCGTCTGGTATCGCGTGTGCGGGCAGGGAAGCAGGATTCCGGTGCGAAGTTTGCGGACTACTTCGATTTCGCCGAACCATTTACCAAGCTGCCCTCCCACCGGATCCTTGCGCTGTTCCGCGGCGAGAAGGAAGAGATCCTCGACCTCACGCTTGAGCCTGAGGAACCGCTCACGCCCGGCCGAGACGGCCTGAGCGGCGACGAACAAAGGATCGCGCGGCGGTTCGCCATCTCGCCCTCGGATGGACCGGCCAGCGGCTGGCTGATGGACACGGTGCGTTGGGCCTGGCGGACGCGCATCATCGTCCATCTGTCCATCGACCTGCGAATGCGCCTATGGCAGAAGGCGGAGGAGGAGGCGGTGCGGGTATTCGACGCCAACCTGCGTGACCTGCTGCTCGCCGCGCCCGCGGGCACCCGGCCCGTGCTTGGCCTCGACCCTGGATTCCGCACCGGCGTCAAGGTCGCCGTGGTGGACGCGACGGGCAAGGTGGTGGCAACCGAGACGATCTATCCGCACGAGCCGCGGCGGCGCTGGGACGAGGCGGTTGCGGTGCTGGCTCGGCTGGCGCGCGCACACCGGGTTGAACTGATCGCGATCGGCAACGGTACGGCCTCGCGCGAGACCGACAGGCTGGCGGGCGAGGTGATCAAGATGCATCCGGAGCTTCGCCTCACCAAGATGATGGTGTCGGAGGCGGGTGCGTCGGTCTACTCGGCCTCGGCTTATGCCTCGCGCGAGCTGCCCAGCCTTGACGTGTCCCTTCGTGGCGCGGCATCGATCGCGCGTAGGTTGCAGGATCCGCTCGCGGAACTCGTCAAGATCGACCCCAGGTCGATCGGCGTCGGCCAGTACCAGCATGATCTGTCCGAGGCCAAGCTGTCGCACTCGCTGGACGCGGTCGTCGAGGACTGCGTGAACGCGGTGGGCGTCGACGTCAACACCGCTTCCGCGCCGCTGCTCTCGCGCGTCTCTGGCATCAGTGACGGGCTCGCGGCGGGCATCGTCGCGTACCGGGACGCTGGCGGCGCGTTCCGCTCGCGGCGCGCGCTCAAGGCGGTGCCCCGCCTTGGCCCGAAGGCGTTCGAGCAGTGCGCTGGATTCCTGCGCATTCTTGACGGCGACGACCCACTCGACGCTTCCGCGGTGCACCCCGAGGCGTATCCGGTGGTACGCAGGATCCTCGCGGCCACGGGCGATGACATCGCGACGTTGATCGGCAACACATCGGTGCTGCGCGGGCTCAAGCCGATGCAATTCGCCGACGCCACGTTCGGGATACCGACCGTGACGGACATCCTGAAGGAGCTCGAGAAGCCCGGCCGCGACCCGCGGCCCGCCTTCACCACCGCGTCGTTCAAGGAAGGCGTGGAAACCCTGGCGGACCTTCGGGCGGGCATGGTGCTCGAAGGTGTCGTCACCAACGTCGCCGCCTTCGGCGCCTTCGTGGATGTCGGAGTGCATCAGGACGGCCTGGTGCATATCTCGGCGATGTCGAGGAGCTTCGTCGCGGACCCGCGCGAGGTGGTCAAGCCAGGCGATGTCGTGCGCGTCAAGGTGCTCGGCGTCGACGTCGCTCGCAAGCGCATCGCTCTCACGCTGCGTCTTGACGACGAGGTCGGTGGGGCTGGTGACGGGGCCAGTGGTGAGGCCGTTTCCGGCGGCTCAGTATCGGGCCATCCTGGTGATGCGCGCGGCGCCGGTGGTAAGCGCGCGCAACCGCGCCCATCAGGCAGCGGCCGTGACCGCGGCGGTGCGGAGGATCGTGGGTCTGGCGGTGGTTCGGGGGGTCGTGGGTCTGGCGGTGGTTCGGGCGATGGTTCGGGCGGTGGCGCCCTCGCGGACGCCCTCAGACGGGCCGGTTTGGCCGATGGCCCCCCGGCTAAAGATCCGCTATAACCCACTGATCAAGGCCCGGAGCCGCAGCTCAGCGCGCCGCACCTCAGTCGCACCGCCGGACCCATCCTGCACCTCGCGCCCGCGGGCAGCTAAGTCGGGGCCTGCCGTGACTTCGGTTTAGTGCACGGCGTTATGTGCGCGGCGCCGGGCGAACGTCGCCAGGCGCGGTGTGTCGCATGGATCGCCGTCACCGCCTTGACCCGCGACTTTCCTTGATGAATTGTTACGCTTGCTCCGGGCCGTGGGTGAGTACGACCTGGTCGCGGTGATCGAGTTCGCCGACGAGGAGACCGCTATGGCCACCCTTCTCCAGCTATGCCGTGCGGGCAACGTGCGCACCAACACGCTGCGGGCCTGCGAACGCCGATGAGATGAGCGCGATCGTCCGCCGCGTCGGCTGAGCGCGATCGTCCGCCGGGCACGGCGAAGTTCGTTCCACCCTCGGCGGCGGTGGCGCCGAGTGGGAACGGGTTGCCCGGGAGCGCTGGGGCGCGGCTGGTTGCGGCGGGCGCCGCGGTGCGCGTGGTCATGGCCGGGCTCCCCGGCCAAGGCCGCGGATC
>DATIYI010000183.1:0-3298 GCA_035517695.1 Streptosporangiaceae bacterium
GGCTTCCTTCGTAGCGACGAACCGCACGACCATCCGTGCAAGCCCCGACCGAATTCGAACGCTGTCACGGGCAGCGCCGGCAAGAACCGGTCAAGCTCTCCCCGCCGCATGAGAACCTCGAACCGTTCTGGATGGTGAAGAGGTGCCCCGGCCACGATGTCGATGCCCACGAAGCGACCGCCGGGCCGGAGAACACGTATCGTCTCGTGGGCTGTCTGACGACAATCGCCCGTATGGTGCAGCATCAGGAACGAGAGGACGTAGTCCACGGAGTCGTCGCCGAACGGCAAGTCGTTCGCATCGGCCTGCTGAACGGTCACTCTTGCGCCGAACGGCCTCAGGTTGCGGGACGCGATGGAGCACATATCGGCGTCGACGTCCGTTACGATCATGCGGATGTCGGGTGTTTGTTACGGAGAGAAGGTGATGGGCCATCGCCCCGACGCCAGCACCGATCTCCAGAACGTCGCCGTGCGGATGCGTTCCTTGCAGCGCCCAGGGAGCAACGAGGCGGGCCACCACGCGGTAGGGCCTGGTGGCCATGACACGCGGTAGGGCCTGGTGGCCATGACGACGCTCGCGCCCACCCATGATGACTGGATCACTCATCACTCCAAAGTGTCATCGATGGAAACGCCGGCCAACAGGGCCCGATGTCACCTCCTCGTTGAGGAGGCGGTCCTGCTGAGGCCATCGATCTCGGCGCCGATCAGCACCGCGATCGCGCTGACGTAAAGCCAGAGCAGCACGACAACAATCGAAGCCAGCGAGCCGTAGGTTTTGCTGTAGCTGGCGAAGTTGGCCGTGTATACCGCGAACAGCCCGGATGCGATGAGCCAGAGGAGCGTGGCCACCAACGCGCCGGGCGTGACCACGCGGAATCGTGCTTCTTCCGGCTGTGGGCGACCGCGACGGCGGCCTTGTTCGGACCCCGGCGGCGGGCGATCTGCCGGTACTGGGCGCCGAAGTAGCTGTCCCTGGTCCGCGCTGCCGCCGGGGCCGACTCGATCAGCGTGCGCCGCAGGCACAGGCTGCCCGGCGTGGTGGCGACCCGGCGGCGCTTGCCGGCCGACTCGTGATTGCCCGGGCACAGGCCCGCCCATGAGGCCAGGTGTGCCGGGCTGGGGAAGCAGCTCATGTCGGCGCCGGTCTCGGCGATGACGACCTCGATGCTCCTGCGCTCCAGGCCGGGAACATCAGCCAGCAGCCTGGCCGCTGACTGGTAGCCCCGGCGACCCGGGCGGCGATCTGCCCGCCGGGCACCGCGATCGCGTCATCGAGGGAGTCGAGGTGCGCCAGGATGCGGGCGGCGACGATGGCGTGATGCGCACCGAAGTGGCCGTCCAGGGCCGCGGTCAGCTGCGGTATCTTCGGCCGCAGCTTCCCCTTGGCGAGCCCGGCCAGTGCCACAGGGTCGCGCTCCCCGGCGATCAGCGCCTCGATCATCGCCCGCCCGGACTGGGTCAGCACCTTCGAGGCAACGGAGGTGAGCTTGATCCCGGCGTCCTGGAGCACCTTCTCCGCCCGGGCGATCTCCGCTGCCCGCACGCCGGCCTGCGTCTTGCGGTAGCGCGTCAGCTCTCGCAGCTCCCGGACCGGAGGCGGCGGCACGAAGCTGGGCCGCACCATCCCGTGCGCGGCGACGTCAGCGAGCCACTCAGCATCGGACATATCGGTCTTGCGGCCCGGGACGTTCCTGACGTGATGCGCGTTGCATAGCCACACCAGGAACCGGTCCTCCAGCGCGTAGCAGACCGGCTTCCAGTACACGCCGGTTGCCTCCATCGCGGCCAGCGTGATCGCGTGACCGCTCAGCCATTCCGCCAGGGCGGCCAGCCCGCCGGTGGTCGTGCCGAACCGGCCCTTCTCCGTTCGCGCGCCCCCGCGCGGTCCCGGGATGCGCACGCACGCTGTCACCTGATCGCGGTGCACATCCAGGCCGGCCACCCGGTCGTGGATCTGTTCCATGCCTTCCTCCTCGCTCGGGCCGATGAGACGACCCACCGGGGAGGACCTGGCAGTTAACCGAATCTGGGGTTCGGTCGGGTAAGGGCGGCGCATTGCTGCGCCGCCCTCCCCTAAGAACCGTACGTGCCACTCATCGCGGCATACGGCTCAAGCAAGCCGCTGGGGCGATTCAGGTTCGCTGTGCTGTGCTCCTGCGTTGGCGGGCGGGATGCCCGCGGTGGCAGGACGCGTGTACCAGGCGAGTTTGGTCATCGTCCTGCGTGCCGGGTCGCCCGTGGTGAGCGAGGTAATCCGCGGAGATCGCCTGGCGGACGATCTGCAGCCACCACCGCTCCCAGTGCTGGGGCGACTCGGGGGGCTGCTCGGCGAGCAGAAGATGGTCCCCGCAGAGCGGACAGCGGGCATCCTGCCGGGTGAGCAGGCGCATCGTGTAGCTGTCCAGCGGAGGTTTTACCTTCCGCCGCCGGTCTTCCCAGTACTCGGCCAGGTCCGGGTCGTCGGGTGACGCCCCGCCCTTGACCATGATGTGCCGGACGATGTCGGTCCAGGCGAACTTCACGACGTAGGCGCTGGTGCCGGGGGCTCCGAACACCCAGCGGTCGTTCCTGAACTTGTTGCGCTTGCCAAAATACCGGTCGACGATCCAGCGTTTCGGCTTGTTGGAGTGTCTCCACGTGGACCACTTGTAAAGCAGCTTCCACAGGTAGTGGTCCAGCGAGGCGAATATCCTCTTGGATACAGCGCCCCGATAGTAGGCTGCCCATCCTTTAATGATGGGGTTGAGCCTGGCGATGACCGCCAGCGCGTTCGATCCGCGTAGTACACGCATTTCGGCCGCGAGCCTTGCGCGAAGCCGCGCCACCGCCTTCCTGCTCGGTTTGACCAGCAGCTTGTAGCGGTAGCGGCGGACATTGAACCCAAGAAAATCGAATCCCTGCGACAGGTGCACGATCTGCGTCTTATCCTCATTGAAGGCAAGACCCCTGGGCGCAAGCCACTCCGCCAGCCTCACCTTGACCTGAGCGGCCTGCTCCTGGCTGTGGCAGAGCGCGACCAGGAGAGTCGGCGGGGGGAGTCTCACCCCCCGCCGCTCGCAGAACCGTGCGGAAGCCTCTCGGCTTACACGGCTCCCATCGTCCAGCCATCAGGTTTGAGGCCGAAGCGCCAGTGAGCGAACATGGCCGGGAAGCGTCTCGCGACGCGGGCCAGGAATTCTCTCGCTCGTTTCTCGCGTCGGCGCAGCCGTTTGTACTTCCGGCAGGCCCAGCGCACCAGATGCTCGTTGATGCGCCGCAGGAGGGGATACAACATCGACTTGTAGAAGCGACCG
>DATIYI010000184.1:0-8420 GCA_035517695.1 Streptosporangiaceae bacterium
CGGGGCAGGATCGTCACCTGCCCGCCGGCCATGATCGGCGCCAGGCAGCTCACCAGGATCGCGTTCACGTGGAACAGCGGCAGCACCAGCAGGCAGTTGTCATCCGGGCTGAGCGTGATCGCCTCGCCGATCGAGGCGGCCATCGCAAGCAGGTTCGCGTGGTCGAGCATCACGCCCTTGGGCCGGCCGGTCGAGCCGCTCGTGTAGATCAGCAAGGCGAGATCGTCCAGCCGGGTATCCGGAACGGGCAGGACACCGAACGGCTGGGTGTTCAGCTCGCCCACCGCCAGTACCGGCACGCCGTAGTCGGTGCCGGAATCGGCGGCGAGCAGCAGCTTCGCCCCGGAATCGGCGATCTGGTAGCCGGCCTCGTTCGCCGTGAACACCGGGTTGACCGGGGTCGCCGCGGCGCCGAGCCGCCACGCGGCCATCAGCCCGAGCAGCAGCTCCACCCGGTTGGGCAGCATGACGGCGACCACATCGCCCTGGCCGACCCCGGCCTTGGCGAACTGCCCGGCGACCGCGTCCACCCGGCGGGCCACCTCGGCGTAGGTCAGCTCGGCATTCGTGTCGCGCATGCACACCCGGTCGGCCAGCACCGCCGGACGGTTCCACGGGAGATAGTCAATGGTCATCGCTCCACCTCGAAGATCACGGAGGTTACCGGCGCCGTTCGGCCCTGCCCGTCGCCTGGCCGGCTGCCTTAAGAGAAAGGTAGAAAGGCGGAGGGCCACGTCACAGGTGAGCGAAGGCCAGAAAGTTACTAGATTCGGCCATCCGGATACGGCGCAGACGTCGGGATCCGTATAGGCGGAAGTGATGGAGCCATTGACGGCCGATCTTGGGGATCTGCCGGGCGTCCGGCTTATCGTGGCCAGGCTGGTCCCGGATCGAGGACAACATGTCAGATGAGCAGCATGGCGGCCCGGTGGCCTCGCAGTTAGGAGGGATCCGATGCTCCCGCTGTCCGATGGCCTTGCCGCGCGGCGGTTCCCGGTCGTCAACATCTTGCTGATCGTGGCCAACTTCGCCGTGTGGCTCTTCTACGAGCTCCCGAACCTCAACTCGGCCGTCTACCACGCCTCGTTCTACCCGTGTACGGTCGACGGTGCCTGCCACGGCCCTGAGGCGTGGGGGGTGAGCTGGATCACCGCCATGTTCCTGCACGGGAGCTGGGACCACATCCTGGGCAACATGCTGTTCCTGGCGATCTTCGGCAAGAACGTCGAGGACGCCTTCGGGCCAGTCCGCTACCTTGCCTTGTATTTCGCCGGCGGCTTCGTCGCGATGCTGACGCAGACCGGGATGACGCTGCTGTTCGGCACGGCGGCCGACGCGCAGGTGCCGACGCTGGGCGCCAGCGGCGCCATCGCGGCCGTGCTGGGCGCCTACTTCGTCTTGTATCCGGGCTCTCGGGTCCGCACGTACATCTTTCCCGTCTTCCTGGTCAGGATCCCGGCCTGGATCTGGCTCGGGCTCTGGTTCCTGTACCAGCTGATCGAGGCGAACTTCGGGCTGTTCAACGCCTCGGCGAACGGCGGCGGGGTGGCGTTCTTCGCCCACGTCGGCGGGTTCGCCTTCGGCGCACTGGTCACCTGGGCTCTCACCGGAGCGGGCCGGATCGCTCCCCAGGAGCTGGAACGTGCCACCGCGTAGTGGCGCAGGGCACTACGGCCTGAGAGGATCGGATGAGGCCCACTATCTTATTGCCGAACGGGCCGTGGTTGCCCGTCTTACGGCACGATCACGACGGGCACCCGTGACCGGTGGGCCAGGCTGACGGCGACCGAGCCGACGACGCGGTGCATGGCATGCGATGAGCTCCCGACCACGATCCCCACGGTGTCGCCGGGATGGGCGTCGCGGACCTGTTCGGCCGCCCCGAGCAGCACGTCGGTGATCGCGCCCTGGCCGCGCTCGAACCGCCAGCGGTCCTCGTGGCCGCGCAGCTGTTCGTCGGCCTGAGCGTGCAGGTCCCGCGCGATCTCGTCGAAGGTGCTTTCCATTTCGACGACGGCCTCGGCCGACAGCATGTCGACGCTGGGCAGGTGGGCGACGTACAAGACGTCGATCTGGCCGTCGCGGCCGTGCAGCAGCGCGGCCGCGGCGTCGAGCGCCCGGCTGGCGGGAGGCGAGCCGTCATACCCGACGATGAGGTGCAGGTTCCCGGTGGGCGGCATGGTGGTGTTCATCGTGGCTAACGTTAGTCCGTCGCTGTCCCTCGTCGGCTCGATATCGGTGTCCGCTGGACGGGTGAAGGGCCGGTCAGGCGGTCGCCGGCAGGCCGGCGACCGCCGCCTCGATCAGGTCCCGGGGGATGCGGGCGCCCTGCATCAGCACGCCGCCGGAGCGGGCCAGCGGCGCCGCCCACAGGTCCTCTACCAGCAGCAGCGCCGCTGACGCGCCCGGGTCGAGGTCGGCGCCGAGGAAGCTGACATCCTCCGGGCCGATCAGCCCGCCGATCTCGGCGGCGGTCTCGGTGAACCGCGGCATGCCGTCGAGCTCATCGAACTCGGCGATGGCGACCTCGCCGGAGGCATCCTTGGTGATCATCACGGCGTCCAGGATCCGGATCACCTTCGCCTCCACGAGGAGGGCAAGCTCGATTACGACGTCCGCGTTCACGTCACCGTCCGGGAACGCGACAACGAGATATTCGACCTTGAACATGATGAGTATTCCCTTCGCCGGGCTCACCCGCTCAGCCGATACCACTCCACCCGAAATCGCCCGTACTGGCCAAGGGCCGTCGGCTATAGCTCTATTGGTGCCAGGTGTTAGCCAATGCCGCTCCCGGCACGGACAACGGACGCGGACCAGGCCGATGAGACGACCACTGGGGCGCCATCGGCGCACCCGGCCGTTCTTGTCCCGTTCCGGGCGGGTGCACGCCCCTTATTCCGGCTAGCCGGTAGGCGGGATTGGGGGCCTGCCAGGACGACGGGAACGCTCACAAAGGGAATCATCGGTAGTACGCAGAACGATCAGCTGACTTCACAAGAGCGCCAGAGGATCCGCGATGCAATCCGAGACCGGCAGCAGCCGCAGACGTCGGCCTGCCAAAGGCCAGCCTCGCCACGTCGGGGAAGCGAACGGCATCGCCTGTGCGGGTACCGGGCGTGGCGAACAGCGGGGCCGTGGAAACGCAGTGACGCGAACGGATTGGAAGCGGTTGGTGTGCTCATAGGCCGGGCCAAGGAAGCCGACGCGCTGGAGTGTGTGCTGGCGGAGATCCGAGCAGGGCTGAGCGGGATGCTGGTGCTGCGCGGGGAGGCCGGTATCGGCAAGACGGCGCTGCTTGACTGGGCGGTGGGGCAGGCCGGCGATATGCAAGTGGCCCGGGTGACCGGAGTCGAGTCCGAGATGAGCATGGGGTTCGCCGGCCTGCACCTGCTGCTGCTCCCGTTCCTGGGCGGGCTGGAGCGGCTGCCCGAGCCGCAGCGCGAGGCGCTGGAATCTGCGTTCGGGCTGGTCGCCGGGTCGGCGCCGGACCGGTTCCTGGTGGGCGTGGCGGCACTGACGTTGATCACCGACGCGGCGGTGCAGCGACCGGTGCTGTGCGTGGTCGATGACGCGCAGTGGCTGGACCGGGTCTCCGTGGAGGTGCTCGGGTTCGTGGCCCGCCGCCTGTACGCGGACCGGGTGGGGATGGTTTTCGCGGCCGGTGATGCGGAGGAGTCAGCGGTGGCGCTGGAGGGCCTCCCGGAGCTGACGGTCGGCGGCCTGGCCGATGAGGCGGCGGGTGAGCTGCTGGCGTCGTCGGCGGGTGGGCCTATCGATGCGCAGGTCCGGGATCAGATCGTGGCCGAGGCGTCGGGTAACCCGCTGGCGCTGCTGGAGTTTGAGGCCGGGCTCACCCCCGACGAGCTTTCGGGCGCAGCGCCGCTGACCCGGCCGCTGCGATTCGGGGGACGGCTGGAGGAGTTGTACCTGTCCCAGGTGCGAGCACTGCCCGCCGATGCGCAGCTGCTCTTGCTGCTGGCGGCAGCCGATCCCCTGGGGGAACCGGGGAAGATCTGGAGAGCGGCCGAGAACCTCGGGATCGACCCGGAGGTGGCCGCGCTCCCGGCCGTGGAGCGGCTGGTGAGCTGGGCGCCGCAGATCCAGTTCCGCCACCCGCTGATGCGGTCAGTGGCCTATTACGACGCCAGGGTAACCGCGCGGCGGCAGGTCCACGCCGCGCTGGCGGCGGCCAGCGACCCCGAGCGCGACCCGGACCGGCGGGCCTGGCATCTGGCCCAGGCGGCAGCCGGGCCGGACGAGCAGGTGGCGAGGGAACTGGAGCAGTCGGCTGACCGGGCGAGCGCCCGGGGCGGGTGGGGCAGCCGTGCCGCCTTCCTGGAACAGGCGGCTGGGCTTACCCCCGACCAAGGGCGCCGGGCGCAGCGTCTGCTCCGAGCGGCCGAAGCCAGGCTGGCCGCGGACCAGGTGCCCGCGGCGCGGGTGCTCGTCGGGCAGGCAGCACCGCACCTGGTGGATCCGCTCGCCCGGGGGAACGCCCGGCGGCTGGAGGGCTTGATCCTGTTCCGGGCGGGCGAGCTGGCCAAGGCACCCTCAGTGCTGCTCGACGCCGCACAGATCATCGCGCCCTGCGACGTGCGCCTGGCGCGAGACACCCTGCACGAGGCGCTCGAGATGGCGCTCCTGTCGGACGGCTCCGGGTCCGGCGTGACCGAGGTCCTGCGGGCGGCCCGGTCGGCGCCGAGGATGGAGAGCCCCCAGGCCACGATCGTGGACCTGCTGCTCGACGGGTTCGCTGCCCTGGGCGAGCGCCGCGTGAAGGCAGCAGTTGACCTGCTGCGGCAGGCGATTGCCCCGCTGACCGGCCACGGGCCGTTCCCCGACGAGGCCATGCAGTGCTTCATGACCATCGGCCTGGCCGCCCGACAGGCATATGACGACTCGGCGTGGCACGAGCTGACCGAGCGTTACGTCGCAGCGGCGCAGGCCCGGGGCGCGTTCAGGTTCGTGCCCCTGGGTCTGGTGTTCATGGCACACAACCAGCTGCTGGAGGGTCGCATCGCCGCCGCCGAGGCTACCGCGGTCGAGGGACGGGCGCTGTGCGGGTCAACGGGATACCCGGCCCCCCGTGTCGGCTTCGCTGGCGTGGAACTGGCCACGCTGGCTTGGCGCGGACAGGAAGCGGAAACCCGCCGGCTCGCCGGGCAGCTGCTGCCTGAGTTCGCCGGACGAGGTATCGCGGTGGGGGCTCGCCTGGTGAACCAGGCGCTGGCCGTGCTGGAGCTGAGCCTGGGCCACTACCAGGAAGCGGCGCGCCGGGCCTTCGGCACCCACACGGAGCCACCCGTGCTGACCTTGGCCTCGGAGGTGGACGTGATGGTCGAGTCGGCGGTCCGGTGCGGAGACCGGGAAGCCGCGTCCTCGGTCCTGGAGGCTTTCGCGCCGCGGGCGCGGGCCTGCGGCACCCACTGGGCCCTCGGGCTACTGGCCCGTTGCCGGGCCCTGCTCGCCGCCGATGAGGACGCCGAAGCAGACTACCGGCTGGCCATTGACCACCTGCGGCAGTGCCGGATCGCCCCGCAGCTTGCCCGTTCCCACCAGCTCTACGGCGAATGGCTACGCCGTCAGCGCCGTCGCCGGGAAGCACGCGACCAGCTCCGCACCGCCTGCCAGATGTTCGAGGCGATGGACATGGAACGCTTCGCCGAACGGGCCCGGGCCGAGTTGCTCGCTACCGGCGAGCGTGCCCGCAGGCGCAGCGTGGAGACCGAGCAAGTGCTCACTCCACAAGAGGCGCAGATCGCCCGCCTGGCCAGCGATGGCGCTTCGAATCGGGAGATCGCCGCCCGGCTGTTGATCGGCGCCTCCACCGTCGAGCACCACCTGCGCAAGGTCTACCGTAAGCTCGGCGTCACCAGCCGGGTACAGCTCGTGCACGCGTTGCCGGCCCGGGAAGGGGCATGAAAAACGCCTCAGCCCCCGGGCTATGTCGCGGTGCCCGCCGCGGGGGGCGTGGCGCGTCGGGGGACCGGCCGTCCGTAGCGGTGGCGGAAGAAGAGGTAGGCCGGCGGCCCGGCGAGGAGAGGGAGCCAGTAGGCGGCGATCCGGTAGGCCAGGGTGGCCAGGACGGCGGAGCCGGGGCGGACGCCGGCCAGGATCAGCAGGCCGCTGAGGCTGGCCTCGACGACGCCTAGCCCACCCGGGGTGACCGGGAACAGCGCGAGGAGGCCGGCGGCGGAGTAGGCCAGCAGTACCAGGGAGGGCCGCGGGCCGGCTCCAGTGGCGCGCAGTGCGGCCAGCAGGCAGGCGTAGTCGAAGCCGAGACGGCCGGCGGTCAGCAGGACCGCCTGCCACCAGTTCCTGCCCAGCACCGTCCTGATCGTGTCGCGTTCGGCCAGCAACCGCGTGTCCAGGCCGGTCACTGGCGGCCGGCGGCCGCGGGTGAGCCGGTTCCACACGCGCTGCGCCGCGCGCCCGAGTGCGGCCAGCGGCCGCTCCGTGCGCAGGACGATCACGCCGAAGATCGCGTACAGGACGAATCCAGCGATACCGAGCAGGGCGGTATGGACGAGCCCGGGACTGACCGGCGCGCCGGCCAGGATGGTCGGCAGCGCGAACAGCGGCAGCGCGAGCAGGCCGCCGACGCCGAGCAGCGAGAACGCGGTCAGCCCGCCGACGGCGGTGTCGGTATCGAACCCCGCGGTGGTGAGCATGCGGAACTGGACCGCGGCGCCGGCCGCGTCGCCGCCGGGCAGGCTGTCGGTGATTGCGTTGCCGGCCAGCCCGGCGCTGACCACGGCGAACCAGCCCCGGGTGCGCAGCGCCAGCCGCTGCAAGGCGAAGTTGCAGGTGAACGACGCCAGCTCGGCGGCGAGCGCGACGGTGAACCAGACCGGATTCAGCGTCGACAGCCGCGGCCAGGCCCCTAGCACCGCGATGAGCCTGGGCAGCACGAGGTAGATGGCCGCGCCCGCCGCGGCGACAGCCAGCACCCGCTTGATGACGGTCTTCCAGGTCAGCGGATGGGCCTGCTCGGCGTCGATCGCGGCCGCCTTCGCCGCGACCGGAGCGGGCTTGCCGGCATCGAGGGGCGTTCCGTCGGGGTGCGGAGAATCCCTGCAATCCGTCATGTCGCGCTTCATTCTCGATCGAAGAGACCCCGCCCAGCCGCGCGCCGCATCGGGCATGCCCGCCCCGCGCTGGTCGCTAACCCTTGAGTGCTTCCTGCAGCTCACTGGTGATTTCGTCGGTCGTAGCATCCATGGTGCGCTTTACCACCTTGCTCGCATTCGTGAGCGCTTTGCCGAGCGCCTTTTCGATAGTTGGCTCGCCCACCGCGATCAGCCCCGCCTGGCCGGCGGTAAGCTCCTCGGCCGCCTCGTGGAGCTCCTTGCGGGGCAGCGTCCCGCCGCCGAACCATTCGGGGACGACACGGATTGCCGGGCGATCCATCCGCTTGGCCACGTGGGGTTTGCCGTCCTGCTTGTCGATCACGGCCGCGTCGAACGAACCGATCACCTTCTCCTCGTGCAGCTGCTCGACAGCATCCAGGTCGGCCAGCGCGGCCGAGGCGCTGTCGTAGGTTGCGGCGTAGATGACCATGGGCTTCTGCTCGGTCATGACATCTCCTTGATTCCGGGTCAGGGACGGCGGCGAATGCGCCGCTCATAAACCAGTCCATATGGTATTCGCGCTGCGGTAAAGGCGACGTCGGCTCTCGCCGTATAGGCCCGGGCTATAGGCACCTCTCGCATGGCGGCAGACGGTGGTAGGCCGTGCCGCCCGCAGGCGTGACGGCTTCTTCGCGCAGCACGGCCGCCCTGATCGTGGGGTGTCAAGTCCCCCTGGTCCAGTACAACCGGAGTCGGCCTGATTAGCCAACAGCCGAGACCAATAGGCCGATTGTCCGAAGACGATCCGATCATGCCGATGGACGAGCGGGTCTGGGCTACGTTTATAGCCCAGGCCAATAGCACGACAGCCATCATTGCTTATGCAATCACGAGCCGGCCATGTGGACTAGCCAATAAGGAAATTCTTGCCCAGCTGAACCGTGAAAGGACACCTGAAATGGGAAAGACCAAGGACGTACGCGAGGCCGTCGAATCGGAGCTCGGCTTCGACCCGCTCATCGACCCGGACAACATCACGGTCAAGAACATCAACGGCGACGTCGCGCTGAACGGCACCGTGCCGAGCTACCCGCAGTACGTGGAGGCCGCCGCAGCGGCGCAGCGCGTCGCCGGTGTCAAGAACGTCCACAATCACCTCGAAGTCGTCCTGCCGCCGGACGACTATCGCGACGACCCGATGCTGACCACCATGGCGAACAACGCGCTTGAGCTCAACATCACCGTGCCGGACGGCGTCGAGGCGACCGCGAAGAACGGCAACCTCACCCTCACCGGCACGGTGTACTACGGCACCGAGCGGGCAGCGGCCGAGCAGACGGTGGCCGG
>DATIYI010000185.1:0-2881 GCA_035517695.1 Streptosporangiaceae bacterium
ACGGCAGGAACTGGTAGAGGCCGCCGGCGCCCGAGCTCGGGTTGACGGCGGATGCATTGCCGCCGGACTCGCGGCTGATCACGCACTGCTGAAAGCTGCCGGGCGCTGCGCTGTAGGACACAGACGCGGGCGGAGCAGCAGGTGGCGCGGGCGCCGGATGGCTATAGGTTGCGGCCGGGCCCGCAGCGGAATTTGCACCTGAGGATGGGTCTGGTGAGCCGCCGCCGTGGTCGCCATCGCCGTCATAGGCGGCCGGTGCCGGATCCGGGTGCGCCACCTGGGCCGCGTCCGGCTGGGGCGCCGCCGGGGTGGGCGGCGGCGCCGGCATGGCGGCCAGGGCCGCCTGGGTGAGCCAGGCTGCCTGCGGGTGCCAGCTCCGCAGTGTGAGGCTCTGCCCGGCGGCGAGCACGTCGGCGCGGACGGCGCCGCGGTTGACCCGCCACAGTGCGGGCCACGCCGATGCGCTGCCGTAGAAGCGCGCGGCGATCGAGGACAGGGTGTCGGCGGGGCGGGCGGTGTAGACGCGCGGCAGCGGGGCGGCTGCGTCTATCCCGGCCGGGGTGTGCCCGGGCCGGACGGCGTGGGTCCGGCTTGCCGGGCGCGCCGGGAGTACCCCCGCGTCCGGGCGGGCGCGGACCACGTGCTGGGCGGCCGCCGCGGGCCTGGCCGGTGCGGGATCGGGGATCTGCGGTGCCGCAGCGAGCGCGCCCGCCACCGCGACGGCGGGAACCGCCTTTCCCGCCTTCCGCGCTGCCTTCCCCGCCTGAGAGGGCGCCGTGTGAATGCGGCGGACGGTGCCGCGCGCAGCCTTGCTCATCCCCGCGGCAAGCGCACGACGCCCGGATGTCACACGCCGGGGACAGGACAAGTAATTCGCGGACATGCTAAGTATCCCCCGGATAAGCTGATGGGCACTATGCCCAGGTGGCGATCAGGGTGAGCAGGACTTGAATTTCTGGGATGCTGATCGGCTTGCCTCAGCCTGGATATTTCCCAATGGCCGGGACCTATTAGCGACTTTCCTTTTCTTTTGCAGAATTTTGCTTATTGAAAATGCACGGCAGGCGAGACCGCGACGGTCACTCGGCCTGTCGGCTGGGAACCCGGGGCCGCTCTCCCTGACCCTGATCAGCAGCTCCTGGCCGGTTGTGCTGGCCGACAGCACGATCGGCGTTCCGGTGGGCGCGAACCGGAGTGCGTTGTCGACGAGGTTGTCGATCGCTTCCCGGATGCGGTTCGGGTCGGCTGCGGCGATGACATGGCTTGCCCCAGCTCGTCTACGGCGCCCACGCCAGCGGGCACAACGCGCACAGCTAACAGGCGCGTCCGACGACGCGACCGGCTCGGCGGCCTGCTCCACGAGTATTCGCAGGTCGCGTCAGGTGACGGCATTGTCGGCACCCACAAGCTCGTCGTGCCAGCAGTGCCGGATCTCTCACGAAAGCGGCGGGAATGCCGGGGCTGTCAACTCATCCTCCGGTGCCGGTGGCCTCTAACAGTTCCTGCCGTCCCGGACCTCGCTCGGATACTCGGGGATTCGCAGAACGCCTCTGTCGCGCAGCAGACCCAGGCTTCCGACAAGTTGTACGCCCAGAGCGGAAGCGCGCCGTGGGCGTCGGACGGATGTGGCTGAGATGCAGCAGATTCAGATTCAGCTCGGGGCGAAGACCACGAAGCGAGATTACCTGGCCAACCAGCCCGGTGATCTGGTGTGGAATCCGCGCACGCACAAGTACGAATACGGGGGGTAGAACATGAACAGGAAGATCGTATTCGCAAGCGCTGCTGCGCTTGCCCTGGGGACAGGGCTGGCCGCGTGCGGAGGATCAGGCGGAACGGCAGGCAAGTCAGCTGCGCCTAAGTCGTCTGCATCCTCGCCGTCTGCAGCGGTGACGCAGGAGGGGCCGTTTAAGATCACTCCGCTGTACTGCGGGGTGTTCAGCCCGTCGCAGCGAGCGCAATACAAGCTGCCCGCCGCCATCGCGAGCGGATTGCTCTACAGGTACCTGAACGTCGCCAGCAAGCAGAGCAGCGCTGGCGGCGTGCTCATGCAGCCAGAGCTGGCAGTGGACTTCTCCGACAGCTCTGGCGTGGCAGTGGCGCACGGCGTCAGCACCGGCTGGGACTTCACTACGCCAGGCGGAAGCTCTACGGGCGCGGTAGGCGCCACCGACACCAACGGGAACGTGGTCAAGTTCGCCAGCTGTCACATGACCAGCTACGCCATCGAGACGCCACGTAGCAACGGCACCGCGACCTGGCCGGTTCATGCGCCTGCAATGCCTGCCAGCTCCGCTCCTGCCGCTGCTGCGTCGTCTTCTGCGCCTGCTGTTGCCAAGCCAGCGCACACGATCGAGTACGTGGTTACCGGCAGCAAGGCGAAGGTGCTCTACGGTGGCGGGAATCTGGTTGCCGGATCTGCTCCGATGGATCTCACGAAGCCTCTGGGGCACCCGGACTACTACGCCATCGATGCACAGTTGCAGGGCAGCGGCACTGTTACCTGCAAGCTGCTGGTTGACGCCAAGGTGATCGCGCAGAGCACCGTATCCGGTGGTACTCGCACCGCGCATTGTGAGATCAACCAGAACGCAGTGACTGGTGCCTGGGAGGACACGAACTCGCCGTGAGCAAGGGGGAAGGGCTCCTGACCGCTGCTGTCCGGGCTGTAGTCAGGAGCCCTTCTTGGAGATGGAACAAACGTAGCCCCCGTAACGCTTCAGAACCCATCACGTGGTGCCTGACCTGGAGGCTTATTCATAAGGGTCATGCTCAAAGCGTCCCCGGAATAGTTGTCCACATTCCCACAGATAGGCCTGTGAATTAAGGCTTCCCGGCGTGTCGCGCTGGAACAAGAACGGCTCCTGCCGTGGAATCTCGT
>DATIYI010000186.1:0-2748 GCA_035517695.1 Streptosporangiaceae bacterium
CATCAAGGCAGGCGCGGCGCGTGTGAAGGAACTCGGCGGGGAGGCAAACGAGCCGATGCCGGTCCCGGGCATGGGCTGGTTCTCGACCTGCAAGGACCCGCATGGTAACGAGTTCGCGCTCTGGCAGATCGACACATCGGCTCCGGCCCCGGCGCAGTAGACCGGTGCAGCAGAAAGGCCAGCCTGCTTGTTGCGGCAGCGGCTTCACGCTCCGTTAAGCTCATTCAAGAATTCCCCGGTGGCCAGTATCTATGGACGAGGAAGTGCGAGATTCGAACAGACGAGTGTAGCGAGACACACCAGTTATGTCCGATTCTGGCGGTTGGAACCTGACCGGAAAATTATCTGCCGGAAATGGGCGCGCGGCAGCGGACCCGGGCCTGGTGCGGTGATCGGGCCTGGCCGGGGCGGTATGGGTTATGCGGCTTTGGTGATGGTGACGGCCAAGCCGAGGGCGGCCTGGATCTGTGCCGGATTTGGTTCTTGAGCTTGCGGTCGGTGTCGAGGCGGGCCTGGTAGTAGCCCAGGGGGTCGGCGTTCTCACGTGGCGAGGCTGAGTAGTGCCGCATGAGCGGGACCTCGCCGCGCGGCCGACCCTTCGCACCGGGCTCTTCAGCGATTTATGCCGCGTCCGCGACTGGGGTTGCGTGGATGTGCTCATGGCATGGTGCGCAGACGATGAGCGTCTTGCGCCGAATTCGTGCCATCAGGGCTGCCCACGCTGGCCTGCCCTGTTCCGGCCTGGCGAGGTCGGCGAGCGCGGCGATCTGGTGGATTGCTATCGTCGCGCCTTGCTCGCAGAGCTCGCACCACCGCTTGCGGAGCCGGTAGATCAGCTCCCTGCGCGGCGGCCAGACCGGGACCGGGGCGGGGTCAGTGATGACCGCGCGCCTGTCCTGCCTGAGAGGTATCCCGCCGAATCGTGCCGTGGCCATCGCGGTGACGGAAGAGCGGTGCTTGGCGGCCAGGGTCTTCAGCATCGAGGTCTGGGCGTGCCAGCGCAGCGCGTCCAGCCGCCAGACGTCCTGGGCGAGCAGGTAGTAGTTCACGACGCCCCGGTACTCGGCTCCGCAGATCCGCACGATGTCATAGTCGTCCAGGTTCTGGAGCCTGGTCCGGTGCCACAGCTTGCCGTGTTGCCGGTACGGGGCGCACTTGGCCTTTACCACGTCGCGGGGCACCCGGAGCGCGACCTTCCCGTTGACCATCCTGCGGCCCTTGGTCAGTCGCGTATCGCAGTGCTGGACGATGATGTCATAACCGAGAAACCGCGCAGGCTGGCTGCGAGCGCGGGTGATCAGGGTCTTGTCCGGGTTCAGCTCCAATGCGAGGGTCTCCCGCAGGAACCGTGCCAGCTCTGCCTTGATCTGCTCGGCTTCGGCCTTCGGCCGGTTCCGCAGCCGCTACGGCAAGACCGCCACCGTGCACGCCGCCATCGTCACCTGCCTGTGGAAGGGGGTGGTTGGCCCCCGTCCCGTCCAGCTGGTGCTGGTCCGCGAGCGCGCCGAAGCGGGCTGCGACCTGGCCCTGGCCACCACCGACCTCACAGAGTCCCCGGCAGCGGTCATCGAGCGCTTGCGGGCCGCTGGCCCACGGAGGTCGCGATCGAGGACGCCAGGCAGATCTTCGGCGCTGGGTGCCTAGGTTCAACTGATCGTTGACGGATCGGCTTCAGGGGACGCCTGACGGTTTCTAGGAGCCTGCTGAAAAAGCTCGCAGCTGTCGGCGTGTTTGCCGGCTTGGTGTTCGATGAGCTGGGATGATTGTGTCATGCAGGGTTTCGAACGGGCAGACCGGCAGCTTCTGGACGCTGCTGCGCTGGCGGGGCACCTGCTCCCGGCGGGCAGTATGTTCGCGTTCTTGGCCGCGCACCGCGCTGAGGTGTTCCCCAATGCCGATTACGCGGACCTGTTCTCCGCGCCGGGGGTGGGCCGGCCGTCGGTGCCAGCCACCCAGATGGCGGCGGTCATGACGCTGCAGGCGCTGCATGACTACTCCGACCGGGAGACCGCCGAGGCGGTCCGGTTCGACGTCCGGTGGAAGATTGCGATCGGATTGTCGCTGGATGACGGGGGGTTCGATCCGTCCACGCTCGTGTACTGGCGCAAGAGGCTGGCGAAGTCGGCACGGCCGCACCGGGTCAACGACGCTGTCAAGACGGTGATCGAGCAGACCGCGGTCCTGACGGGCCGGCACCGCCGGGCGGTGGACTCCACGATCTTGGCCGATGCGGTGGCGACCCAGGACACCATCACCCAGCTGATCTCGGCCATCCGCCGGGTGGCGCGGGAGGTGCCCGGCGCGGCAGAGCAGATCGCGGCGGTGTGTACCGGCCACGATTACACTAAGCCCGGCAAGCCGAAGATCGACTGGGATGATCCGGCTGCCAAGCAGGAACTGGTCTCGGTCCTGGTCAACGACGCGAACGCGCTGGTAGCCGCGCTGGAAGGCCGCAAGCTGGAGGAGCCGGCCTGTTCAGCGGTGGCGCTGCTGGCCCTGGTCGCCGGGCAAGATGTCGAGCCTGCCGAGGGCAGCGACGGGACCGACGGGCGGTGGCGGATCGCCCGCAAGGTCGCCGAAGACCGGGTGATCTCGGTGAACGATCCTGAGAGTCTGTTGATAAAGGACATCAGGCCGCTGCTTGTGCCTGTCCGGCCGGGGATCCGTCGCTTGTGCCCCATCGGGTCGGCTGTGGCGTCCCGGTCTGGTAGCGGGCCAGGCGGCGAGTCATGATCATGACGGTGGCCC
>DATIYI010000187.1:0-2062 GCA_035517695.1 Streptosporangiaceae bacterium
GGCATAAACAGCGCCTGAGCCGCCGGAGTCGCCGTCCTCGCGCTCGGATCCGCGGCTTCTGCTAGCGCGGTTGTACCGGCTTCGACCAGCCGCTCCGCGGCAACAAGACAACCTGGCAATAACATACTCATCGGCTGGCCGGAGCTTGTAACCTCAGGTGTGTAAAGATCTTTTTTGGTTGGCCGGCTGTCTTCTTTACCTGATTCGTCCAGGGTAGGCGACGGCGAGTTCGTTGAGTGCTTCGCGCCATCCCATGACGCGTTGTCCCTCGATGAGGCGTGCGGGCTGGTCGCTGCGCTTGCCGGTTTCCTGCCGGCGTGCGGCGCGTTCGCGGGCGCGTTTGTCCTCGATGTTGATGATCGCCAGCCACAGCAGCTTGACGACCGCGTCGTCGCCCGGGAAGTGGCCGCGGGCCTTGGTTACCTTCCTCAGCTGGTAGTTCAGCGACTCGATCGCGTTGGTGGTGTAGAGCAGTTTCCTCACCGGCGGGGTGAACGCCAGGAACGGGGTGAACCGGTCCCAGGCGTTCTCCCAGACCTTGACGGCCTGCGGGTACTTCTGGCCGAGCGGGGACGCCGAGAAGGCGGCCAGGGCGTCGAACGCGGCATCAGCGTCGGCGGCGGTGTAGACCGTGCGCAGCCCGGCGGCGACCGCGGCGGCGTCGCGGCGCGCGACCGGCCGCAAGCTGTTCCTGATCAAGTGAACGACGCATGTTTGCACGACCGTGTGCGGGAACGCGGCATGGATGGCGTCTTCGAACCCGTTCAGGCCGTCGCAGCAGGCGATGAGGATGTCGGTGACGCCGCGGTTACGCAGGTCGGCGGTCACACTGGCCCAAAAGCGCGCGCCCTCCCCGGCGGTCGCCGTCTCGAGCGGGGTTTTGGCCAGCCAGATGCCCAGCACATGCTTTTCCCCGTCGGCGTCGATGCCGGCCGCCAGGTAGGCGGGCTTGCTCTGCACGACGTGATTGTCACGGACCTTGACCATGATCGCGTCCAGGAACACCACCGCGTATACGGGATCCAGCGGCCTGCTCTGCCAGGCCCGGACTTCCTCCAGCACGGCATCGGTGATCCGGGAGACGGTCTCATGCGACAGCTCGGTGCCATACACCTGCTTAAGGTGGTGCAGGATGTCGCGCACGCTCATCCCGTGTGCATACAACGAGATGATCATGTCGTCCAGGCCGCCGGAGATCCGCCCGGACCGTTTGGGCACCAGTACCGGCTCGAAGTTTCCCGCCCGGTCCCGGGGCACCTCGATGGGCACCGGCCCGATCCCCGTCTGCACCTGCTTGCTGATCGTGCCATTCCGCGAATTGCCGGAATTATGGCCGGACGGGTCATGCCGGGCATAACCCAGGTGCGCGGTCAGTTCCGCCTCCAGCGCACGTTCCAGCACCGCCTTGACCAGCTCGCCCAGCATGGAGCCCTCACCAGTCAGCCGCAGCCCGCCGGCCTCGTCCCTGGACCGCTCCAGCAGCGCGTCCAGCAGCCGGTCATCGATCAGCTCACGCAGCGGAGCCAGCCGCTGCCCGGCCGAGGGGGATTTTTCGCCGCCATAATGAGCAGCCTCCCCCAAAAGCGCATCCGCTTCCGAAGTGTTCACCAGCCCGGCCGGGCCGGGCCTTTGGCCTGTAATGGACATGATCGTGGTTCTCCCCCCGTAACGGCGACCATTCCCTCTGGTCACTCAGTTCCCTTTAATCACTCCTTACACACCTGGAGAGATACCCCTTTCGACCTTGTCGCCCAGCCGGGAGGTTGAGCCCTGCAGGTGCGTAGGGCATGCGCTGTGCTGCCCTGTGCCACGCCATCCCAACCGAAGTCTCCGGCGCGCAGCCGCAGCGTACGGGCCGCTCGCGCAGCGCCACCCTGCATAGGGGCTGCATACGCGCAAGCGTTGGAGTAGGTCCCGAGAAAAAGCCCGGCAAATCCCAGCTTCGACCACTCTGTCGTCTGCCATGAGCATGGGACCACCTGCTGAGACACCCCAGGCCTTAAGTTGTCAAATCGGGGCTGTTCGGACGGGTCGACGGTGACTTTTTGTGAGGGCATGCTTA
>DATIYI010000188.1:0-28884 GCA_035517695.1 Streptosporangiaceae bacterium
TGACCGACGACGAGCGGGATCTGCTGCGTATCACGTCGGTGTTCGCCGGCGGATTCGAGCTGGCAAGCATCTACGCAGTGGTTGAGGGCCTCGACGAGGTGGAGGTCCTCGGGCACCTCGACTCGCTGGTCCGGAAGTCGCTGGTCGTCGCCGACCACACCACTCCCCGCACGCGTTATCGCCTGTTCGAGACCATTCGGCAATTCGCCGAGGATCGTCTCTCAGAAGCGGGTGGGCTCGAACGGATGCGTGACCGTCACGCGGCTCACTTCGGGCACGACGCGGCGACTCGATGGGAGCGCTGGAACGGGCCAGGGTGGCGCGACGCTGTCGACTGGGTGGACGTCGAGCTTGGCAACCTTCGTTCCGGCTTTCGCTGGAGTGCGAGACGAGGCGATATCGAGATCGCGACCGACATCGCCGCCCACGCCGCTTTGATGGGCTTCTCGGTGCAACTCTTCGAGACTCTGGAGTGGGCCGAGGATCTGCTGGAAGCCGCGACCGCGGCCAATGTCCGGCGTCTGCCCCGCCTCTACGCGGCTGCCGGCTACGCGTGCTTCGCCGGCCGCGCCGAGGCCGCACGTACCCACGCGCACCGGGCGACCGAGCTAGAGGTGGACTCCCGCTATGACGCGTGCGAGCCCGGATATGCGTCGTTCATCGAGGCCCTCTGCGAGGTCTATTGCGGCAACCTCGACCGTTACGTTGAGCTCACCGGCGCAGTTGTGCAGCGCTATGGCAGGGAGCGGGGCTACGGACTCGCGTCCTACGTCGATGGCCTTCAGTCGAGCGGACGCGTGAACGAGGCTGTCGCTCTCGCGGAGGAATCGGTCGCGGCCGCCCGAGAACTCGGCAATCCATACTGGGTCTCCTACGCTCTATGGATCGCCGGACTGGCCTTCTCCAAAGCCGATGCGCAGCGTGCACTCGCGGCCTGGGACGAGGGCGTCGCCTTCGTGCGAGAGCACCGCGTCCAATTCTTCGAGGGCTTCCTCGCTCGCGACGCAGCTCGGCTGCATACTTCTGACGGAGAGCCCGAGGCCGCGCTGGTGCTCTTCTCCGAAGCCATCACCGCGTTCCACCGAGCGGGCAACGTCCCGCAGCTGGTCATCACCCTGGCCAGCCTGCCGGCGCTCTTCGAACACCTCGACCGTCCGGAACCGGCGGCGACGCTGCTCGCTGCCATGTCCCGCCAGCCCTCGAGCGCTCACCACGTCCCGGAACTCAGCGACCTGGGCAGGCGGCTCACCCGTCGGCTCGGCGCGAAGCGGGCGGAAGAGCTCTTGCTCGCCGGAGCGTCGCTCGATCTCAACGATGCCGCCCTGTACGCGCAGCGGCAGATCGACCTCGCCCGTCGGAGCCCGATTCCCCGCCAGGAACGACCCGGGGGCCTGAGCCGCCGAGAGATCGAGGTACTGCGCCTCGTCGCTGACGGTCGGACTGCACGGGAGATCGCGGCGCAACTTTTCATCTCGTCGCGAACGGCCGAACACCACATCCAGCACGTGTACACGAAGATCGGTGTCTCCGGTCGCGCCGCCGCGACCCGCTGGGCCGTGAAACACAACGTGGTCGACGCCGCCGGGCGCTGAGGGCCTCCCCGCTTCGCCCGGGGGAATGGGCAGTTCTACCGATGTAGAGCGTACGGCGGATCCGGAGGATGGACCTTGGCTAGCCGACCGGCTGGTGTCCAACCGAGAACAATTCGCCGGAAAAAGGAGAACCGTGATGATCCTGGCCACGACGACCGTCGAGAATGTGGACCGATTTCTGGAGGTGTTCGCCGCCAAGGGCGCGGACAAACGAGCGCTGCACGGGTCGAAGGGTTCGACAGTGTTCCGCGACCCCGGCGAGGAGTACCGCCTCTGGGTGCTCTTCGACTGGGACGAGCAGGGGTGGACGAGCTTTGTGACCGACCCAGAGGTCCCGCCGATCCTTAAGGACGCCGGGCATCTGAGCAGGCCTCAGGCCGCCCCGCTTGTCGGCACCTTCGACGCGTAGGGGCGGACCATGACCAGCGCCATCAACCGACCTGCACGGGTCGGCGTTATTACTGATCAGACCGGTGCCCTCTCCTTCATGGGTATCGCCAATGCCAACGTCGCCAAGATGTTGATCGATGACATCAACGCACGCGGGGGTCTTCTCGGTCGCTCCGTCGAGTTGTTCATCGAGGACAGCGCCACCGAGGATAGCGCGGCCGAATCTGCCGCGGCTAGGCTCGTCGAAGAGGCGGACGTCGACGTCTTCCTCGGCGGCATCTACAGCTCCACCCGGCAGGCCATCAAGGGACCGGCCGTCGATCAGGGCAAGAAGCTCTACATCTACCCGGAGCAGTACGAGGGCGAGGAATGCGACCCCCTGATCTTCTGTACCGGTCCGGTGCCCGCCCAGCAGGTTGATCCCTTCTTCCCCTGGCTGATGCAGCAGACGGGCGCGAGGAAGTTCTACCTGCCGTCGGCCGACTACATCTGGCCGTACACGATGAACAAGCGGGTTCGAGAGGTCGTCACGGCCGAAGGTGGGTCGATCGTGGGCGAAGAGTATTTCCCGCTCGATCACACCGATTACGAGCGAACCGTCGAGGACATTATGTCGACGGGAGCCGAAGTGGTGTTTAACACCATTGTTCCCCCGGGACTCACGCCGTTTCTCGAACAGCTCCACCACGCCGGCTTCACGGCGAGGGGCGGGCACATCGTGTGCACGTACTTCGACGAGAACTTCCTGAACCTGGTGCCGGCCGAGCACGTCGAGGGCCTCTACGGCTGCCTGGACTACTACCGAGACGTCAAGGATCCGTTCAGCACCGAGCTCGTCAATCGGTACGACGCTCGCTTTCCTGGTAGTGCGATGTTCACCGCCGGAAGTGCGTGTTCGGGGATGTACCGGGGCCTGAAGCTCTGGGAGGCTGCCGTCAACGAGGCCGGCTCGCTGGACCAGGCAGACGTCATCAGGGCCTTGGATCACGCCAGGATCGCGCAAGGGCCTGGCGGCCCCGCCGAGATGGTGCCCGGCCAGCACCACGTGCGCATGAACATGTACATCGCAAAGTCCGAGGGTGGGACGTTCAAGGTGGTCAAGAACCTGGGTCACATCGATCCGAAGGAGCGCGAAGTCGGGCAGTGACCTACGTGGGGCAGATGTTCCCGGACCTGACGTCCGGGAACATCTGCGCGGACGCGTCGGTGCGTCGCGGAGCGCCGGGTTGCGGGCACAGAATGACAGAACCCTCGCGTGGCAGAAGCACGCAAAATCGGCAACTTGTTTAGATCGTCTCCGGGAGCCTGGGGATCTGGGATCTTCGGGCGTTGAGCGGGGCGGGCTCGCTCGCGAATCGGCTGCCGTCGCCCGGGTGGGTGTTCCGGCTCACGAACGGCTCGGCGGCCCGTCCCGCCCGCCCGGTGAGAACGTGGCCCAAGAGAGGTTTGCGCTGCCGGAAGTTGCACTGCCCCTCCTCGACGAAGAGTCCCGACGACCGTGCAGGTGGGCGTTTCGCGCGGCGGCCCGTCAGCGGTGGCCCGTCACTCGTGGTTCGGCACGACCGGCAATCGGCGCCTGCCCCACTGCTCGCGGGGCCCGTCGTACACGCCGGGCAGCACGGTGCCGCACGCGGTGCAGCGGCCGTCGTCGGTGAGCCGGTAGCGCCGGATGACATGCCAATCCCGTACCACCACAGGCTGCCCGCACGACGGGCAACCGGTGGCGCCTCCCGCCGCGTCGTGCACATTGCCGGTGTACACGTAGCGCAGGCCGTTGGCCAGCCCGATCCGCCGGGCACGGGTCAATGACGATACCGCCGTTGGCGGCACATCGCGCATCTTGTAGTGGGGATGGAACGCGGTGAAATGCAGTGGCACGTCGGTGCCCAGATGCCCGGCGATCCACCGGGTGAGTGCATCGATCTCTTCATCACCGTCGTTGCGTCCCGGGATGAGCAGCGTGGTGACCTCAAGCCACACGCTTGTCTCGTGCCGGACGTATTCGAGGGTATCCAGCACCGGAGCCAGACGCGCGGCGCAGACCCGGTGGTAGAAGTCCTCGGTGAACGCCTTCAGGTCGATGTTGGCCGCGTCCATGTGGGCGTAGAGCTCACGGCGGGCGCCCGGCTCGATGTACCCGGCCGACACCGCGATGGCCTTGATGCCACGCTCGTGGCAGGCGTCCGCGACATCGACGGCGTACTCGAAGAAGATCGTCGGGTCGTTGTAGGTGAACGCCACGCTGCGCGCGCCCACAGCCTCGGCCGCCCGGGCGAGCGCCTCCGGCGAGGCGGCCTCGGCTAGGGTGTCGATCTCGCGGGACTTGCTGATGTCCCAGTTCTGGCAGAACTTGCACGCAAGATTGCACCCGGCGGTGCCAAAAGACAGGACCGATGAGCCGGGCAGGAAGTGGTTCAACGGCTTCTTCTCCACCGGATCCACGCAGAACCCGCTGGACCGGCCGTAGCAGGTGAGCACCACCTGGTCGCCGGCGCAGGCCCGGACAAAGCAGAGCCCCCGCTGGCCGTCATGCAGCCGGCAAGCCCGTGGACAGACATCACACTGCACCCGCCCGTCATCGAGCCGGTGCCAAAACCGCGTCGGCACGGTGTGCGGGTCGGTGGGCGAGAGGTCACCCGGCATGTCACCTGCCTCCGGCCCCATCCGAGCGTGCAGCCGTTCCAGTGTCATTATCTCGCTTCCTTCGCCCGTAACGGCGCGCTGCATCGGACCAAACGGCCGGGGCCGACGTCCAGGCACGGCCGAAGCGGAACACGGTTTGGTAGTGGCCCCCGTCGTCGTTTTTGACAGTTTTCGAGCCAGATCACCGAGCGTCCGCGATGCGGCCGCGTCTCCCCACGACGTGGGCCGTGGAGGTCTGCAGGGGGACGGCGCAGGCAACTTCACGGAGGTTGAGCTACTGAAAGAAGGCCGGGTGAGGCGGCCGGACCTCGCTCCAGTTCGAATGCTCTGCCCAACCCATCGTTGGTCACTCGGACGCGGGTGCGGCTGCCGGGTAGTCAACGAGACCGAACGACCGTCATTGCGGCAGAGTCGGATGCAGGGTGCACCGCTACAGCGGCGGGATGTCGTGGCAGTGCGGCGGTCAGGCACCACGATGTCTTTCCTGACCGGAGCGTGCCCCATCGTCGGCAGCTACGGCGCCAATGACCTCAACCGGGGCGCCGCCGAGCGGCTGGAACGCGTCCTCACCGCCTCCAGCGGCCACCCCGGCAGACCGCCAGCCAAGATCCCGGCAACGACCTGTGGACAAGCCGCAAAAACCTGTGCGGCAGGAAACCCACGCCCACCGCCAAACCTCCGCGCCGCTTCCGTGACCTCATCTGGAACACCCTCGAAACCGGTCCGACCAGCGCCCGCGTCGAGGCTACCAAGACCCACCTGCGGGCACTGACCAAATGGGCTACGGATTCGACAGCCCCGATGCGCTCATCGCCATGGCAAGCCTCACCGGCGGCGGCCCATGCCCGCCATTGCCCGGACGATGACCACGAAGCATGATCACGGAAACGGCAGTAGAGCCCGTGGGCCACGGAGGACTTTCGCCTCTGGCGTATTTATCGGTGGTGGGCGTGCGCTGGCTGGCGAACCGGTCGTGGTTCGTGGCCGCAGAGATGGAAAGGGGCTCCTCCGGTGATCAAATATATCTACGAAATGGACTATCCACTCGGGCAGAAGCGCAGCTATCTGGAGTGGGTGCGGGCAATCGCGGAGACGCTTCAGGCTCCCGGCGAGCTGCGTCGGCTGGTGTCGTACGACAACATCTTTTCAGCGACACCCAATCGCCTCGTGGAGTTCACGTTCGACTCGCTCGCGGACGCGGGGAAGTACTTCGACCGGAAGGAGATCGGTCTGATATTCCAGCACGAGCTGCCTGCCCACGCCAACAACATCAAAGTCCGGGTGGTAGCGCTCCGGGGCGATTACAGCAAGGACACAATGGTTGCCGAACGCCAGCCCGCCTACCTGGAGCACGGGCCCGCCCACAAGGAGCCCGAGAGCGCCTACCAGGAGCAGCTCTGATTTCCGGTGGCCGCCTGCGCCATGGGGCGGGCCGCCGCTGGAGCAGGTGCTATTGACTTGCCTCCGAATCATTCCCCGAACAGCCAGGCGGGGGTTGGTGACGGAGCGGCAGCAAGCTGACTGAGTGGCCGGGGGAATCGCACCCCGGGCTCTCGCAGAACCCGGCGTGAGGTCTCCCCCCACCGGGCTTGCACACGCCCGCCTTGGCTGCGAGCGGACGTGCTCTTCGCCCGCGAGCAAGAGGCGCGGGCCACCGGCCAAGCGGATCTAGAGAGTGGCTCGCGGCTGAAATCTCGGCGGTTGACCGGCGGGCGGGGTTACCTGGTTACTACGGCTCCGCCGGATCGAGGGCCTGATACGCGGCCTGCAGCGGATGGTCGGTTGAAGGCAGGCGCCGGGGAACCGGTCTTGTCGGCCGTGAACGTCGGGCCCGGGCTGGCGGATCGCCTCGGTCAGTTGGCTTCGCCGCCTCGGTGACCACTTTCCTGCTGCCTGGCCGGTTCTTGAGGCCCCCGGTCGTCCGCGCGGTCAAGGTGGGCAAGGACACGCAGCTCGCGCAAGGTCTACCTGGCGCTTCGGCACATCGAGCAGGTGGGAGATCAGCACCGCCTGGGCAGACGCCGACGCCGCGGTAGCTGGCTAACTTCGGGCTAAGCCGCCGGGGTCCGGCCCGGTCAGGCGTACAGAAGTGCCGGGTCCGCGTCCTCCAGGCAAGGCCGCTATGGAGCACGCGGGTCGTGCGTGGCCTGCTGCCGAGCGAGAAGCGCGGAGGGCCTGCGAAACGGTGGTGTCGTGGATGCCGGTGGCCGCCGCGAGGTCGAAGACGCTGATCGGCCCGGCGGCGCGGATGCATGTCAGCAGGGTGAGCCGGGTGGGGTCTGCCAGCAGGGCGAACTGGTCGGCCCGGATGCGGACGGATTCGGGATCGCCCAGGCCGCTTGCCGTCGTGGATCCGGTTGCCCCGCGGCACGGGCTCGGAGCCATCGTCCTTGATTTCCACACCGGACAGGGCGTCCTTGCAGCTGTCAGCCTGTTCGGGAGTTGGCGATTTGGTCACCGTCCGGGCCAGTCACGCAGCCGTATGTCACCTTGGCGGCCCTCCGTAGCAGGCGCCGATGACTGCTGCGTCATGAACCATGTTCTCAGCCGACTAGTACGGGTCTCCGCATCGCAACATGAGCGAGTGTGCTGGACTCGCGGGAGGGCCGGGAGTCATGCCTCGGTCACGGCCCCTGGCCCGGCCGGTGGGGCGGGTCTTCCGCAGGAACCGGGTTCAGGGTGGCCGCTTGACAGGCCGGGACAGCCTGGATGCACTGATGTGGTGCTGCCTGAACCTGCTGCCCGTCCCGAGCTGCCGCTGGCGTGCACCCTGGGGCCGGCTGATGGTGCTGAACGGTTCCGCCGCTGGCAGCAGCTGGCTGCCGCCGCGGCGCCCACGGCGCGCTTGGCCGGGCACCGGCTTGAGGTCCGCTACCGGCCTGTGCCGGGTGTCTTGGCAGAGCTGCAATCACTGGCTGGCGCCGAGGCGGAGTGCTGCACATTCGTCGAATGGGCGGTGACCGAGCAGGATGGTACCCCAACCCTGCTCGTCACGGCCAGGCCGGATACCCCTGAACGCATCCAGCCGATCGCCGCGTTGTTCGGCGCCGCCTAGCTCATGACCGCACTCGCCCGATTCGTCATCCACAACGCGGCTATGAAGAGTGCGGCCGGTCAAGGCCAAATTGGTGCGCTCGGGTCATGTTGCCGGTGCGAGAGACTGGCATGACCAGGAACCGGTCGAGGAGGGTTACGTACCGGTGCCGCTCGCCGCACGTTGCTCGCGTGCTTGAAGATCCATGCTTCGCCGGTGACGGCTGAGGGAGACCTGGCGCACAATGTGCATATGCGACGGGCTTCGCGTCATTTCCCCCATGACGCCCAGGGGCTGTGGCGGCACAGGTGCGACTGTCCCGGGGGCACTGGCGGCGCGAGGACGCAGCGGGACCATCCGCAGCGCTGGATGGTGGGAATCAGTCACCGTGACCTGGTGGTCGTCGGCCCCCGCGCCGGGGCGCGCCCGGCCGCGCTGCAGCGCGCACTGGCGGCCGCAGCCGACATGATCGCGCCGGTGCTCGCCGACGTCGCCGACATCGCCGACCACGAGCGCCAGGCGCCTGCTGGACCGCCGGCACCGCGCGTACCCGGTCGCGTCTTCAGCCGGGCGGCAGCTGGCCTCCGCCGCCAGGGAACTTCCCCGGTCAAACCGGACCCCACGAAGGCTTGCCGCTCATGCCGGCTCTGATGATCTCCCTCAACTAGCGATCCGCCTGAGCTCTACTGACCATTCCGGGCCACCCGATTCGCGGCATGTGCGGACGTCGGGCAGGGTAGCTGCCAACCCGTACTGGCCGCCAGCCCGGTGGAAGGGATCGGCCTGGACTTCGTGGCCGGGCCGGGAAACCGGGGAAACGCTCGCCCAGGCCGGCGGAATCGGCGGCAAGACCCTGGTGGCGGGGGTGGTCGATGGCCGGAACGTGTGGCGCAGCGATCTGCGCGGGGCGCTGTCGGTGTGCGCGTCGCTGCTGGACCTGGCCCACGCTGGTGGTGAGCACGTCCTGCTCCCTGCTGCACGTGCCCCGGACGTCCGCTCAGAGACGACCCTCGCCCCGGAGCTGGCCGGCCGGCTGGCCTTTGCCCGGCAGAAGGTCGATGAGGTGGTCACGCTCGGCCGTGCCCTGACCCAGGGCCGCGACGGCATCACGGCGGACCTCGGCGCCACGGCGCCGCCGCCTCCGCCGGTGAACGGCCGGACGCGAGCGCGGCTGGATGCCCTCGGTGACGGCACCCCCCGCAGCGACTACACCGAGCGCCGCGCCACCCAGGCCCGCGGCCTGCCGGTGCTGCCCACGACCACGATCGGGTCGTTCCCGCAGACCGAGCCGGTCCGCAAGGCGCGCGCCGACCACAAGGCCGGGCGCATCGATGACGACGCCTACGAGCGCGCGATGCGCGCCGAGACCGACCGCGTCATCGCGCTGCAGGAGGACATCGGCCTAGACGTGCTCGTTCATGGCGAGCCGGAGCGCAACGACATGGTGCCGTATTTCGCCGAGCGTCTCGACGGGTTCGCCGCCACCGAACATGGCTGGGTCCAGTCCTACGGGACCCGCTACGTCCGCCCGCCCATCCTGCACGGCGACGTGCACCGGCCCGCGCCCATCACGGTCAGCTGGACGATCTACGCCCAGTCAAGGACGGCAAAGCCGGTCAAGGGCATGCTCACCGGCCCGGTCACCATGCTGGCCTGGTCCTTCGTCCGTGACGACCAGCCCCTCGCCGATCTAGCGCTGAAACGTCGCGTGACAATACATGCGTGCTGCTGGTGGTGGTGGCGGGGTACGGGCGCGGCGCGGGCAGGGTACCCGCCTGGATTGTGGCCGCTGCCGGGGCCGGCAGGCGTCACTGGCTGTCCGCGGTTCTGCTTGGTGCTGGGCTGGCGCTTCGCGCCCTGACCCAAGGTCGCCTATCGGCCGGCGTTGGTGTACATCGGCTCGGACCGTTACCTCCGCGGTTCCTACGGCCAAGATCCGCTTGGTTACCGGCTGCTGTTGTTGCCCTGGAGCGCGCCTGAGGGCTTGCGATCGTCGCCGCGGCCCAGCACATCCTCGGCTTGGCGATGGCGGTCACGCTATATGTGGTGCTGCGTCGCCGCCTATCGAGGCGAGCTTCGCTACGCCTGTGCCGCGCAGAACGGCCAGTTGCGCGCGCGCCTACCAGCGCAGAGGGGCCGTGATCATGAGCCACCCGGATCAGGCCGTTATACGTGCGTTCCACCGTGACAAGCTTGGTCATTTTTCGCAACCAGCACCGACGGGGTGAACAGTGCCTGCCCGGCGCGCCAGCGCGGGCCGGCGCGGGCGCGGGCGTCGCTACGGCGCTGGTCGGTAAAGCGGTGTTCGAGCAGCTCGGCGCTTTGGACGGCTTGTTCGACGAGGCGCCGGGTACAGGCCTTGTCCAGCGCATCGTGGCGTTGCTGGCCCGGCCTTTGGGCGGGCCGCAGTACGCAGGAGGTGAAGATGGCGCGCAGGGGGAACCGGTTCTTCAGACCTCGTCGAGGGCCTCTCCCAGCTGCTTCAGGGCTGGGCGCTTGGTCAACCCGATGAGAAGGTGACCAACCGTGAGCGCGAGTGCCACCGGCCACTCGATGATCTCCGCCGCAGCGAGCGCGCCGAGCCCGGCATAGTACAGCAGATGCTCTACCGGTGGCGTTTCCAGCCGCGTTCCGTCCGCGGTGACCAGGATCCGATGCCCGCCGTGGGCAGTGACGATGGACAACTTGGGTGTCATCAGCTCCGCTCCTTGCTACTACGCTAGCGCGCTGGCCGAATCGTCTCCCAAGCTGAGGCGCCGGCAGACATGCGTACACGGCTGTAAAGCAGGAAGCGTCAGCATGGGCACGGCGACGCCGCCGTCGCTCATGATGGCCCCCGGCCTTCCTCTAATTCGGCGAGCCTGGTTCCTAACTCGGTGACGGTAAGAGTGTGGATGCTCAGGGGTTTTTCGCCCCTACCTGCGCCTCTTTGCTGCGCGGTGTACCCCTGCGCCTGGCCTGGTTCCACGGTCCTGATAATCCATTCGGGATAATGGACCTTGAGCCGGGCTAACTCCTTCGCCGGCGTCCTGCTCATGGGCGGCCTGCCTTCCTGGCGCCGCGTTAGTGCGACCCGATCCGATGCCCCGCAACGACTCTTGCGGCATCTATTTAGTCTCCTCCTTACAGTCCGTGATGGGAAGACCACGCGCCTGGGCGATGGCTCCAGTCCTTCCTCTGCGTGACCTCGCCAGAGACCCAACGTGCGGGCACTGACGATCGTCCCGGTCACCCTCTGATCTTCCGAACGGCGCGATGCTGGGACGCCTTGGGACGGAAGGGGACGTGTCTGAGCCCGCAGCGCCCCGGGTCGCGTCGGAGAACGCGGCGATCTCGCTGGCTGAGCACGGGGTGCGATGATCCGTCGTGCGGCTTGCGCCGTGCGTGCGCGGCGAGGGCGACAAGCGCGGATTCGTCCCCAGCCTGATCGGCATCGCCCGCGACAAGCGCCCGGGGATGTGGATCAGGATGTCGATCGCACGTTACCGGTGACAGCGGCTTTCCCGGGTGCGGGGGTTGCTGCCGGGCCGTTATGGCTGCGGTTCTTCCACGACGCCGACGATGACCGTGGTCACCATCTTGCGGACGGCTCCAGCCTCCGGCGGGGTGCCGTCCCGGCCGGCGAACAGCAGGTGCCCGGTCCCGATCAGCATGAGCGCGAGCGTGTCGACGTCGGCATCGGCCGCGATGCGGCCCAGTTCGCGCTCGGCGGTGAGGTAGGAGGCGATCATGACCGCCGCTTCCGTCAGGACCGGGACGCCGACCGGCCAGGTCTGGCGCAGCCCGGCGCGCAGGTCATCGCGGGAGGTCACGAGGGCGACGATCGCCACAGCGACCGACCCGAACAGGGCGGTCATCGCGCCGGTGAGATTATCGGCAACAGTGCCGGTCCCGGCGGCCTCGCGGAGGGCGGCGGCCTGGGTGTCCATCCGGTGGATGCGGTCAAGCACGAGCTCGGCGAGGAAGGAGTCGAAGTCGGCGAAGTGCCGGTGCAAGACGCCTTTGGCGCAGCCTGCCTCCATGGTGACCGCCCGGCTGGTCAGCGCGCTCGGCCCGTCCCGGAGCAGGACCCGCTCCGCGGCGTCGAATAGCTGGGCGCGCGCGTCGCGGATGTGTACCCCTGTCGGCACTGTGCGTGTCCTCTTTCCCGCGTGATCGCCACTTGGTTGGTAAGTGGGCGCATGCCCACTATAGTGGGCACGTGACCGCTATAGCGTCGGAGGAGTCGCGTCCTTCCAGGCACGAGCCTCATCAGCACCGGCAGGTGGCGGAGTCGTTCGGCACGGACGCCGAACGCTACGACCGGACCCGGCCCAGGTACCCCGATGCCTTGGTGGAGCGGATCGTCGCCGCCAGTCCCGGGCCCGACGTTCTCGACGTCGGGTGCGGCACCGGCATAGAAGCCCGGCAGTTCCAGGCGGCCGGCTGCAAGATACTCGGCGTCGAGCCCGATGCGCGGATGGCGGACTTTGCGCGGCGCAGCGGGGTCGAGGTCGAGGAGGCGACGTTCGAAGCCTGGCACGCCGCCGGCCGGGAATTCGACGCGGTCGTCGCCGGGACGGCCTGGCACTGGGTGGATCCGGTCGCGGGAGCCGCCAAGGCGGCACAGGTGCTGCGGCCTGGCGGCCGGCTGGCAGCGTTCTGGCACGTGTTCGAGCTTCCGTCCAACGTGGCGGAAGCCTTCGCCGCGGTCTACCACCGGGTGGTGTCCCACTCGCCGTTCAACTTCCAGTCGGCGAGGCCAGCCCTGGACGCGTACCAGGGGCTGTTCGCTAAGGCCGCCGACGGGATCCGGGTGGTCGGCGGGTTCAGCGACCCGGAGCAGTGGCGATTCGACTGGGAGCAGTCCTACACCCGGGACGCGTGGCTGGACCGGCTTCCCACTTCCGGCGCCCTCACCCAGCTCCCGTCGGACAAGCTGGCGGAGGTGCTTGAGGTCGTCGGGGGCGCCATCGACGCGATCGGGGGCAGCTTCCCGATGAGCTACACGACGGTGGCGGTCACCGCGGCCCGAACCAGCGCCGCCTGACCCGGCTTGACCGCGCTGCTGGCGGACTAGCCCGCCGACACCGGATGCCCGGCCTGGTGCCCGCTGAAGGCGCGGTGGCCATGGCGGAAATTGCGGTGCCGATCTCGTCGGGCCAGCGGCGGGTTCCCCCGCGCTTTCCCGGACGGGCCGCGGCTCCGTGCCCGCGCAAGATCTCGAATGTGCTGGGCTCCGGCCTAGGGCGCCTCGCTGGCCGCGACATCCGTCCACGACTGGAGGCGTGCTGCAACATCCAGGGCTTCACGGGTTACTCGCGCTTGACCGGGCGGAGCCCGGCGCACTTGAGGGATGCCGCGCTCGCAGAAGTCGCCCGGCGCATCCCTGGCGCGAACGCACCCGAAATCGGCATCGAGGGGCCTGGGCAGCACCGCGCGTGCTGTTCGGCCGACGGGTCCCTGATCTGCGGACAGGGCCAGCCCAAGACTGCCGACGACTTGTGGCTCAGGGAGACGTTCCGAGCACCACAGGTTCGGGTCTTGCACGCACTCGACCTCACGGCTCGGATGCTCCGGGGCCTGCGACCGGGTTCGTCAGGGTGCGGGACGAACTCCGGTGGGCCAGCCTGGTGGAACTGCAGGCGCCCGTGGTGCGAGGAGCCCAGTCGTACATCGACGCCGGCTGCACGTAGTACATCACGGTCGGCGACTCACGTGCGTGGCGCCGATTCCGGCTGCCGTTATTAGCCGGCGTCGCCGCCATGAAGCTGTCCGTGGCGATTTTCTTGGGCATCAAGCATGACGGCGACGAGCTCCAGGTCGACCGATGGTCGTGAGTCACTCGTCAGTGACCGACAGCCTCTTTCCGGTACGGGAGCTTCCAGCCTGGCCGGACGAAGTGGCAGGTATAGCCGTCGGGATAGCGCTCGAGGTAATCCTGATGCTCCGGCTCCGCTTCCCAGAACGGCCCGGCTGGCGCCACCTCGGTGACCACCTTCCCCGGCCACAGGCCCGAGGCGTCGACATCGGCGATCGTGTCGTACGCGACCCGCTTCTGCTCGTCATTCAGGTAGAAGATGGCCGACCGGTAGCTGAGGCCGGTGTCGTTGCCCTGGCGGTTCTTTGTTGTCGGGTCGTGCACCTGGAAGAAGAACTCCAGGAGGTCGCGGTAGGAGATCTGCGCTGGGTCGAACACGATCTCGATCGCCTCAGCGTGGGTCCCGTGATTCCGGTACGTCGCGTTGGGTACGTCTCCGCCCGTGTAGCCGACCCTGGTAGTCAGCACGCCTGGGCGGCGGCGGATCAGGTCCTGCATTCCCCAGAAACATCCGCCGGCCAGAATCGCTTTTTCTGTTTTGTCGCTCATAGTTGCACCTTGCCGTCTGCGTCCTTGAACAGGTTGCGGTAAGCCCCGTAGCCTTCAGCTTCGAGGTCGTCGAGTGGGATGAACCGGAGGGCGGCTGAGTTCAGGAAGTACCGCCGTCCCCCGGCGTTCGTGGGGTCATCGTTGAACACATGGCCGAGGTGGCTGTCCCCGTGCGCCGAGCGGACCTCAGTTCGCTGTATGCCCTGGCTCGAGTCGAGCTTCTCGATCACGTTGCCCGGCCCGAGAGGCACGGTGAAACTCGGCCATCCAGTGCCGCTGTCGTACTTGCTGGCGGAGGCGAATAGGGGCTCGCCGGAGACAACGTCCACGTAGATGCCGCGCTCTTGTTGTCGTGGTAGGCGTTGCTGAACGCCCGCTCGGTTCCATTTTCTTGTGTCACCCGGCTCTGTTCGGGCGTCAGCCGCGAGATGGCTTGCGGGTTCTTCCTGTAGGTGTCTGGCATCTTGTCTCCTCAACGGTTACACCATGTTCAACGCCTGTCGTCGCGCCGATCGTCCAGCGGATGTCGCTCAGAACTGCCCGCTGGCGCTGGGCTGACCGACCTCCGGAGGGGCGTCGGTGACGGCAGCTCCGCTCAGCGACATCGACCGGGTCTGCGCGGACGGCTCCCATTGCTCGGTCCGCTCCGGCGAGTATGCATCCGGCGGGCTGCCGGCCGTGACCGGGGTGATCGCGGTCGGCCGGCGGCCAGATGGCCAGCGGGTGCTGTTCGGCTCCCGGTGCGTGTCCTGGTTGGTGAGCACATGGCCAACCTGCTGGCGTGCTTCAAGGCCGCTTTCGGCCTGTGGGAGCCGCTGCCGTCCATCTACCAGGACGCGCTCAACCTGACCCACCTGCGGGCAGGCTTCCTCGTCCGCGAACGGTGCGGCCCCGGCGGCGCCCCCCGGCTGGGCTTGATTGCCTGATTGGTGCTGATTGACACTGTCCCTCATGCGGTGAGGCGATCTGAGGGGTGCGGGTGAACGGTTTCGCGTTTGTGTACGAGGGCTTCGATCCGGCCGGGGAGGGGCTGCGTGAGGCGGTGACCTCGACGGGCAACGGTTTCCTGTGCGCGCGGGGCGCTGCGGAGTGGGAGGACGCCGACGGCGTGCACTACCCAGGCACGTATGCGCATGGTGTCTACAACCGTGAGACGACGATCGTCGGCGGTCGTCCCGTGCTCAACGAGGACCTGGTGAATCTGCCGAACTGGCTGGTGCTCAAGCTGCGAATCGAGGGCGAGGACGCGTTCCGGCTCGACGATGTGGAGCTGCTGGAGTATCGCCACGAGCTCGACATCCGTAACGCGATGGTCATCCGCGAGTTGCGCTACCGCGACCGTGCGGGCCGTGAGACGGCGTTGCGCAGTCGGCGGTTCGTGAGCATGGCCGACGTGCACCACGGCGGCATCGAGTGGACGCTCACGCCGGAGAACTGGTCGGGCCACGTCGAGGTGGTCTCCGCGCTTGACGGGCGCGTTACCAACAACGGCGTGGCTCGCTACGGGCAGCTCGAGGGCCGGCACCTGGATCCGGTGGGCCCGAGGACATTCGGGTCTGAGGTGATCGCGTTGAAGGTACAGACGCGGCAGTCGAATCTGTACATCAGTCAGGCGGCGCGCACCCGCGTCTTCGACGGCCGCGGGCCGCTTCCCGTGGAGCGCGGTCTCTACCAGATGGAGGACTACATCCAGCAGGTCCTTGCATTCGATGTCGCGCAGGCGGCCGCGGTGCGTGTAGAGAAAATGGTGACCTTTTACACGTCGCGTGAGCGCGCGATCAGCGACACACTGGTCAAGGCGGGGACGTCGGCGCTGCGTTACGCCGACTTCGGCGAGGCGTTCGAGCGCCACGCCTCGGCCTGGGACGAACTGTGGCACGGGTGCGATGTGCGCGTGCCCGGCGACGACCGGGTGCAGCTCCTGCTGCGGCTGCACATCTGCCACATCCTCCAGGTCTGTTGCCGCAACACGGCAGACCGGGACGCCGGGGTGCCGGCTCGCGGCCTCAACGGCGAGGCGTATCGGGGTCATGTGTTCTGGGACGAGCTGTATGTCTATCCGTTCCTGAACTTCCGCATGCCGGAGGTGACGCGGGAGCTGCTGCTGTACCGATATCGTCGCCTTGGCGAGGCGCGCGCAGCGGCCCGGGAGGCCGGGTACAGCGGCGCGATGTTCCCTTGGCAGAGCGGCAGCGAGGGCACGGAGGAGACCCAGCGCATCCACCTCAACCCGCTCTCCGGCCGCTGGGAGCCCGACCTGAGCCGCAACCAGCGTCACGTCAACGCGGCGATCTTCTACAACATCTGGCACTACTTTCAAGCCACCCAGGACCTCACGTTCATGCGCGACTATGGCGCGGAGATGATGCTGGAGATCGCGCGCTTCTGGGCCTCCATCGCGGACTTCAACCCCGAAAGGGACCGCTATGAGATCCATGGCGTGATGGGCCCGGACGAATTCCACGAGAAATATCCGGGCGCCGCGGCCGGCGGTCTGCGCAACAACGCCTACACCAACGTCATGGTGGCCTGGCTGTGCGGTGTGGCCGGGGATCTTCTCTCGCTGCTGCCGGCGACGCGGGCCAAGGCGCTGCGCAACAAGCTCGGCCTTGACGACGAGGAGCTGCGCACGTGGGGCAAGATGAGCCGCCGGATGTTCGTCCCGTTCCACGGCGACGGCATCATCAGCCAGTTCGAGGGGTACGAGGAGCTCCTCGAGCTCGACTGGGACGCCTACCGCGCCAAATATGGCAACATCCAGCGGCTCGATCGGATACTGCGCGCCGAGGGCGACGACCCTGACCGCTACAAGGTGGCCAAGCAGGCCGACACAGTGATGCTGTTCTTCCTGTTCTCCGGCAACGAGCTGCAGCGGCTGTTCGAGCAGCTGGGCTACGACTACGGCTCGGACACGGCGCGTAAGAACATCGCCTACTACGACCGGCGCACTACACACGGCTCGACGCTTAGCTTCGTCGCGCACGCGGGGGTCTTGGCGGCGCTGGACCCGGAGAGCTCGTGGCAGCGGTTCCTCGTTGCCCTGGAGAGCGACGTCAGCGACATTCAGGGCGGGACCACGAAGGAGGGGATCCACATGGGCGTCATGTCCGGGACGCTCGACCTTGTCCAGCGCAGCTACACGGGCACGCACATCCGCGACGGCATCGTGTACTTCGACCCCAAGCTCACCGGCCCGCTCGACGGGTCGTCGTTCTCGATGCAGTTTCAGGGGACCCCGGTCCAAGTGACGCACGCCCACGGTCGGCTCACGGTAGCCGCCCATCGGGACGGCGTGAGCCGGCCGGTCAGGGTTGCCGTCCACGACGACGTGCGCGAGCTACGTGCCGGGGATCGGTGCACGTTCGAGCTCCAGCCGGACCCGAGTCCCGAGCAGGAGGCCGCGGGCTGACAGGAGGACCCGTGCCGTACGGTTCCAGGGAACGATCTTCGGCATCGACGGAGAGCTCGTCGACTCGCCCCACCAGAAGGCGTGGCACGACGCACCAGGCTCAGCGGGATCTCCCGGTGGCGGTCGCCGACGGCGGGCGCCCGGCGACCATCACCGCAGACCCGCCCAGCGAGCAGTGCGGCATCACGATCTCCAGCTTTCACGTCCGCCCGGACGGGAACCGGCTGCGCAAACTCGCGACGCCACTGCGCAGACGGCAGCTGGAGATACCGGTCGCTGCCAGCTACCGCCTCCTGATCGGCTGCCGGGTACGAATCCGCGCCGGGGTGACGGCCGGGCAGCCGCCTTCCCAGCCAGCCATCGGACCAAGGAGATTGACCAATGGCGAGACTTTGAGCTAGCGGCACTTCTCTGACCCAGGGGAAGGGAACCAAGATGGCGAACTCGCAAAAAGAGCACCGTGTCGTGATCGTCGGGGCGGGTTTCGCTGGCTTCAACGCCGCGCGGGAGCTGTCCAGGCTGGTTGGTGCCACAACCGAGATCGTGGTGATCAACTCGGCTGACTACTTTCTGTACTTGTCGCTGATGCCCCAGGTGGGAGGCGGGCTGGTCGAGCCGCGGCACATCTGTGTCTCGCTGCCCCGCCGGCTGCGCAAGACCCGCTTCGTCCTCGGCACGGTGCACCACGTCGACCCCCGGCAGAAGGTGGTGAGCTGGGCCAGCCCGGAGGGCGGATCGGGTCAGGTGAGCTATGACCGGCTGATCTTGACCGCGGGCAGCGTGAACAAGCTGTTGCCGATCCCGGGTGTGGCCGAGTACGCGCACGGGTTCCGCAGCATCGCGGAGGCGATCTACCTGCGCGATCACATCACCCGCCAGCTCGAGCTGGCCGCTGTGGCCACCGACGCCGCCGAGCGCCAGGCGCGCTGCACCTTTGTGGTGGTCGGCGCGGGCTACACGGGCACCGAAGTCGCGGCGCAGGGTCAGCTGCTGACAACCCGGCTGACCAGGAGGATGCCTGGCCGGGCCGGGCAGCAGATCCGGTGGATGCTGATCGACACCGCGCCGCGGCTGCTGCCCGAGCTTGATCCGCGCCTGTCGAAGACCGCTGACCGGGTGCTGCGACGGCGCGGTGTCGAGGTGCGCACCGGCCAGTCGGTCGCCAAGGCCGTGCACGGCTACGTCCGGCTGTCCACCGGCGAGCAGGTGCCGACCTGCTCCCTGATCTGGTGCGTCGGGGTCCGCGCCGAACCGCTGGCGGATGGCCTTGACCTGGACACCAACCGGGGGCGGCTGGTGGTCGATGAGTTCATGTCCGTGCCCGGCGCCCCGGACATCTACGCCTGCGGGGACTGCGCGGCGGTGCCCGACCTGACCCGCCCCGGCCAGATCTGCGGCATGACCGCCCAGCACGCCCAGCGCCAGGGCAAGCAGGTCGCCAAGAACGTCGCCGCTTCGCTCGGTACCGGCAACGCCCGCCCTTACCAGCACCACGACCTGGGCTTCCTGGTGGACCTGGGCGGACTGGCCGCCGCCGCGAACCCGCTGAACGTCCCGTTGTCCGGACCAGCCGCCAACGCCGTCACGAGGGGCTACCACCTGTTCACCATGTCAGGGAACCGGATGCGGGTCCTCGCCGACTGGGCCCTGAACGTGACCACGCCGCCAGAAGCGACTTCGTTCGGGGTGATCAGCTCCGAGTCCGTGCCGCTCGATGTGGACAGACCACGAACCTGACGCGGGCTGAGCCACTGCCTTCGGTCCGCCGCTCGGCGAGCACGCCCCGGTGGTGCTCGATGAACTTCGTGTCGACGCCCGGCACGTGCTGCGCGGCTGCGTGCCAGCTGGCTGGACGGCCACCAGCAGAGCGCTGGTTATCCGGCCTCCCGCAGCCGCCGGGTGAAGGCGCGCGCCGCGGCGGCGGGATCGTCGGCTTCTGTGATGGCACGGACCACGACTATCCGCTCGGCCCCCGCGGCGAGGACGCCGTCGAGCGTGCCCAGGGTGATGCCGCCGATCGCGAACCAGGGGCGAGCGGGTTGTCGGCGCGCGACCTGGGCCAGCAATCCAAGGCCGGTCGCTGGGCGCCCCGGCTTGGTCGGTGTCGGCCACACCGGCCCTGCGCAGAAGTAGTCGACCCCGGGTTCGCTCGCCGCCGCGTTGGCCTGAACGGGACTATGACTACTGCGGCCGATCAAGGGGTGCGGGCCCAGGATGCGCCGCGCGACCGGCACCGGTAGATCGCCTTGACCCAGGTGGAGCACGTCGGCGCCTGCCGCGAGGGCGACATCTGCGCGATCGTTCACCGCCAGCAGGCGGCCGTGCCGTCTGCATGCGTCGGCGAAGATCTCAAGCAATTCGAGCTCCTCGCGCGCTTCGAGTCCTTTCTCCCGTAGCTGCACGATGTCGACCCCGGCGCGCAGAACCGCGTCGAGGAACTGCAGCAAGTCACCTTTCGACCGCCGTGCGTCGGTGCACAGGTAGAGCCGCGCGTCCGCCAATCGCGCTCGCCCGTCGGCTGCTGCTGCCTCGGCCGAGTGAGCGGTCCTTGCCTCGTTCGGGTGATGCGAGGTTGCCGGCGTGGGGTGACTTGTCATCGCGCCATCCAACCACCGCCGGTGCTTGGAAACCGCATCGGCTAGGCTGAGTCGTCGGTACATTCCGACCACGGGAGCCCCAGGCAGGGGCTGAGAGGGAGGCTGATCGCCTCCGACCGTCGTACCTGATCCGGGTAATACCGGCGAAGGGAGTTCTCTTGGCCGTAACCGCGGACGTCGTCGTCGCAGGTGGCGGTGTCATCGGGACTGCGATCGCCTGGCGTGCAGCAAGCGCCGGGCTCGACGTTGTCGTCGTGGACCCCGAGTCCGGTAACGCTGCGTCGCTCGTGGCCGCGGGGATGCTCGCGCCGGTGTCGGAGAGCATGTTCGGCGAGGACGCGCTGCTTCGGCTCAACCTGCTGGCCATCCAGCGCTTTGCCTCATTCGCGGCCGAGCTCGAAGAGGTGACCGGCCATGATGTCGGCTTGCGCCGCGAAGGCACGCTTGCGGTGGCGTACGATCCCGGTGACCATGCCGCTTTGATGCGGCTGACTGCCTTCCGCCGGTCGGTGGGGCTTGACGCGGAAGAGCTCGACAGCCGGGCATGCCGTAGGCTTGAGGCTTTCCTTGCGCCGGATGTGCGCGGTGGCGTCCTGTTCGCGGGCGACTGGTCGGTCGACAACCGGCGCTATGCGGCCGGCCTGCGGCAGGCGATGGGGTCTGCGGGAGTACGGACCTTGCGTGACCGTGTGGTGGGGGTGCGCGCCCGCGACGGAAGGGCCCGCGGCGTGCGGCTCGCCGACGGCGGTGCCATCGGCACCATTGACTGCGCCACCGTCGTCGTCGCCGCCGGATGCTGGTCAGGCCGGGTTGCGGGGCTGCCGGACGCGTTGCGAGCCGCGGTCCGGCCCGTCAAGGGCCAGTTGCTGCGCCTGCGCCTCCCCGCGGGGATGCCGCCTGTCATCAGCCACACGGTGCGCGCAACGGTGCGCGGGGTAGACGTCTACGTCGTACCGCGCGCCGACGGCGAGATGATCGTGGGCGCCACGTGCGAAGAGCGCGGGTCCGACCGCACGGTGACCGCGGGAGCCGTTCACGACCTGCTCCACGACGCCATGAGCGTGCTCCCGGTGACGAGCGAGCTGATCCTCGCGGAGGCGTGCGCGGGTCTGCGGCCCGGAACCCTCGACAACGGGCCGATCGTGGGTACCACCGGCATCGACGGGCTGCTGGTGGCAACCGGGCATTACCGCAACGGCATCCTGCTCTCGCCGGTAACGGCGGACGCCGCTGCCGCGTACCTCATCGGGCAGCGGCCACCGCCGGAGTGGGAGCCGTTCGCGCCGCAACGATTCACGGCCCAGGTGAGGGCCCGGTGACCGTCCAGGTGACCGTCAACGGGCAGCCGCGCGAGGTACCGGCCGACACGACGGTGGGGCATCTGGTCGCCACGGTCACCGAACTCGCGACCGGAGTCGCGGCCGCCGTCAATGGCGAGGTCGTGCCGCGCCGTTCCTGGGCCGGCACGCTGCTTCGGGACGGTGACAGAGTTGAGGTCGTCACGGCTATGCAGGGAGGATGACGTGACCGATGCAGAGTTGCTGAACGGGTCAGCGGCCGAGCTGGCCGCAGCGCTGGCGGCCCGGCAGGCTGGGGAGAAATGGCTGCTCGCCGGCCGTAGCCTGAGTTCCCGGCTCATCGTCGGGACCGGGGGAGTGCAGAGCCTGGACGTGCTGGGGCGCGTGCTCGACGCCTCAGCCACGGCTGTCGCCACTGTCGCCATGCGGCGGGTCGCGCCCGCGGGGGCGGGTTCGCTGCTTGGCACACTGCGGCAGGCGGGTGTCCAGGTCCTGCCCAACACCGCAGGTTGCCACACCGCGAGCGAGGCGCTGTTCACGGCGCGGCTCGGGCGTGAGGCGCTTGGCGCCGACTGGGTGAAGCTGGAGGTGGTGGCCGACGACCATACCTTGCTGCCCGACCCAGTGGAGCTGCTCGAGGCGGCACGTTTGCTCGTCGATGATGGGTTCGTGGTCCTCCCCTACACCAACGACGACCCGGTCCTCGCCGGGCAGCTCGAGCGGGCGGGATGCGCGGCGATCATGCCGCTCGGTGCCCCGATCGGGTCCGGCCTCGGCGTGCGCAACCCGCACAACATCGCGATGATCGTGGAGCAGGCGGGCGTCCCCGTTATCCTCGACGCCGGGATCGGGACAGCAAGCGACGCCGCGTTTGCCATGGAGCTGGGATGCGACGCCGTCCTTGTCGCGTCGGCCATCACCCGTGCCGCTGATCCCGAGCGGATGGCCCACGCCATGCGGCTCGCGGTAGCGGCCGGACACGCCGCACGGGCTGCCGGGCGCATTCCCCGCCGATGGCACGCCCACGCGTCGAGTCCGCTCGCTGGGCTGCCGGAGGGCCCGGCGTGAGCGTGCCGCGCGTCCTTACCATCGCGTCATCCGACTCCGGCGGCGGCGCCGGAATCCAGGCCGACCTCAAGGCGTTCGCCCGCTGCGGCGCCCACGGCATGTCCGCGATCGTCGCGCTGACCGCGCAGAACACCCTGGGTGTCACCGCCATCCATGAAGTGCCACCAGCGTTCGCGCAGGCGCAGATCGACGCGGTGCTCGACGACATCGGGGCCGACGCCGCCAAGACAGGCATGCTCTTCTCCGCGCCGCTGATCGAGGCGGTCGCCGAGGCGCTGGCACCGCGAAACCTGCCACTGGTCGTCGATCCGGTCATGGTGGCCAGCTCTGGGAGCCGGCTCCTGCGCGAGGACGCCGTCGAAACCTTGGTTGCGCGGCTTTTCCCGCTGGCCACTGTGGTGACGCCCAACCTCCCCGAGGCGCAGGCGCTCACCCAGTGGGTGACCGAAGATCGCGCAGCGCTCGCCGAGCGCCTGGCGGCGATGGGTGCCCATGCGGTCCTGGTCACCGGAGGACACGGTGCCGAGCCGGTCGACCACCTCTTCGACGGTTCCCGGCACGTGGCCATTCCGGTCGCCCGCCACCCCGTCGCCGCGACACACGGGGCAGGCTGCACGCACTCGGCGGCGCTCGCGGCCGGGCTCGCAGCCGGGCTGTCACTGGTCGAGGCGGCCCGGCAGGCTGCCGGCGTCGCGGGCGAGGCGGTGGCTCATGGGCTTGCCACGCTCGGTGGCGGCGACGGCCCGGTTCACGCCCTGTACCAGGGAGCAACGCTATGAGCGACAGCTTCACCGGCGAGTTGTGGCAAGGCATTGCCGAGGTCTACAGCGCCATCCTGGCCCACCCGTTTCTCAGCGGGCTGACCGACGGCAGCCTGCCGCATGACGCGTTCGCGTTCTATGTCGTGCAGGATGCCCTTTACCTGCGGCGATATGCGGAGGCGCTCGCAGCCGTGGCCAGCCGGGCACCAGACGCCGCGGGAACGGAGATGTTTGCTCGCCACGCGGCGGGAGTGGTGGCCGTGGAGCAGACACTGCACGGATCGCTCCTGGCTGACCTCGGCATCGACCCCACGACGATCGGCGCCGCGGAAGCGGCCCCCACCACCCTCGCTTACACCAGCTACCTCCTCGCCACCATCAGGGGCGGGTCGTACGCGGAGGGGGTCGGCGCGGTCCTGCCGTGCTACTGGATCTACTGGGAGGTCGGCAAGGAGTTGCTGCGCCGCGGCTCACCCGATCCTCGTTACCAGCGGTGGATCGACATGTACGGGGGCGAGGAGTTCGGTGACGTCGTCCGGGGCGTGCTTGCCGTCACCGACGGGCTGGGCCCTGGCCTTGCACCACCCGAACGCGCGCGAGTGCACTGGCACTTCCGCGCGTCAAGCCGTTACGAATGGATGTTCTGGGACATGGGCTACCGGAAGGAGAGCTGGCCCCTCTGACGGCTTTACCATCGCGTCCGCGAGCTGCCGCGACGAGCCGATGATCGAGCTGTTGCCGGTGTCCGGGCTCTCGATCAGTTCAGGAACACCTGTGGCAAAGCCAGCTACGTCCGGTGGCCGCCGTCGGCGTCAATTGGACACCGCCGCCGAGCCGCCTCAAACGCGGCGAGTACCAGCACGGCCACTACCAGGACGGCCAGTACCAGGACGGCTAGCACCAGGACGGCTAGCACCAGGACGGCCTGCACCAGGACGGCCAGCACCAGGACCGCCAGCGCCGGGACGGCTAGCGGGGGAGAGCGCGGGCCCGGTTAGCGGCTGTGGCTGGGCTGGCGGCGTTGCGGCTGGGGCGGGCCGGCTGCGGTGCCGCGTCGCCCAGGCCCGCCCGATGCCGTAGGAAAGCGCGCCAAAGGCCCCGACGAAGAAGCCGACCGGCCAGTTGTAGAGGTAGGAGCTGGCGATCGCGGCCCACACCGTGGCGAGCGCGATGGCGGCCGACAGGAACATGGCGCCGGCCGGCCGGCTGGTAAAGGATCTGGCGGCTGCGGGAGGGCCGATCATCAGGCTGAAGATCAGCAGTGCGCCGACGACCGGCACGGTCATGGCTGTTGCCAGCGCGACGACGATGAGGAAGCAGATCTCCATGCGGTGGCCGCGGACACCCTTGGCCTCCCCGATCTCGGGGAGGATCGAGGAGAGCATCAGCGGCCGGTACAGCGCGGTCACCGCCGCGATGCAGACAATGCCCAGGGCCGCGACCGGTACCAGCTCGGTGGTGCTCACCCCCAGGACCTCGCCGAACAGCAGGGAGTAGATCTCAGGCTCGTACTCGACGCTCCTGCTGAGGAACGCGGCGCCAAGGGCGAGCAGCACTACCAGCGTGAGAGCTGTGACGACGTCGCGGCGGCCCCGGCGGCCAAGCAGGCCGATCCCGAGCGCGCCGAGCAGCGAGAAAACCGCCAGGCCGGCCAAGGTACTGATGCCGAGCAGGCTGGCGCCGGCCGCGCCGGCGAACGCGCCTTTGGGGATGGCGTGGGCCGCGAACGCCGAGCCGCGTAGCACGACAAAGAATCCGACCACCCCGGCGACCACCGCCACGATCGTCGCGACGGCCCAGGTGTTCATCATGAAACCCGCGAACATGCCTCCTCCTCGCCCGGGCGGTGCCTGGATCTCACGCTGCGATCTTGTCCTCTGTCGGCGACGGGGCCATGTGCGTGGCTGCCCTCCGGTGCCGGGCCCCCGTCCGCGCGGCCGGCAGGCCGGAGAGCAGGTAGGTCACGAATACAACGGCGACGATGAAGAAACTGACCGGCAGGCCCTGATGACCCCGTCCCCAGTAGTAGCTGTCGTAGGCCAGGAGGACGCCAAGCCAGGTGGCGCCCACGCCGATCACGCATGCGACGGCCACCGCCCGGCCCACCCTCCGGGTCAGCCGGAGCGCGGCGGCGGCGGGACCGATCAGCAGAGCGGTCGAAAGTATGGCGCCGATGGCCAGGGAGGACAGCCCCACCGAAACGGCCAGCGCCAGCATGTAAAGCAGGCCTACGACACGGACGGGGATGCCGCGCGCGGCGGCCATGTCGGTGCTCACCGTGGCAAGCAATAGTGGGCGGTAGATGACCGCGATGCTGGCCAACGGTACCAGGCTCAAGATCACGACGATCGGGATGGTGCCGCTGGCGATGGTGAAGATCGAGCCGAACAGAATCTGCTGGGTGGCGCCGGTGGTGGCCCCGGCGGTGGTGTCGAGATAGAGGAACAGCGCGGACAGGCCGATGGCGGCGCCGAGCACGATGCCCGTGGCCAGGTCCCTTCCCCGCAGCCGCCGGACACCGATCATGTCCATCACGCCGGCGCCGATGACACCGAGGCCGACGAATCCGGCCAGCGGGCTCAGGCCGATCAGCAACGCTCCCGACCCCCCGGCTGTGGAGACGTCGCCGAGTGCGTGCCCGGCAAAGGACTGGCCGCGCATGACGGTGAACACCCCGACCACGGCGGAGACGACGGCCACCACGCCGCCGATCGTGGCCGCCACCTGGACCTGCGCGCTGGTGAAGAAACCGGGCTCGAACACCCACGTGTAGAGCTGGGGCACAGCCGTCAGCCCGCCTCGAGCGCTGGGCCGGCGGCGAGAGCCGTGTCGTCCGCGGCGGCCAGGCCGGCGACGACCAGCACGCGCCCGTGTACGTTCAGGACGTCAACGTGGTAGCCATAGAGTTTGCTGAGCACCTCGGCCCTGATGACCTGTCCGGTTGTGCCGCTCGCCGCCCGTCCGGCGGCCAGGTAGACGACTCGGTCCAGCACTGGGAGCAGTGGGTTTATTTCATGCGCGGACAGCAGCACGGCCACGTGGTGCTGTCCGGCGATCCGGCCGAGCAGGCTGATGATCTCCTGGCCGCTGCGGATGTCGAGGTTGGCCAGCGGCTCGTCCAGCAGGAGCAGCTGGGGGCGGCTGATCAGGGCGTGGGCGATCAGCACCCGCTGCTGCTCGCCACCGGACAGATTCCCCACCCGTGCGTCGGCGAAGCTCTCGGCGCCGACCGCGTGCAGCATCTCGCCGACCGCGTCCTTGCGCTCTCTTGATCGCAGCGGCATCCCGAGACGGTGCCCGTCGATCCCGAGCGCTACCAGGTCTCTGGTGCGCATGGGCATGTCGGGATCGAGGAGGACCTTCTGGGGGACGTAACCGATGGACTGGTTCCGCCGGGAACCTGGTCGGCCACCGACAGCTATCGTGCCGCCGGTGGGCCGCTGCAGGCCTAGGATCACCCGCAGCAGGGTCGTCTTGCCCGCCCCGTTCGGGCCGATCAGGCCGGTGAACTGCCCGGCACCGACGGTGAAGCTGACGTTGTCGAGAATCTGCCGTCCCGACAGCGACACGCTGACCCCGTCGACGCGGAGGATTTCCGCTGCCGCGGCAAGCGCCTGCGCTTCATCCATCACCGCTGCCTGCGCTTCATCCATCACCGCTGCCTGAGCTTCATCCATCACAGCTTCTGTGTCGAGACTTTGCTGGCGACCGCCTTCTGTATGGCTGCGACCTCGGCGAGCATCCACGACTGGTAGGTGTAGCCCGGTGTGGGCATCGTCTCGTAGACGCCGACCACCGGCACCCCGGCCTTCCGCGCGTTCTGCCGTACCGACGTGGTGAGCGCGTCGACCACCTGCTGGTTGTAGGCGAACACCTTCACCTTGTGCTGGGTGAAGAAGCTGTCCTCCAGCGCGATGTCCTGGGGCGAGGGGTCGACGCCGTTCATGATGTCGGCCTGGAAGGAGAACGGGGTGAGATTGTTGGCGCCCATGGCCCGCAGCAGGTAGTCGGCGACCGGTTCGGTCGTGGCGACCGCAGTGTTGGGGTACTTCGCCTTGAACTGGGCGATGGCAGTGAGCCAGGGAGTGAGGGAACGGTCGAACAGCTGCAGGTTGGCCTGGAAGTAGGCGGCGTGGGCGGGCTGGAGGGCCGACAGGTCCGCGGCCATGGCCTTCGCCGCCGCCGGCATCGTCGCCGGGTCATACCACAGGTGCGGGTTGGGGGTGCTGTCAGGCAGGCCGCGCACGTGCTGGACCACGATGACCTTGCGCTGAGGGTTCGGCGACGCCGATTCCATCTTGTTTATCCAGGCGTCGTAGCCGACCCCGTTCTGCACGATCAGCTCGGCGGCGCTGACCTGCTGGGCGACGCTCGGGCTCGACTCGAACGTGTGCGGGTCGGTGCTGGGGTTGTTCAGGATCGAGGACACGTGCACATACCGGCCGCCGATCTGGCCCAGTACGTTGGCGTATTCGTTCTCGGCGCCGATGGCGCTGATCACCGTGGCCGCCGGGGCGTCCGCGGACTTGGCGCTGCTCCCGCACCCAGCCGCCACCCCGGCCAGCGCGGCCAGCGCGCCGGCCACTGCCATGCTCCGGCCCCTGCCGGCAAGCTTGCGCATCAGCAGTCGTTCTGAATGAGGGGCATAGACTTAATATAGTCTCAGACTGAGTCTCAATACAAATTGATTACCCCCGGGTCCGGCGCGTCCGGGAGTGGCGTCCGGGTGGCGCGTCCGGCGGGCGGCGCGTCGCGAAACATTTGCATAAACAGATTGGCATGTGTTTATATGTTATTGGTGTCAGCGAGAACGAGGGCCTACGAGGCCGCCGGGGAGCTGCTGAAGGTGCTGTCCGCCCCCGCCCGGCTGGCGATCGTGGTGGAACTGGCTGAACACCCCCGCTTCGTTCACGAACTGGTCGAGCGGCTGGGGATGAGCCAACCGCTGGTTTCCCAGCACCTGCGAGTGCTGCGCGGCGCCAGGCTGGTCGGGGTCGAGCGCCTTGGCCGGGAAGCGGTCTATTCGTTGGCCGACCAGCACGTCGCGCACATCGTCGCTGACGCTGTCCATCACAGCAAGGAGGAGCAATGACCACCAGCGGGCATGCTGTTCATGCCGAGCACACCCACGAGCACGGACCTGACTGCGGGCACGCCAGCGTGGAGCATGACGGTCACACGGACTACATCCATGAGGGGCACGCGCACACCGGCCACGACGGCCACTACGACGAGCACCCGCTGTCCCATGTCCCCCATGCTGACCATGCCCACACGCATCGCGACGGCTGCGGGCATGAAGCCGTGGTCCACGGCGACCATGTCGACTACAAACACGAGGGGCACCGCCACGCCCCGCATGATGGCCACTACGACGAGCATTAGAACCGGCATCCAGCAGAGCAGGGCTCTGCCTGTTCGAAGGAGCGTTATGTCAGGTCAGGGGATGGCCGGCGACCTGCACAGCGTGGTCGAGGGCCGGCTGCGCAGAGTCGATCAGCGTTACACCAGCGGACGGCGGGCGATCATCGACGTGCTGGTCAGCGCCGGCCACCCGGTGAGCATCGCCGACATCGCTGGAAGACTTCCTGGCCTGCCGCGCAGCTCGGCCTACCGTCATCTCGTCGACCTGGAAACTGCCGGGCTCATCCGGCGCGTCGCCGCCAACGACGAGTTCACTCGCTTCGAGCTCGCCGAGGACCTCACCGAGCACCACCACCACCTGCTTTGCCTGGACTGCGGC
>DATIYI010000189.1:0-8516 GCA_035517695.1 Streptosporangiaceae bacterium
GCACCTTCGAGCGGCTGCGGGCCAGCGACGCCGAGGTCGTCCAGGAGCCTACCGAGCAGCCGTACGGCGTTCGCGACTGCGCCTTCCGTGATCCCGCGGGCAACCTGATCCGCATCCAGGAGCGGCGCTGAGCCGTCCGGCGATCGAGCCATGAACTGCACAGACGCGTACCGTGCGGCACTAACATGGTCGACCGTCGGCATCGGGCTGCGTCGATAGACGGCATCACGCTGAGTCCTAGAGAAGGTCAGGGCGAACGCACGCCGAGCCGCCGTTATCTCTAGCTCGTCTCGGGTGTCAACCAGGTACCTGACGGGGCCTTCAAGCTGCGTCGTAGACACGTACCATCTGAAACGGTGTCCACGACGTACCGGAAGCGATGCCACCCACGTGGCCTGCGTCTATCCCCTTCTCGCTTCGGTCGTAGCGTCGAGAGGTGCCGCGGGGCTTGGCTCCATAACCGCCTGCCGGCCGGTATCGGCCTGGCTTACGAACGAGGTGCCAGCTCTGCGGGGTCTCGCCGTGGCGTGGCTCGAAAGAGGCGCGAACGCGGGTCGATCCGAGATCGGGCATGCCCGCCACGGTCCTTTCTTTCCCCCGAGGACGACGAAGGAGCGGTTGCTGGCTGCGGTGATGATCGGTGTGGACCCGCACAAGGGGGCGCCTACCGCGGTGGCGATCGGCTAGATGGAGGCGCCGCTGGGCGAGCTGCGGGGGCTGTGCTCCCGCAAGCGGCGCAGTTTGGCGTGGTCAGCTGCGAGGCCGTCGCGCCAGCGTGGGCAAGCCCGCCAGCTTGACACGACGCGGCCTCCATTTGTGCCCTATCGAGGACCGGGGACAACAGACCAGTAATTCTTACTGGCGCGACGCGCCGCCCGATGCGCGATGGTGAGGCGGTGCCGCTAGTGAACGGGATCCTCGTATCTCAGCTTCCACCCGCCTGCCCGCCCCCGAGGGCCGCGGCTTCGTCTAGGACGGCGGGCTCTACATCGACCACCAAGCAAAACCAAGGAGACCCGCATGTCTGTCCCGACAGAGAACTCAGCAGGCGCCACGGCGGTCCGGCCGCTCACGATCCCGGTCACCCCCGAGGCGGAATTGGAGGCGCTGCGTGCGCGCGTCGCGGCCACCCGCTGGCCCGACCAGGAACTCGTCGCGGATCATTCGCAGGGCCCGCAGCTGGCGGTCATGCAGGACCTCGCCCGCTACTGGGCGACAGAATACGACTGGCGCAAGTGCGAGGCGAAACTGAACGCCCTGCCGCACTTCATGACCGAGATCGACGGGCTGGACATCCACTTCATCCACGTCCGCTCCGAGCATGAGAACGCGCTGCCGGTCATCATCACGCACGGGTGGCCCGGCTCGGTCATCGAACTGCTGGCGATCATCGACCCGCTCACCAATCCAAGCGCGCACGGCGCGAGCGCATCGGACGCCTTCGACTTGGTAATCCCGTCGATGCCGGGCTACGGGTATTCCGGCAAGCCGCGGGAGACCGGCTGGGGCCCGGACCGCATTGCCCGTGCCTGGGTGGAGCTGATGAGGCGCCTGGGCTACACCCGGTTCGTGGCGCAAGGCGGCGACTGGGGCGCGATCGTCACCGACGTGATGGCCACCCAGGCACCGCCGGAACTGCTCGGCATGCACACCAACATGGCCGGCGTTGTTCCAGCCGATGTCTCGACGGCACTAGCGCGCAACGTACTAGGAGCCGGCGGCCCGCCGCCATCCGGTCTGTCCGCTGACGAAAGCCGCACATACGAGCAGCTGAACTTCTTCTACACGAAGGGCATCGGCTACGGGATAGAAATGATCACGCAGCCGCAGGCGCTCTACGGGATCGCGGACTCACCCGTGGGCCTGGCCGCCTGGATGATCAACCACGACGCGGCCAGCTACTCCGACATCGCGGACGCCTTCGCGGGGCACGCCATCGGCAACCTGACCCGGGACGAAGTCCTCGACAATGTCACCTTCTACTGGCTGACGAACACAGCGATTTCCTCGGCCCGGCTGTACTGGGAGAACACGTTCGACTTCTTCGGCGTCAAGAACGTGGCCATCCCGGCCGCCGTCACTGTCTTTCCCAAGGAGATCTACCGGGCCCCGCGCAGCTGGGCCGAGCGGGCTTACCCCAAGCTCACCTACTTCAACGAGGTCGACCGGGGCTGCCACTTCGCCGCCTGGCAGGAGCCGACGCTGTTCGCCGCCGAGCTACGCGCGGCGTTCCGGTCACTGCGCTAGCCGGGCACAGGCGGATGGCGCGCACACCGTGCCCGCCATCCGCCACGCCCGGATCGCGGGCCGGGAACCCGGCTCGGATGTTCAAGCCGCGAGGAGGCATCGTCATGAACGCACGCTGGCGTGCGCCTGCGGGGCTGCACACGGCCTCGGCCCGGCTGCCCGTCGAGGGCGAGCTACCCTCTTTCGGCGGCGCGACCGGGTGGCTCAACTCGCCGCGGCTGACCCCGGCCGGCCTGCGCGGCAAGGTAGCCCTGATCGACTTCTGGACCTACACCTGCATCAACTGGCTACGCCAGCTTCCCTACCTTCGCGCCTGGGCCGGGAAATACTCCGGCGACGGGCTGGTGGTCATCGGCGTTCACACGCCCGAGTTCCCGTTCGAACACGACGTGGATAACGTCCGCCGCGCCGTGAAAAGCATGCGGGTCGACTACCCGGCCGCGATCGACAACGACCACGCGATATGGCGTGCCTTCGACAATCACTACTGGCCGGCGCTGTACGTCGCCGACGCCCGCGGGCGTATCCGACATCACCATTTCGGCGAAGGCGAGTACCAGCAGTCGGAAATGATCATCCAGCAACTACTGGCCGAAGCCGGATCCGGCGGCACCGGCCAGGGGTTGGTTTCGCCCGACCTGTCCGGCGTGGAAGCCCCGGCCGACTGGGCCGCCCTGAGATCGCCAGAGAACTACACCGGCTACGAGCGCACCGAGAACTTCGCGTCCCCCAGCGGCATCGTGCCGGGCAGGCGCCACGCCTATACGGCCCCGGCGGACCTCAGAGCCAACCACTGGGCCCTGTCGGGTGACTGGACGATGGAGGAGCAGGCCGCCACGCTGAACGAGGCCGGCGGGCAGATCACGTACCGGTTCCACGCCCGCGATCTTCACCTGGTCATGGCGCCGGCCGCACCGGGCACGGCCGTGCGATTCCGCGTGCTCCTCGACGGGCAACCACCTGGCGCGGCACACGGCGCCGACGTTGACAGCCAGGGCAACGGAACGGTGGCCGAACAGCGACTGCACCAACTCATCCGCCAGCCCGCGACCGTCACCGACCGCATCTTCGAGACCACCTTCCTTGATCCCGGCGTCCAGGCGTACGCATTCACTTTCGGCTAAACGGGGAGGTCCGGCCATGTCATCTCAATCACCCTCAACAGGCAGGACTAGTCCCAGTGGGACACAAAACCGCGGCCTGCGGGCCGGGACGGTCCCCAGCACAAGCGCGACGCCGTGTCAGCTCGACACGCGAGCAGCCCTGTGACGCTCCATTACAAACCTCGCCACAGGAAGCGTTCAGATCGTCCTCACGGACGTCTGCGAAGATTGTGACGGAGGGGACTGAGGAGGCATCGTGATAAGTGAGGTTGACATGACAGCACCCGCACGACCTCCCGCCCAATTCATGGTCGACGAAGTCTCGCCGTCGTACTGGAAGGTGACCTTCGAGAACGGGCCGGTGAACCTGATCGATGCCGACTCCGTCGAGCAGCTCGCTCACCTGGTCTCCCGGATCGAGGAGTCGCCCGCCGTCACTGTCGTCGTCTTCGATAGCGCCAACGCCGAGTTCTTTATGGCGCACTGGGACCTGAAGGCCGATAAGGCGCGAGTGGCCGGGATGGCGCCTGGGCCGACGGGACTGCACCCGTACCTGGATAATCTGGTCAGGCTGAGCAAGGTGCCTGCTGTCACGATCTCTGCTATCCGGGGACGTGCGCGAGGGGCTGGCAGCGAGTTCGTGCTGGCCACCGACATCCGCTTCGCGGGTGACAAGGCGGTCCTCGGTCATCCCGAGGTGGGCCTCGGGGCGGTGCCCGGCGGCGGGCCGATGGCGCGCCTGGCCCGGCTGGTCGGACGCGGGCGCGCGGCGGAGATTCTCCTCGGCGCCGACGACGTCCCCGCTGAGCTCGCCGAACGGTACGGGTACGTCAATCGCGTGCTCCCGGACGCCGGGCTGGCCGGGTTCGTCGACGTGTTCGCGCGGCGGATCGCCGGGTTCGACAAGGCGGCGGTCGAGGGCGCCAAGGCGCTGCTCGACTGGGCCTCGCTGCCGCCGGATGAGGAGTTCGGCCCGGGGCTGGCGGCCTTCTTCCAGACCTCCGGCCGCCCCGAGAACGCGGCCAGGGTCAGGTACCTGTTCGAGAACGGCCTGCAGACCCCGGTCGGCGTGGAACTGGGGCTGGGACGCGCTGTGGGCGAATTTGCGAGCTCACTGAACACCTGGCTCCGTTAGGGGCCCCGGCTGAACGCGCGGTTAATCGGACATCGCTGATCTTGCCGGGTGCAGATGCCCGTGTAAGACTGATGAAACGTTGACCTCGCCGCCCGCAGGCGTACGCCAGCACCGTGGAGGCATGGTCGGGCGGTGAGGCCATCCATGTCCAATAGCGCGTTCTGGCCGGGGCTGCGCGGGCGACAAGGCGAATGCGACACTCTGAGCCGCCTCGTGGCATCTGCGCAGGCGGGCCGCAGCCAGGTTCTGGTCCTGCGCGGTGAGGCCGGGATAGGCAAGACCGCCTTGCTCGAGTTCCTGGCTGACAGCGCCAGGGGCTGCCAGGTTGGCCGCGCAGCCGGTGTCGAGTCGGAGCTGGAGCTCGCGTACGCCGGCCTGCACCAGCTATGCAGACCCTACCTGGACCGGATCGGTACTCTGCCTGCCCCGCAGCGAGCGGCGCTCGGCACCGCGTTCGGACTGCGGCCGGGCCGCGCGCCAGACCGCTTTCTCCTGGGCCTGGCGGTGCTGACCATGCTGTCCGAGGTAGCCGCGGAGCAGCCCCTGATCTTCGTGGTGGACGACGCGCAGTGGCTGGACCAGGCGTCGGCGCAGACGCTGGAGTTCGTGGCTCGTCGGCTCGCCGCCGAACAAGTGGGCCTGGTCTTCGCGGTCCGCGAGACCGACGAGGAGCCCATACTGGCCGGCCTTCCCGAGCTCCGGTTGCGCGGGCTGGGTATCGACGATGCGGCAGCGCTACTGGAGTCGGCGGTGCCCGGCACACTCGATCCCCGGGTACGTAACCGCATCCTTGCCGAGTCCGACGGCAATCCGCTCGCCCTGCTGGAGTTGCCGCGAGCGCTGACGGCGGCAGAGCTGGCCTTCGGGACCGCTTCCCGGGCGCGCAGTGCCGTGCCCCTGGACAACCGCCTGGAGCAAGGCTTCATCCGCCAGCTGAGCGCCCTTCCCCAGCCGTCCCAGCAACTGCTGCTGGCCGCGACCGCGGAACCCGTCGGGGACCTTCCGCTGCTGTGGCGCGCTGCGCAGCGGCTGGGCATCGGGGCCGACGCGGTGGCCGAGGCCGAGGCGGCGGGCCTGATCGAGCTACGCGACCGGGTCCGGTTCCGGCATCCCCTGGTTCGTTCGGCCGTCTACCGCTCGGCGACCCCGCCGCAACGGCGAGAGGTCCACCAGGCGCTGGCCGACGCCACCGACCCGGACCTCGATCCAGACCGCCGCGCCTGGCACCGCGCCTGCGCGGCAGTCGGCCCGGATGAAAATATCGCGGCAGAACTCGAACGTTCGGCTGACCGCGCGGCCTCCCTGGGCGGGCTCGCGGCAGCAGCCGCCTTCCTCGAAACGGCAGCCGCGCTGACGCCTGACCCAGCCCGGCGGGCGCAGCGCTCGCTCGCTGCCGGGCAGGCCAAGGCCACCGCGGGCGCGTTCGGGACGGCCCTGTCCCTCCTGGCGGCCGCCGAGGCGGGACCGCTCGACGAAGCCGGACAGGCAACGATCGACCTGCTGCGAGCCCAGATTTCATACAACTCAAGCCACGGCAACCAGGCGCTACCGATGCTTCTGGCCGCCGCTCGCCGGCTTGAACCGCTCGACGGGAACCTGGCCCGTGGGGCCTACCTGGACGCGCTGTCCGCCGCGCTGTTCGCCGGACGCTTGGCCTCCGGCCCTGGCCCCGGCATGCGGCAGGTGGCGGAAGCAGCGCGCGAGGCGCCCCCGCCGCAGGCGCCCAGCAAGGCCGACCTGCTACTCGAGCGGGTGGCCGTGCTGTACACGGACGGGTACGCGGCGTCGGCACCCCTGCTGCACCGCACCGTGCAGGCGTTCGGCCGCGAAGGCCTCACCCTGGACGAGGCCTTCCACAGCGCGTGGGTCGCGGCCGTCGCGGCCGTCGACCTGTGGGACGACGTGCACTGGGACATCCTGAGCCGACGGCACCTGGACGTCGTCCGCCAGGCCGGAGCCCTCAGCCTGCTTCCCCTCGCGCTCGCCAGCCGCGCCATCTTCGATATCCACAGCGGTAACCTGGCCGCCGCCGCGGCCCTGGTCGCGGAGAGCCACTGGGTAGCCGAGGTGACCGGCGGTGAGAACGCGCTGACTCCCATCCCAGAGGCATGGCTGGCCGCCATGCGCGGTCACGAAAAGCACGCCGAGCAGCTGATCCAGGACACCCTGAACGCCGCGACCGCCCTGGGCCAGGGCGTTGGCCTGAACATGATGTATTCCGCTCGCGCTGTATTGTGCAATGGCCTGGGCCGGTACGAGGACGCCCTGGCCGCGGCCCGGGAGGCAGCCACCGACCCACTGGAACTCGGTCCCACGAAGTGGGCGCTCGCCGAGCTCGTCGAGGCGGGCGTGCGCGGCGGCAACACCGATGCGGCGGCCTACGCGTTCGGGCAGCTGTCCGCGATGACCCGCGCCAGCGGCACCGAGCTGGCCCTCGGAATCGAGGCGGCCAGGCGTGCCTTGTTGCACGACGATGACACCGCGGAAGAGCTCTACCGGGAGGCGATCGAGCGACTCGGTCATACCAGGATCCGGGTCGAGCTCGCTCGCGCGCAGCTCCTCTACGGTGAATGGCTGCGCCGGGAAGGCCGCCGCGCCGATGCCCGGGCCCAGCTGCGAACGGCCTACGAGGCCCTGGCCGCGATGGGGGTTGAGGCGTTCGCGGATCGCGCGCGACACGAGCTCGCAGCAACCGGGGAGACGGTCCGCAAACGTGCGGTAAAGACGCGTGGGGAGCTGACAGCTCAGGAAGCCCACATCGCCCGGCTCGCCGCGGAAGGGCTCACCAGCCCTGAGATCGCCGCTGCGCTGTACCTCAGCCCGCGAACCGTCGAGTGGCACCTCCACAAGATCTTCACCAAGCTCGGGGTCAGCACCCGGCGACAGTTGCGGCGGCTTCCCTATGCCGACTGAAAGGGCATGTCCGGCTAGGCTGGTACGCGCACGTAACTCGTAGGGCCTGCGCACCATCCGCGCCGCTCGGGCACGTTGCGGCACGCGGATTATGGCTCAGCAGCTACGTCCCTTGTCCGGTCGCGGTTCTCCTGGCTGGCTGAGGAGTCATCCAGCCAGCAATTTCCAGTCCAGCAGCGGCATGACCGGGCGGGCGGCATAAGCCAAGGATCACCGGCTGTCCTTGTCGTTCTTGCGGCAGCGCCGAAAGTACAGGCATGAGGCCGACCCGGGCGACCTGCTGGACTGGGGAGTTCTGGCGCCGCCGCAGTCAGCAGCCGCGCGGACGGATCAGCGGGAGCGAGTGGCAGCGCGAGCTGGCGGCGCTGCGGCTGCCATATGAGTGGGGTGGAAAAGGAGCATATCGCCCGCAGCCCCGTCCTGCTGCACGCGGTCCGGCTGCGGGACGGCGGCACGGCCATGGTCGCCGGCCAGGCGGCCGCCGTTCGGATGTGAATTTGGCTCACCCTGCGGACCTACCGGCTGTGGCGGGATACCGTTTGCTCGGTTATCCTGCCGGCGGACAGCCTGACCCGGCCTGGGGGCGGCAACGACGGCCGGAACGGCCTTTGCGGACTTCCTGTTCAGCAGTGCGCTGCGGCTGCGGTGAAGCGGGGGCCTGCTCCTGCCGAGACACTCCGTGTGCTATGGAGCCGAGCATACGCCCAGGCCGAGTCCTCCAGGCCTGCCCGGCTGGCAGGCGACGGGCCCCGGTACGCGGCCCAGAACAGGCATGAGCATCCTCACCGGGCCCAGGTCTGCCGGTGTGTCCCCGCCGTGATCGTCCCGCCTCCCGCCCTGGGCTGGGCGGCCAGCCACACCCTGTAATCCTCGATGTCATCGCGGCGCGCTGCGCCGATGCTGCCCAGTCAAGATGGTGTCCGGGCAGTGCCGGACCGATTTCTGCCGCCCGAGCGTGGATCAGGGGCGCGCCGCGGCGACGATCGCGCGTACCGACCGGTCGACGTCAGCCTCGGTGGTACGCCAGCTCGACACCGAGATGCGCATAAGCCGCTGGCCATGCCAGGTCGTCGAGCCCATCCAGCACTGGCCCGAGCGTTGCACAGCCTCGATGACCC
>DATIYI010000190.1:0-17107 GCA_035517695.1 Streptosporangiaceae bacterium
GTCTTCACGCACTGCCCGGCATTTAACCCCAGACGCACAGCCTTCGCCGGAGATCTGAGACCCTGACGGCCGTCACGCCCGTCCTGGTCAGGAGCGATGTGGGCGCCCCAGATCCGGCGATCCTGCGCAAGGCACTTCGCCGATGGGCGTTCAGTCCTCCGAGGCGAAACGATGATCAGCCGCCGGAGGTCCGGGCCGCGCTGGCCTGGGTCAAGCGCGGCTCTTTGCCGCTGGCGTCCCTCCGTGATGACAAGGTCGTGCGCAAGGCGCTCGACACGTTCGCGAACAAACTCGACGGCACTCCTGCCGCGCCGGACTACCTTGGTCGCCGCCGCCGGGTCTTCTACAACGCGCTCAAGTACGCGGTGCGCGAGAAGCGCCTGCAGGAGAACCCCCTCGATACAACGGACTGGGAAGCACCCGATACGGCCGTCGCAGAGATCAACCCCCGCGTGGTCGCTTCCCCAGAACAGGTCCGGGAGCTGCTGACAGTGGCAAGCTACGTCGGCCCACGACGAGGCGAACGCCTGGTGGCGCTGTTCGCTTGCCTGTACTTCGCCATGCTCCGGCCATCCGAAGCGATCGCGCTCCGCGCAGAGGACTGCATTCTGCCGGACAGCGTCTGGGGCCGACTTGAACTGAACCAGACCAACCCTGTTGTCGGCAAGCAATGGACAGCCACAGGTGACAGCCACGAGCGCCGCGGCTTGAAAAACCGTCCTCGCCGGGCGATCCGGATCGTGCCCATCCCGCCCGAGCTAGTCGCAATCTTGCGCCAGCACATCGCGCGGTATGGGCTGGCGCCGGATGGCAGGCTCTTCCGCAGCGAGGGCGGGGGAGTTCTCTACCCATCCTCCTACCGCTATGTGTGGCAGCGGACACGCCACTTCGGGCTCACGCCCGCCCAGGTGGCATCCCCGCTGGCGCGGCGTCCCTATGACCTGCGCCACGGCGGCGTCTCACTCCGGCTGAACGCAGGCGTCCCGGCGACCCAGGTAGCGGAGTGGGCCGGGCACAGCGTGCAAGTGCTCCTGACTATCTACGCGAAGTGCATCGATGGCCGCGATCAGGTCTGGTTTGACCGGATCAACCGATCGCTCGGCGGTGACGAATCATGAGAACTCTGGTCCACGCCTGGTCCACAGACCACGGCACACTTGGGCGCCCGGCGGCATTTTGCTGCCTATTGCTTGATCACGAAGTGCCAGAGTTTGCCGAGGTCATCTCGGGTTTCGGCTGTTCATCGGATGGTGCCCCCGACAGGATTCGAACCTGCGCTCACGGCTCCGGAGGCCGTTGCTCTCTCCCCTGAGCTACGGGGGCCCGGGGGACTCAGCAAGGTTACCAGTCAGCTGACTCGCAACGGACCACGTGCCGGATCACCTGCCGCGACGGGCCAGGAGGCGCTAGCCTCGCGCCCGTGGGCGAGGAACTTTGGCGTGTGCTCGTCGTGGACGACGACGAGGTGATCAGGCAGCTCATCGCCGTCAACCTGACGCTTGAGGGATTCGACGTGGCGACGGCGGTGGACGGCCAGGACTGCCTGGACAAGGTATCGGCGATCAAGCCGGACGTGATCACCCTGGATGTGATGATGCCGCGCCTGGACGGCTGGGCCACCGCGGAACAATTGCGCGACGACCCGCTGACCAGCCATATCAAGCTGGTACTGATCACCGCGCGGGCGCAGGAGGATGACCGGAGCCGTGGCATCGAGATCGGCGTCGACGCCTATCTGACCAAGCCGTTCGATCCGGGCGAGATGATCCGGATCGTCCGCGAACTGGCCGGGACCGCGGCTGGCCCGTTCGGCGGCGAGTGAGGCTCCGCGGCACCAGGCGGCCGCCGCTGCTGTCCGGCTTACCGTGCTGGATCCTCAACGGCTGCCGCGGTGCTGCCCCCGGCTGGGTCTGCGGGGGGATCCCGGGGGGTCGGCCCCCCGGGATGGCGCAGCCTCAACGGCTGCCGCGCGTTGCGCCGGCGAGCGAAACTGCGTCAAGAGTTCCTGGCCGAAGACGCCACCACCGCGCGCTGCGCGACGCGGCCCGCGCAGCCGTTCAGCATCATTTCGGTGACCCCGGCTACGCTGTGCGGTACGCACATGCGCACGCCGCCGTGACGTGCGCCGTGACGTCACGGCAGGTTGCGGCCCTCGGCACCGGCGCCGTTGGCTCGCCCGTTCTCGGCACCGGCCACGCCTTGCTCGGCGTGGGCGCACCGCAAAACCCTCTGAGGAGCAGAAAGTGAGCCGCGTCGCCCATCCGGCAGGCCCGATGCACGCGAGCGTGCTCCCAGCCGACCATCCGCCGCCGCCGCCCGCGGACCTGAATCTGCTCGATCCGCGCATCTGGCCGCGCACGGCAGCGCGCAAAGACGGCGTGCTCACCATCGGCGACGTCGATGTGCGCGAGCTTGCGGCAGCACACGGCACACCCACCTTCGTGGTCGATGAAGAGGATTTCCGCAGCAGGTGCCGCGATTTCCGCGCGGCGTTCGGGCCACTGGCGGCCGTGTTCTACGCGGCGAAGGCGTTCTGCTGCCGCGCGGTGCTGCGCTGGATTGCCGAGGAGGGCCTCGGTGTGGACGTCTGCACGGGCGGCGAGCTTGTCGTCGCGCTTGCGGCTGGCGTACCTCCCGTGCGCATCACCATGCACGGCAACAACAAGCTGGTAGCCGAACTCGAGCAAGCGATCACCGCCAACGTGGGGCACATCGTGGTGGACTCGTTCGAGGAGATCGCCAGGCTCGGCTACCTCGCCGAGCGTCACGGCGCGCGGCCACGGGTCCTCGTCCGGGTCACTACCGGCGTCGAGGCGCACACGCACGAGTTCGTGGCGACCGCGCACGACGACCAGAAATTCGGCTTCTCGCTTTCCTCGGGCGCGGCGGTGGAGGCGGTGCGGCGCGTTCTCGCCTTCGAGACACTCCAGTTCGCCGGGCTGCACTCGCACATCGGCTCCCAGATCTTCGATACGGCGGGCTTCGAGGCGGCGGCGCACCGTGTGCTTGGTCTCGCCACCGCGATCCGCGATTCGGCTGGCGCGTCGATCGCCGAACTGGATCTCGGCGGCGGCTACGGCATCGCCTACACCGACGCGGATGATCCCGCCTCCGTGGCTGAGATCGCGCAGAACATCCACGGGATCGTGCGAAGCGAATGCCGCGCCGCCGGGCTCGAGGTGCCGAGGCTCACCGTCGAGCCCGGCCGGGCGATCTGCGGCCCTGGCACGATTACGCTGTACGAAGTCGGCACGGTCAAGGATGTCGACGGCCTGCGAGCCTACGTGAGCATCGACGGCGGCATGAGCGACAACATCCGCACCGCGCTCTACGACGCCGAGTACACATGTGTACTCGCGTCACGCGAATCGGCGGCGCCGCCGATGCTGTCCAGGCTGGTCGGCAGGCACTGTGAGAGCGGGGACATCGTGGTCCGTGACCTCTACCTCCCCGCCGACCTGGCGCCGGGCGACCTGGTCGCGGTCGCGGCCACCGGGGCGTACTGCAGATCGATGGCGAGCAACTATAACCACATCCCGCGTCCGGCGGTCGCCGCAGTGCGGGCGGGAACGACCAGGATCATAGTCCGCAGGGAAACAGGCGATGACCTGATGCGGCTGGACGTCGGGTGAGGCGGGGACACCGCTGAGGCAGGCATGTCAGGCACCATGACCGGCACCGGCGAAGGGAGCGATGCTGCGGTGGAGCCGCTGAAGGTGGCGCTACTGGGCTGCGGGGTGGTCGGCTCGCAGGTCGTCCGGCTGCTCCGCGAGCAGGCCGGAGATCTCGCGGCGCGGATCGGTGTGCCGCTCGAGCTTGCGGGCGTCGCGGTACGCCGCCCGGCGCGCAGGCGAACGGTCGAGATCGTGCCGGCGCTGCTCACCACCGACGCGATGGAACTTGCCACCAGGCCCGACGTCGACATCGTGGTGGAGGTCATTGGGGGCATCGAACCGGCCAGGTCCCTGCTCGTCGCCGCGATGAAGTCAGGAAAGTCGGTCGTAACCGCCAACAAGGCGCTGCTCGCCGACGACGGCGCAACGATCCACCGCGCGGCCCGCGAGTGTGGCGCCGACCTGTACTACGAGGCCTCGGTGGCGGGCGCCATCCCGCTGCTCCGGCCGCTGCGCGAGTCGCTCGCCGGCGATCATGTGCACCGGGTGCTCGGTATCGTCAACGGCACCACCAACTTTATCCTCGACCGGATGGATTCGAGCGGCGCGGGCTTTTCCGACGCGCTCGACGAGGCTCAGGCGCTCGGCTACGCGGAGGCGGATCCGACGGCGGACGTTGAGGGGTTCGACGCCGCGGCGAAAGCGGCGATCCTGGCTGGACTGGCCTTCCACACCGCGGTGACCGCCGCGGATGTCCACCGTGAGGGCATCACCGAGGTGACGGCGGCCGACATCGCGAGCGCCCGCGCTCTCGGCTGCGTAGTCAAGCTGCTTGCCATCTGCGAGCGCGGCGGCGGCGGCGTGTCGGTACGTGTCCATCCGGCGATGATCCCCCGCGAGCACCCGCTGGCGGGCGTCCGGGAGGCGTATAACGCGGTATTCGTCGAGGCCGAGTCCGCCGGTCGGCTGATGTTCTACGGCGCGGGCGCCGGCGGCGCCCCGACGGCAAGCGCCGTGCTCGGCGACATCGTCGCAGTGGCTCGCAATAGGCTCGCGGGAACGAGGGGTCCCAACGCCACCACATATGCCGGGCTTCCGGTCCGGCCGATGGGTGAGACATCCACCAGGTACCACGTGGCGCTCGACGTGGCCGACCGGCCTGGCGTGCTTGCCAGGGTCGCGGAGGCGTTCGCCAGACACGAGGTGTCGATCCAGGCTGTGCGCCAGGATGGGCACGGTGATGACGCTCAGCTCGTGATCGTTACCTACCAGGCAAAGGACGCGGCGCTCGCGTCGACGGTTCATGATCTGCGCGGGATGGGCGTGGTACGCGCGGTTGCCAGCGTGATGCGGGTCGAGGGAGAGGACGGCCAATGATCGGATCGGAAGTGGACGTCCCATGATCGCCAGTGGGAGAGTATGGCCAGTGATCGCAGCGGGGGAGAACCGCCGATGAGCACCGCCGCGCAGCCCGGGCCCGTTGCCGGCCGCACGGACTCTGCGTCTGCTGCGCCGGCCCCGTCTGCTGGGCCCGCCGCGTCTGCTGGGCCCGCCGCGTCTGCTGCGCCGGTCGCGTCTGCTGCGCCGGTCGCGTCAGCTGCGCCCGCCGCGTGCCGTTGGCGCGGGGTGATCGAGGAGTACCGCGACCTGCTCCCGGTCTTCGCGGTCACACCGGTTGTGACCCTGCTTGAGGGCGGCACGCCGCTGCTACCCGCGCCCAGGTTGTCCGCGCGAACCGGCTGCGATGTCCATCTCAAGGTCGAAGGCCTCAACCCGACCGGGTCGTTCAAGGACCGCGGCATGACCGTGGCCATCAGCCGAGCGGTACAGGACGGCGCCAAGGCGGTGATCTGCGCCTCCACGGGCAACACCAGCGCGAGCGCCGCCGCGTACGCGGCGCGGGCCGGACTGGTCTGCGCCGTGCTTGTGCCGCGTGGCAAGATCGCGCTCGGCAAGCTCGCCCAGGCGCTCGTGCACGGCGCACGACTGCTGCAGGTAGACGGCAACTTCGACGACTGCCTGGAACTGGCGCGCAAGCTCGCCGCGGATTTCCCCGTCGCGCTGGTCAATTCCGTCAACCCGTACCGCTTGCAGGGCCAGAAAACCGCCGCCTTCGAGATCATCGACGATCTTGGCGACGCCCCTGACGTGCACTGCCTGCCGGTGGGCAACGCCGGGAACATCAGCGCGTACTGGTGGGGGTACAGCGAATATGCCGAGTTGGGAAAGGCAGCGGGCCGGCCGCGGATGTTCGGCTACCAGGCGAGTGGCGCCGCCCCGATCGTGCGCGGCGAGCCTGTGCTTTCCCCGCACACCATCGCGACCGCGATCCGGATCGGCAATCCGGCTTCCTGGCACCTCGCCGAAGCCGCGCGTGACGAGTCGGCGGGCCTCATCGAGGCCGTCACCGACCGGCAGATTCTTGCCGCCTACCGGCTGCTCGCACGCGAGGAGGCCGTCTTCGCCGAGCTCGCCTCGGCGGCCAGCGTCGCCGGGCTGCTCCAGGCTTGTGAGAATGGCCAGGTCCCGGTAGGTTCCCGCGTTGTCTGCACCATCACGGGCAACGGGCTGAAGGAGCCCGATTGGGCAGTTTCAGGCGCGCCATCCCCACCGGTGATCCCGGTCGACGCGGCCGTGGCGGCCGCGTCCCTTGGGCTGGCGTGACGGGCCTGCCCCGACGGCCGCAAGTGACGGCAGGGGTGTGAAGGCACCAATGATGTAGTAGTGACGGCATCGTATAAGGGCGGCAGCGGGGGCAGCGTGTGACGGTAACGCCCTGGCCTTCGATAACTATCCGAGTGTTAATCACGCCGTTCGACCCGGCGTTCCCGCGAGGAAGCGTGATGAGCTGGCCCACAGAGGCTGTCGTGGTGCGGATCTCCGCCGTGACCGCGCATTTCGGACCGGTCCTGGCGTGCGTGGCCTCGTGCTCACCAGACCGTTTTGGTTCAGTCGGCAGCGAAACGGGTAATGCATGCCTCGTAGGCCCCCTGAACGTCGACAGGCACGGCGCCAACGTTCAGCCCGGCAATCTAGAAGCCAAATCCGGCACCCCTGGGCGAGGCGTCGCCCGGATGCGGCCTGGGACAGATACGGCCGGGCAGCGCTGTGAGCCGGACCGCAAGATCGTTCGTCAGCTTCCGCGACACACGGAGAACTTTCGAGGGAATACCGTGGCCTCTCGTGGTGTTAGGCTGGGTGCTGCGCCAGATGCCCCGTTGCGGGGCAGGTGCTCGTCAGCCACTCATTGCCCGGTCGGCAGGGTCGTCGCGCCGCGGGGGTGGCCCTCCGTACACAAACCAGAACACTGGACCGTACCCGCGACCATCCGGGCGCGGACACGGCGTCGTGGTTGGAGCAGGCCCGGAGGATCTGACCGAGCAAACCTCCCCGATCATCTGGCCGTACCCGGATTTTTCTGCGGTAGCTGCGGATGGGGCGCCCGCACATGCGGTGGCAGATCGCACTCGCCGTCGCGTGAAAGGGGTGCCACGACATCACGGTAACCAAGGAACGCGGCCGGACAAACCGGCCGTACCGCACCGCCGGGTCTGCCGGTCGCACGAGTGACCGGAACCCGCTCCCTGGGAAGGACGCTTTGTGAGCGACACCACCGAACTCCTCACCGGCCCGGCGGACACGCCTGATGCGACCCCCGCCACGGCCGGAAACACCGACGAGGCCGCCGGCGAGGCTCCCGCCGCGGCCGCCAGGCCGCGGCGCAGGTCCGGCACTGGCCTGTCGTCGATGCTGCTGCCCGAGCTGCAGCGGCTCGCCCAATCCCTTGGCATCAGCGGGATTGGGCGGATGCGCAAGAGCCAGCTCGTGGAAGCGATCCAGGAGCGGGCGATCTTGGACGAGCCCGGCACCGATGGCAAGGGACTAGATCAGGGGAGTTCCGTTTCCGCACCAGCAACGGCCAGGTCCGGCTCGGCGTCGGCTGGCCCCTCGACTGGCGCCATCGATTCAAACTCAGCCAAACGGGGCGCGCCTGCGGGAGCCGGCGACCCCCGTCCCGATGAGCAGGACGCTATGCAACCAGAAACATCTATGTCGGCTGATGACGGCACCAGTGCAGGTGACGGCGATCAGCAGCTCAGCTTCGACGGGCATCGCTCGGGTGGGGAAGGCGCCGGTTCAAGCACAGCCGTTTCAAGCACAGCGGACAGCTCGGCTGCGCATAGCTCACCGGCACAAGCGGCCGCCGCGCAAGACGGCGGCGCGGCCGCAGGAACGGCTGTTGCGTTCCCTGGCGGGACCGGCGGTTTCCAGGCCGGTGACGCGGCGCTGACTGGCGGATCCGTGGACCAGGCCGCGGGGTCCCACACTGCGGAGGGGGGGGACGGCGGCCCGAGGGGTGACCGGCGCGGCGACGACCAGCGCGGCGATGACCAGCGCGGCGATGACCAGCGCGGTGATGACCAGCGCGGTGATGACCAGCGCGGCGATGACCAGCGCGGCGACCGCAGGCGGCGTAACAACAACCGCAGGGACGAGTCGCCGCGCCGTGACCAGCAGGGCCGTGACCAGCAGGGCCGCGACGGACGCGACCAGCAGGGCCGTGACCAGCAGGGCCGCGACGGACGTGACCAGCAGGGCCGCGACCAGAACACTGCTTCGGGCAACCGAGGCGGTGAGCAGAACCGGTCCGATGACGATGGCGACGGCCAGCGCGGCCGCCGCAGGGACCGGGACAGGTTCCGTAACCGTAACCGTAACCGCCGTGACAGGCAGGACGGGGAACCGGTCGTCAGCGAGGACGACGTGCTCATCCCGATCGCAGGCATCCTCGATGTTTTGGACAACTATGCGTTCGTGCGCACGTCGGGCTACCTGCCAGGTTCGAGCGACGTCTATGTGTCGCTCTCCCAGGTCCGCAAGTACGGCCTGCGCAAGGGCGACGTGATTGAGGGGGCGGTCCGACAGCCGCGCGACGGCGAGCGCAGGGAGAAGTTCAACGCGCTTGTCCGGCTCGACAAGGTCAACGGTCTCGACCCCGAGCAGTCGCGCGGTCGCCCCGACTTCAGCAAGCTCGTTCCGCTCTACCCACAGGACCGGCTGCGCCTCGAGACTGAGCCGCTCGGCCTGACCACGCGGATTATCGATCTCGTGAGCCCCATCGGCAAGGGCCAGCGCGGCCTGATCGTGTCACCGCCCAAGGCGGGTAAGACGATGATCCTGCAGGCGATCGCCAACGCGATCACCAAGAACAACCCGGAGTGCCACCTCATGGTTGTGCTCGTGGATGAGCGCCCGGAGGAAGTCACCGACATGCAGCGCTCGGTGAAAGGCGAAGTGATCCATTCCACCTTTGACCGGCCGGCTGAGGACCACACGACGGTTGCTGAGCTTGCCATCGAGCGCGCGAAGCGACTGGTCGAGATGGGCCACGACGTGGTTGTGCTGCTCGACTCCATCACCAGGCTTGGCCGTGCCTACAACCTGGCCGCGCCCGCGAGTGGCCGGATCCTGTCCGGTGGTGTGGACTCCACCGCGCTGTATCCGCCAAAGCGGTTCTTCGGCGCGGCGCGCAACATCGAGAATGGCGGCTCGCTGACCATCCTGGCGACTGCGCTCATCGAGACGGGCTCCAGGATGGATGAGGTCATCTTCGAGGAGTTCAAGGGCACGGGCAACATGGAACTTCGGCTGCGCCGCGAGCTTGCCGACAGGCGGATTTTCCCCGCGGTGGACGTGGACGCCTCTGGTACCCGTAAGGAAGAAATCCTCATGTCGCCCGAGGAGCTCAAGGTCGTGTGGCAGCTTCGCCGCGTGCTGCACGCTCTCGATGTCCAGCAGGCGCTCGAGCTGCTGCTTGAGAAGATGCGGGAGACGAAGAGCAACGCAGAGTTCCTCCTCCAGGTCCAGAAAACGACGATCAGCTCTTAGCAACTAAGATCACCTATCTCCCAAAGATCACTTATATCCGGTACGTGAGCTGCCGCCCATCGCCGGCCCAATCGCGGAGAGCAACGATCAAGGTACGGCCCATGATCCGCAACCGTGCTAACTCACCTGCAAATAGCGCAGGCAAGTTGACGCAATCGGGGATCATGAACTCGGCACCCAGGAATCATGGAGGTCCGCGCAGCGTTCCAAGCTCTGGCAGACTGGTAAGCCAATATTGCGGTACCGGTTCACGCCTGGTTGTGTTGCGACACGGGTCATTGCGACCAGAGGCGCCCACGGGACAGAGCCCGTTGGGCAGCCCCCTTTGGCACAGAGCCCGACGAGACGGCCCATTGGCCGCCGGCCTGTTGCGACACGGCCACGGCGACCCGGCGACCGCCAGAAACCAGGAGTTAACGTGAAACCTGAAATTCACCCTGAGTACGTGGTCACCAAGGTCACCTGTACCTGTGGCAACACTTTCACCACGCGGAGCACGGCCAAGAACGGCGTGATCCACGCCGACATGTGCTCAAACTGCCACCCGTTCTACACGGGCAAGCAGAAGATCCTCGACACCGGCGGCCGGGTCGCTAGGTTCGAGCGGCGTTTCGGCAAGAAGGCTGCCGACCGCACGTAGCCGTACCTAGCTGGCCGCAAGTGAGGGACTGGCGGCAAGCGCATCTCGGATCTGCTGCCCGGCAATGCCGGGATCTGGGCCGCCCGGCCTGGCTCGTGCGGTGCCCCGCCAGCGCCGGGCATGACCGGCCAGCGCCGGGCATGACCGGCCAGCGCCATCAACGACTGTCGCAACGGCGATAGACAACCGCAACAGGAGGAACCGTGTTCGACCAGCTCGGCGAGCTGGTGGGCGAGCATGAGCGCCTGGGGCGTGAGCTTGCCGACCCCGCCGTGCACTCGGATCAGGCGAAGGCGCGCGCGCTCGGCCGTCGCTATGCGGAGCTGACCCCGGTCGTGCAGGCATACCAAGAGTGGGAGCGGACCGTCGCGGATGGCGACACCGCGAGGGAACTGGCTGCGGAGGATCACTCCTTCGCCGCCGAGGCGGATCAGCTGGACAAGCGCAGAGCTGAACTCGAGGAGCGGCTGCAGCGGCTGCTCGTGCCGCGCGATCCCGCGGACAGCAAGGACGTCATTCTCGAGGTAAAGGCGGGCGAGGGCGGCGAGGAGTCGGCGCTTTTCGCGGGCGACCTGCTGCGCATGTACCTTCGCTACGCCCAGCGCCGCGGCTGGCAGACCGAGATTCTCGACGCCACACCATCGGACCTTGGCGGGTACAAGGACGTGACCGTCGCGGTCAAGGTCGGCCGGCGTGGCGCCGCGGCGAGCGCAGCCGTGGCGGGCGCAGCCGCGGCGGCGGAGACGGGCAACGCGCGAGGGGTGTGGGCGCGACTGAAGCATGAGGGCGGCGTGCACCGCGTGCAGCGGGTGCCTGTCACCGAGTCGCAGGGCCGCATTCACACTTCGGCTGCTGGCGTGCTCGTGCTGCCCGAGGCTGACGAGGTGGAGGTCCAGATCGACCAGAACGACCTCCGGGTAGATGTGTTCCGCTCATCGGGACCCGGCGGCCAGAGCGTCAACACGACCGACTCCGCTGTCCGGATCACCCACCTGCCCACCGGGATCGTCGTGTCGTGCCAGAACGAGAAAAGCCAGCTCCAGAACAAGGAACAGGCGCTGCGCATCCTCCGTGCCCGGTTGCTCGCTGACGCACAGCAGGAAGCGGACGCTCAGGCTTCGGCCGAGCGGCGCAATCAGGTGCGCACAGTGGACCGGTCCGAACGCGTTCGCACCTACAACTTCCCTGAGAACCGCATTTCCGATCACCGGGTTGGCTATAAGGCCTACAACCTCGACCAGGTGATCGACGGCGACCTGGACAGCGTGATCCAGGCGCTCGCCGATTCGGACATGGCGGCCCGGCTTGGCGAGGCGCGATGAGCATTGTCCTTGACGAGGTAACCCGCGCCGCCGCGCGGCTCGCCGCTGCGGGCGTCGACTCGCCGCGGTGTGACGCCGAGCAGATCGCGGCGCATGTCCACGACGTGCAGCGCCGGATGCTGCACACGGTTCCAGACGCCGAGTTCGACGCGCGGTTCTGGGCCGATGTGGCCCGCCGCGAGGCCCGCGAGCCGTTGCAGCACATCATCGGACGGGCATATTTCAGGTACCTGGAGCTTGAGGTAGGCCCCGGCGTGTTCGTGCCCCGCCCGGAGACCGAGGTGATGACGGGCTGGGCGATTGATCAACTGCGCGCGATGGATGCCGTTGATCCGCTTGTGGTTGATCTGGGCACAGGTTCCGGGGCTATCGCGCTCGCCATCGCCCAGGAGGTTCCGCGTGCACGCGTGCATGCGGTAGAAGCGGACCGGCTGGCGCACGCCTGGGCCCAGCGGAACGTAGAACGGAACCTGGAGCTGATCACCCGCTACGCCAACGGTGCCACGGCCGGCCACCAGGCTCGCGCGGCAGGCCCGCAGGCGCCGCGCGTCGCACTGCACCTGGCCGACCTGGCCACCGCACTGCCCGAGTTTGACGAGGCGGTCGATCTGGTCATCAGCAATCCCCCCTACATCCCGGACGGCGCTGGTGTGCCACCAGAGGTTGGTGATTACGACCCGCCGGCGGCGCTGTGGGGCGGACCTGACGGCCTGGACACGATCCGGCGCCTCGAACGGACGGCCGCGCGGTTGCTGCGGCCGGGCGGCCTGGTAGCCGTGGAGCACGGATCGCCCCAGGGTGCCGCAGTCTACTGGGTGTTCCCTGAAAGCGCCGGGTGGTGTGACAGGCGCAACAACAGGGACCTGGCCGGCCGCGACCGGTTCGTAACGGCCCGCCGCGCGACCGCAGAGCGCGAGTTTGACCTACCGGATGAGCGACCGCGTGATGCGACGGACGAACCGCTGCACGAACACGGCAATCGCGCGCGCACGTGGCAGGATGGGCGGCTGTGAGCTCAGCGATTCGCCGATTCGATTGCGCTGACCCGGCGCAACGCTCCGCCGGGATCGAGGAAGCTGCCGCTGCGGTCAGCCGTGGGGAGCTTGTCGTGCTGCCCACCGACACGGTCTACGGGATCGGTGCGGACGCATTCACACCCGCGGCCGTGATGGCCATGCTGATCGCGAAGGGCAGGGGCACGCACATGCCGTCGCCTGTGCTCGTCGGCTCGGTGCGCGCCGCGGCGGCGCTCGTCGATGACCTGGGCATGCACGGTCAGGACCTGATCGACGAGTTCTGGCCAGGTGCGCTGACTCTCGTCTGCCACGCCAGCCGCACGCTTAGCTGGGACCTGGGCGACACGAAGGGCACGGTCGCGGTCAGAATGCCGCTGCATCCTGTCTCCCTCGAGTTGCTGAAGCTGACTGGCCCAATGGCGGTGAGCAGCGCGAACCGGTCCGGAGAGCCGCCCGCCATGACGATGGCTGAGGCGGAGGCGCAACTTGGCGATGCTGTCGCGGTTTACCTGGACGGTGGACCGTGCACCGGCCGGGTGCCGTCGTCGATCGTGGATCTGACCGGGACGGTACCGCGACTGCTGCGTGCGGGTGCTATTTCTCCCGAACGGCTGCGCACCGTGGCACCGATCTTGGACGGCACACAAAGCTCGGCTGGCGCAGAAAGCTCGGTTAACACAGACAGCGCGGGCGACACAGGCCCAGGCGACACGGGCGCGGGCGACACGGGCGCGGGCGACACACGCACAGCTGACGCAGGTATGGGCGGCGCGGCACGCACGCGCGGCGCCGCACGCACCGCCGGCCCGCAGAGCGCGCCACGCGACGACCTGGCTCCTCCGGGCGCGGATTGATCGCCGGGCGCGTAGGCTGACGTAGTGCGCGAGTACTTGCTCACGCTTCTCGTCGCGGCCGCGATGACCTACCTGCTGACTCCGCTGGTCCGCAAGTTCGCGATCGCGGTCAGGGCGTTGCCTGCGGTGCGCGACCGCGACGTTCATGCTGTGCCGACCCCGCGGCTTGGCGGGCTGGCCATGTACGGTGGGCTGGCGGCGGCGCTGCTGGTGGCGAGTCAGCTAACGCACATGAAAGCGGTGTTCGCCGCCAATCTCAACACACCGGGAAACCTCACCGCGCCGGCGGGCCTGCTGCTGGCTGGCGGCCTGATCGTCGTCACCGGGTTCGTGGACGACCGCTGGGGGATGAGCGCCCTCAGCAAGTTCGCCACTCAGGTGGCGGCAGCCGGGATCCTCGTCTGGGGCGGCGTCGAACTGGACTGGATACCGCTGCCGAAGGGCAGCGTGCTCTCGCTTTCGCCGCGACAGGGTATCGCGCTGACCATCTTGCTCGTCTTGGTGACCATCAACGCGGTCAACTTCATCGACGGTCTCGACGGGCTTGCCGCCGGAGTGGTGGGCATCGCCGCGTTCGCGTTCTTCATCTACTCCTACGAACTCACCCGCGTGGTCGGGCTGCCGCGTCAGACGCTGCCTGCGCTCGTGTCGGCGGTGCTCGCAGGGATGTGCCTGGGCTTCCTGCCACACAACTTCTATCCAGCTCGGATCTTCATGGGCGACACGGGTTCGATGCTGATCGGGCTTGTGCTCGCCTATGCGACGATCTCGAGTTCCGCGAACCTGGACCCGGCGACGCTGCAGCATGTCAACCGTTTGCCGCTGGTCCTGCTGCCGTTGATTCCGATGGCGATCCTCACGATCCCGTACACGGACCTGCTGCTTGCGGTGATCAGACGCGCAAGGGCGGGCCAGTCGGTATTCGCCGCGGACCGTGGCCATCTGCATCACCGGATGCTGAACATCGGCTACTCACACCGGCTGACCGTGCTGATTCTCTACCTTTGGGCGGGTTTGTTCGCCTTCACCGTGGTGAGCCTGTCGATCGTCGGATCGGCACTCGCGGTCCTTTCCGTGGCCACTATCGGCGGAATCGTGGCGCTGCTACTCGTCTCGCTGCCATGGCTGCGCTCCCGCAGGCCGTCTGAGGCCCGCCGTGATGCCAAAGCCGGGAGCGCCACCCGCAGGCGTCATGCGGCGGGGCCGCGTGGCTCTTCCCAGCCAACGGCCACCGCCACCCGGGCGGATGGCTTCCCACCGTCACGCAGGAGCTCGGCGCAGTCGCAGACCTCCGCAGCCTCGCCCTGGGCGGACACCCTTGCACCGCCCACGGACGCCCCCCCGCCGCCCGACGGCCTGCTGCCTCCCGATGTGGTGATCCCATCCGACGGCCCGCGGCCAGCCAACGACCTGTCGCCACCCGATGCCCTGCTGCCCCCCGACGTGATGATCCCATTCGACGGCCCGCGGCCAGCCAACGGCCTGCGGCGGCCTGACGGCCGGCGGTCGGCCAACGGCCTGCGGCAGCCTGACGGCCCGCGGTCGGCCAACGGCCTGCGGCAGCCTGACGGCCCGCGGCCAGTCGACGGCCTGTCGCCACCCGACGGCCTGCGGCCACCCGACGTCGTGGTGCCACGGGATGCCCTGCCCGGGCCCGGCGGTGCGGGCGTTTCGCTGTCAGCGAATACTTCGCCGCGGCGCGGCGAGAGCAGTGTTTCGCCGTCAGCGGACATTTTCCCGCCTCTTGCGGCTGGCCAGGCGCAAGAGGCCGAACGGAAGCAGCGTCAAGAATCAGTGCACCCGGCGCGGCCCGCTGCGGCGCCGGTGCCGGGTACGGACGCATTTCCGCAGCAACAGGACGATATGTCGGCGTCAGACGATGCATCTGCGCCGACTCAGGTCAATGGTCGCGCCCGGCCCGCACGGGCACCTAAAACGGCGCCCCGCCCCGCGCCGATCTACGACAGCGGTCAATCCACGGGCGGCGAGAGTGCAGCGGGTACCTCAGGCAAAGGTCTTACCAAGAGCTTGTGATACCTTTCACGAACAGCCGCCGCCCACGCCAACGCAAGCGACGGCGGTGTCACGCATACCCACCGCGACCCACGAGCAGACCCACCAAACCCGGAGCCGCGAAGATGCTGGCCAACGACGCCCGGATCCTCACCCGATCGGCCGTGGCTACGGCGATCACAGGGGTCATTCTGGTCGCGCTCGGCGCCGTCTTCGACGGCGGGAAGGGCGCACTTGGGGCCCTGTTCGGGGTGATACTCGTCGCGGTCTTCTTCTCGCTGAGCGTGCTCGCGGTCAGCTTCGCGGGCCGGTGGGGTCCCGCGGCGATGACCGGGACGGCGCTCGGCACCTACGTGGTGAAGATTCTCGCGGTCGCGATCCTCGTCGCATCCTTGCGGAACACAACCGCCTTCAATACCAGGCTTTTTGGGCTCACGGCGATTATTTGCATCCTGGTATGGAGCGCGGGCCAGATCGGTACCCTGGCCCGCCGCGGGACGCCCTATGTGGTGCCTGAGGCAAGCACGGTGCCTGCGGCCCGTGAGGTGAACAGCGCGTCAGGGGCCCGCGGGATGAGTACCGCGCCGCGGGCGCGTGAGGCCAGTACCGCCTCAGGGTCCCGAGAGTTGAGCGGCGTCACGGGTGCCCGTGAGGTGAACGGCGCGCCAGGGGCGCGCGCGGTAGGGGCGCGTGAGACCGGCGGTGCGCCAGTGGCACGTAATGTCAGTAGAGTGCCAGTGGTACGTGAGGTCAGTAGTGCGCCAGTGGCACGTGAGACCAGCACCGCGCCAGTGGCACGTGAGACCAGCGGTACGATAGAGGCAGGTGAGACCGGCGGCGCGGCAGTGGCTGATGAGACCAGGGGTGCCACGGAGGCCCGTGCGGTAGGTATTGCGGCGGCGCGCGCGGCGGCCATCGCGGCAGCGGCGCGGGCGGCGAGCACCCCGCCGGACGCACGCCAATCAGGCGGAGAGCCGTAATCGTGAGCACCATAAATTGCCCGCATGCTGTCTCGCTCCCCACGTTCCTTGCCTGTTATAGTTTGCCGCGACATGAGCGGAAGGGACCGCGCGCTGGGATCGCAGGAATGGCCGGAGGAACAAGGAAACATCGAGCCGTCAGCCGAGCACATCACCGGTGCTTTTCAGGATGCGCGCCAGCAGGGTCCATTGCAGCGCGGCCCATCGCAGCAAGCTTCGGGGCAACGGGTCCCCGCGGGACCCAGGGCTGGGGCACTGGGCACCGATGGACGGAACCCCGGCGAACACTCAGGCCAGCCAGCCAAGGCGCGCAAACGCCAGCGATGGCTGGCTCGCGGACCACGCTCCACGGGTCGGCCCAGTGCCGAACGGCCCAGTGCCGAACGGCCCAGTGCCGAACGGCCCGGCGCCGAACGGCCCAGCGCGGCGCAACCCACCGGGCAGTCCGTCGGCGAGCAGAACCCGGGTTGGGCGATCGTCAGCTACCTGGTGGCCGGCATGGCGGTCTACGGGGCCATCGGCTGGCTGATAGGCCGGTGGACCGGCTACGCTGCAATGCTTTTTCCTGTCGGCCTGCTTTGCGGGCTCGGCCTCGCGCTCACACTGATCATCCTCCGCTATGGCAGGTCCTGACCCGCCTACGTGGCCGGCCTGCCGCGGCGCACACGGTCGGCGGCCTGACTGTGCTGGCCCGGGGGGCGACCCCCGGAACCCCCGCCGTGCTGGCCCGGGGGGCGACCCCCGGAACCCCCGCCGTGCTGGCCCGGGGGGCGACCCCA
>DATIYI010000191.1:0-42970 GCA_035517695.1 Streptosporangiaceae bacterium
TGCCTCGTCACGGGCTGCCTCGTCACGGGCTGCCTCGTCACGGGCTGCCTCGTCACGGGCTGCCTCGTCACGGGCTGCCTCGTCACGGGCTGCCTCGTCACGGCCCGGTCGCACCGGCCTTGCTGTGGTCTCGTCGGCCGAGGGCCACGAACGTGAACAGGCCCGCGCCGAGCACCAGGAGGGCCGACAGGATCAACGCGGCGTGCAGCCCTGCGTAGAAGGCGGTGTAGGCGGCGTGGATGACCTGTTGAACGAGCGAGGCCTGGCCCGCCGCACCGGCGCCGCTCGCGCTGCCGTTGGACGGAACACCGCCGGTCTCGACCGCGTGGATCACGATCGACTGGAAGTTGGCCGGGATCCCCAGATGCTTTAGGTTGCTGGACAGGCTGGACCGCAGCTGCGCGTTCACCAGCGCACCGAGGATCGCCACACCCATCACCGCACCGATCTCCCGGCTGGTGTTCGTTGCCGATGCGGCCATGCCCGAGCGCTCGGGAGGCACCGCGGACAGTGCCGACGAGGTAATGGGAACGACGGTGGTGCCGATGCCGATGCCGGTGAGGGCCAGGGCCGCTGCCAGCGGCGCATAGGCCGGGTGCGGGCTGAGCGTGAATGTCGTCAGCAGCAGGCCGGCGCTGAACAGCAGACAGCCAGCGAAGATCGACCACCGCGGCCCGGCCGCCCCGGTCCATCGGCCGGCCAGCAGCGAAGCGGCGATCATAAGCGCGGTCATCGGCAGGAAGACGAGCGCGATCTGATAACCGCTGTCGCCGACCACCTCCTCGAGGTACAGAGCGGTGAAGAAGAAGACGGCGAACGTTGCGAAGTACGCGCAGAAGGCGACCACGTTCGCGGTGAGGAAGCGCGGGACACGCAGAAATCTCAGGTCAAGCAGCGGATGGGCGGCCCGGCTCTCGCACCAGAAGAACGCTGCCGCCGCCACCGCGCTGATGCACAGCAGCGTGATCACGCCGGGCGAGGCGAAACCGGTACTCTCGGCATCGATCACCGCGAAGATAAGCGCTGTCAGGGCGCCGGCGCCGAGCACCGTTCCTGCGATGTCCACCCGGTGCGCGGCTGGATCGGAGCTCTCCGCCAGCACGACCACCCCGGCTACCAGGGCCGCCGCGCCGAAGGCCAGGTTGAACCAGAAGATCGCACGCCAGCTCCATACGCCCACCAGCGCGCCACCGATGACGGGCCCGAGAGCAAGGGCGAGTCCGGACACGGCCGCCCAGACGCCTACCGCCCTGGTGCGGCTGCGCTCGTCGGTGTACAGGTGCCGCAGCATCGACAGCGTGCCCGGTTCGCTGGCGGCTGCACCGAGGCCCATGACAGCCCGTCCCGCGATCACGAGCCCGATGCCGGGGGCCAGCGCAGACATGACCGAACCGGCGCAGAAGATGCCGACCCCGGCCAGCATGACCCGCTTGCGGCCGAATTCATCGCCGACCATCCCGAACGCCAGCATGGCGGCGGCGAAGGTCAGCGCGTACGCACTGACGACCCACTGCAGAGCGCTGACGCCCGCGTGCAATTCGCCCTGCACGCTGCCGAGCGCCACACTCACGATCGTGTTGTCGAGGAACGTCAGGAACAGCACGATGCAAAGCACGGCAAGCGCAAACGCGCGGCCACCATGGCGCACGGTCCGCTGCTCGGCGGGTACCCCTGCCGAGCGGATCACCCCGGCTAGCCCGCGGACTTGCAGGCAGCAGGCAGCGAGGAGGTCTTACCACCGTTCTCGAGGGCCAGCAAGCCGCAGAAGCTCCCAACGCCGACCTTCCAGGTGCCGTCCTGGTAGACGGCGAGGCCGGCCTGGTTCGACAGCGCTGGCTGGCCGGCCACGAGGATCGAATAGGTGACCTTGGCCTCGTCGGGCGACACCACCGTCACCTTCGTGACCTTCGAGGACGCCTGCGACGCGAGGCTAGAGCCGGCCTGGGCCTTGATGACTGAGGAGAACACCTGCCCATCCTGCAGCAGGCTTACCCGCTTGGCGACGGGAGCCTTCGCGTCGAAGAAGGTGGTCCAGTTGGCCGCGATCGCATTCTCGGTGGCCGAGCCGCTAGGGGCTGCCGCCGGTGCGGACGTCGAAGGAGCCGAGCTCGGTGTCGAGCTGGATGTCGAGCTAGTACTGCTGCTGCCGCAGGCTGCCAGGCCCGCGCCCAGCACGCATGCCAGAAGGACCCCGGGGACCGACCTATGAGGTTTCGCGAGCCTCCCGGCTCGAGAGTCACCAGCGATAGTCATGGGTTCATCGTGGACCCGCCCGCGAGAAGCATCCTAGGGCCTTTTGGCCTCTGTCCACCGGCGCGAAAGCGGCCGGCCGTGCCAAGGGCGGCGGACCGAACGGCGCGGCCGTCACTGCCACGGCCCGGCTACCTCGGCCCATGCTGACCAGCCGCCGAATCCGGCCGCGAACACGCACGAATCTCTGCCACCCCTGAAGCGGCGCTTGGCGACCGAATCCTCGGCGAGAGCGCTCAGTGACGGTGTTGGCTCGCGACGACGTCGAACCAAAGGACTTGGGGTTGAGGCAGGTCGGAAAGGGCTGGGCCGAGCCGGCTCGCCATGAACGCCGCTTGCGCCTCCTTGGACTCCCAGATCTCTGTCACGATCCAGCCCTCGCCGGACGCGCCTGCTGAGTGACTCTGCAACCCGGCCGGCCAGTCCCCCTCACCTGTTCGCGGATCGAACCTGAGCTGGGAGTTCACCGCGTCGTACTCTTGCTCACCGACGCCCGCCGGGAACTGGAGGATGAGTCCTGCTGCCATGCTGGCCTCCCCGTAGTTACGTGAACCTCAGCTTACACATCAGCTTTTTTGCGGCACTCATGGCGCTCCTTCACCGAAGAGCCGTCACCGCGCACGCCGGGCCACGCCTTGCTGATGACGGCTGTGCCGGCCCGACCCCGGTCCAGCGATTCCGCGACGCACAGGCTTGCTAGGCGTTCGATCGGTAATGCCTCCGGCAGGCCTCCTCATGGGGAGGCGGTGAGCCGTTGCACGCAATCGCGGATGAGTGGCGGGACGGGCGTGGGCCTTCGGGTGGCGCGCTCGACGTAGACGTGCACGAACCGGCCGACCGCCGCAGGCTCGTCGCGATGTTCGCCAAACAGCGCAAGTCGGTAAACGACGCTGGAGTTCCCAAGCCGCTCGACGGCGAGTCCGGCGGTGACCGTCTCGGGGAAGCGCAGCGATGCCAGGTAGCGGCACGAGCTCTCCACGACGAGGCCGATCGCGTCGAGGGTGCGGATGTCGGTGCCGGTCGCGCGCATCAGCCACCCGTTCACCGCGGTGTCGAAGAGGGCGTAGTGCACCACATTGTTCATGTGGCCGTAAGCGTCGTCGTCATCCCAGCGGGTGGGCAGCGGCACTGTCACGGGGAAATCCCCAAGCCGCAGCCGGCGCGGGTCGTCGATCACCGGTCCTCGATCGATTCGGCGGCGGCCCGGCGAGGTCGCCCTCGGTCGCCCGCCGCAGGCAAGCTGTGCGCCGTCACTGCCGCTGCTTCCTTTTCGCTCGCTCGCCCCCGGCCGGATACCTTGCGCTCATGACCGCCCTCCCGCTCGCGCCGACCCGCCGGCACTGGCGGAGCCACCATCCTCGCAACCGCGGCGCGGCCGTTCGTGATTCCCTGCCCGCTCCCCGATCGGATCATGAAGCGAATCTCACCGGTCACAGTCGATTCCTGGCTTTGGCTGGCTGAGTCCACTGCGGTTGGCGGTGGTTGAGCGGTTCAGCCACGCCGGGACGTCCCGTCACGTGGCTCAATTTGCCGACGGGCACCATTGGCCAACGGGCGGCGCCGCGCCACGCAACATGCGACCCAGGCCCACCTAACGACATGCGGACCCGTGCTCGCGGCGCGCTATCCACAGGCGGCGAACACGACCTCCCTTTTCGTTGCTTGCGCTGTCACGCTGACGGTCATGAGACCTGTGCTGAAACCGGGCCTGCTCCACTTCTGGCGCGACAGCGAGACAATCCAGATCGGGGTCGACCCGCGCCGTGGCTTCACGGTCACGGGCCTCGGTCATGCCGCGGCTACGGTCCTTTCCGTCCTGGACGGGAGCCGGGATCGTGCGGCACTGCTCGCGGCAGCGGCCAAGCGCGGCATCCCGGCAAACGCGACCGACCGGGTGCTTACCCTTCTCGCGGCGGGCGGAGCGCTCGACGATTTTCCCGCGGCGGCACGTCACGTTCTGCCGCTCGCGACCCAGGCCCGGCTGGCACCTGAGCTTGCAACCGCATCGCTCGCGCATCGAGACGGCGACGGTGGCGTCCGGGTAATGGTGCGCCGCCAGTCAAGCCATGTTCTGGTGCACGGAGCTGGCCGCATCGGGTCGAGCGTCGCATGCCTGCTTGCCGCCTCAGGCATCGGCCATCTGACCTGCAGGGACCCACGACCGGCGGGGCCGGGCGACGCGGCGCCCGCCGGCCTTGGAGTCACTGATTCCGGCGCGCCGCGGGCACGAGGAGCCGCGCGGGCGGTCAGGCGCGTCGCTCCTGATGTGCGCACCGACGACGACAACGCCCGGCCAGACCTCGTCGTGCTTACAGAGGCCCACGATCCTCGCTTGATCGCAGAACTGATGGCCGAGCGCATTGCGCACCTGACTGCCACGGCGGCGGAGGCGATCGGTGTCGTCGGGCCACTGGTACTCCCCGGCCGCTCGGCGTGCCTGCGCTGCCTCGATCTGGTTCGGCGGGATCGCGATCCTGCCTGGCCGCTGATCACGGCTCAGCTGGCAGGAAGAAGTTCAGCCATCCCCGCATGCGACGCCGTGCTCGCGACCGCGGTTGCGGCCCACGCGACCGCTCAGGTGCTCGCGTTCATCGACAGGTCCTCGCCAGGGCCGATTGTGACGAACGGCACTCTCGAGCTTGCTTTGCCCGACTGGCAATGGCGCCGCAGAACCTGGCCGCCCCACCATGAGTGCGCTTGTGGAAGTCACAACCTGGCCCAGCGCACAATGGCACCTGGCCTAGCGGACAATGATAGACGTGAGTGACCTGCCTCGCCGCGCCGTGACGCGGACCGCCAAGCTAGCCACGCTGCCCATCGGGTTCGCTGGCCGCACCGCACTCGGCTTCGGCAAGCGCATCGGCGGCCGCCCGGCCGAAATCGTCGCGGCCGAGATCCAGCAACGCACCGCCGAGCAGATCTTCAAGGTCCTCGGCGAGCTCAAGGGCGGGGCAATGAAATTCGGCCAGGCATTGTCGATCTTCGAGGCGGCACTTCCGCCGGAAATTGCTGGCCCCTACCGCGCGACCCTCACCCGGCTTCAGGAAGCCGCCCCGCCCCTGCCGTCGCGGACCGTGCACCAGGTTCTCGCGACCGAATTCGGCGCTGACTGGCGCGACAACTTCGCTCTCTTCGACGACAGGCCGGCCGCGGCGGCATCGATCGGCCAGGTGCACCGCGCGGTGTGGAACGACGGCCGCGAGGTCGCAGTCAAGATCCAGTACCCCGGGGCAGGTAAGGCACTGATAAGTGATTTCGCCCAGCTCAGCCGGGTGGCGCGATTGTTCGGGGTGCTCATGCCCGGGCTCGACGTGAAGCCGCTCATCGCCGAGCTTAAGGACCGCATCGCCGAGGAGCTTGATTACGACCTCGAAGCTGAGTCGCAGCACGCGTTCGCCACCGCCTACTACGACGATCCCGACATCTACGTGCCGCCGGTCGTGACCAACTCCGATCACGTGCTGATCACCGAATGGATGGACGGTACGCCTCTCTCGAAGGTCATCAGCGATGGTAGTCAGGATGAGCGGAACCGGGCCGGCATTCTGCTTACGCGGTTCCTGTTCTCCGGCCCCGCCCGCGCGGGGCTGCTGCATGCCGATCCGCATCCGGGCAATTTCCGGCTGATGGCCGACGGTCGGCTGGGAGTACTCGACTTTGGTGCGGTTGACCGGCTGCCTGAGGGCTTTCCAGCATTCATCGGAAAGCTACTACGGATCATGCACGACGACGGTGACATCGAGGTGGTCGAAGAGGAACTGCGTGAGCAGGGGTTTCTCCGCGAAGGCATCGACGTAGACCTGGACGCGCTGCAAGCCTTCCTGGCACCGCTCGCCGAGCCGTCCAAGGTGGACTGTTTCAAGTTCACCCGCGAATGGCTGCGCGCGGAGGCCGGGCGGGTGACCGATCTGCGTCCCTCCAACATCAGCAGGAGGTTCAACGTGCCTCCGTCGTATGTGCTCATCCACCGGGTCTCGACGGCCGGTATTGGCGTGCTCTGTCAGCTCGAATGCGAAGGTGAGTTCCGCGCCGAGGTCGTCAGGTGGATGCCCGGCTACGCCGACGAGCCGGAAATGTCATAACGCGGCGGTCGCGTGCTGGCTGGCCAGCCACGACCGCGGCCAGCGCGAGCATCGAGTTTATCCGGTCTTTGCCAGCTGTTCTTGTAGCAACACTTCCTTGTCCCAGCTAGTTCGCGGCACGCCGTCCGCGGACCGCGTCGTGGCTAGGGTGTGTTTCGTGGATCTTGGTGGATACGGGCGGCGCCGATCCGCGCCGCCGAAGATCCACAAAACATGCCCTAAGCAGCGACCTCGGTCTTGCGCGGCCGACCGCGCGGCCGCTTGCGTGGGACGATCTCCCCGCGCAGGAAGAGTTCCCCGCCCCAGACGCCCCACGGTTCCCGGCGTTCCACGGCCCCTTTGAGGCAGGCGAGCCGCGCGGGGCAGTCGCGGCAGAGCGCCTTCGCGGACTCCACATCCGCAGGCGACTCGGCGAAGTATAGGTCCGGCTGCTCGCTGCAGGGCAGATCGAGCCCGCTGAACGCACCGGCCGCAACCGCCATGCCTACGATCAGCCTCCCGCCTTCGCCCCGCAACGCATCTCCCGCGGGGCCCACCTCGTACCCCGCCGCCGCTCCCACAGAGACGGCGATGGTGTCGGGCCACTGCATCGGTGTCAGCCCCTCTCCTCTGCTCGTTTTGCTCTCGTTGTCGTTCTGCTGTGCTCGTCATCGAGTCGCTGCTGCGACAAACGGTGGCCCGGCATAACAAAGGCCGCGGACCCTTTTTCGGGTCCGCGGCCTGGAGGAGCTCGAGGCCGGTCAGTCTAGACCGGCACCCTCCATCGATGCGGACCCGGAGCGTCACCACCATTGGCGATGAAACGGGTCATATAGGTGTTCTGCTTGCGGACAGTCGCCTGCCCAAGGGCCGACGGTGTGGAGAACGGCGCGGCATTGACGTGCTCGCGCACGTTGGCCGCTGGCACGCCAGCCGCTACCACAGCGTTAGCCACGACCGTGCTGGCGACCACCGTGCTGGCGACCCCCGTGCTGGCGACCCCCGTGCTGGCGCCCGCCGGTGCACCGGTGCCGACCGTGATCACGCCGACACCCCGAGGGCGCAGTTCGCCCGAGACATGGGAGAAGGCGCCCAGCGTGGGCAGGCCAACAACGCCGCGCGAGGCGGTGAAGACTTCTGTGACCACTCCGAACACCTCCCCTCTGTACAGATCTGCAGTGATACCTGCGGAGACGCTAAATTGGGCGTGACAACAAGCCTAGGAACCGTCCGCGGGATCGGCAACCTTTTTTTGACGTGCGGTTCCGCCTATCTGCGGGGGCATCCGCAGCTTGAGAAGGGATGCCGACCGTCAATGCGAGTCGCTGACGTCCCTCATACCGCTGACCTCCAGACGGAAGCAGCCACCGACGCTTTCACAGGTCCAGAGCCGCGCGGAGCGCGATCGTCACCTGTTCCATGGTGCCAGGATTGAGACGGCCGACCAGTTTGCCAACACGGTCCTTGCGAACCGAGGTAACGCTGTCGAGCCGGATCACGCCTGCGACTGGATCAGAGATCCGGCCAGCGGCCACGACACGTGCCGCCGGCGGGTCAGGCGCCCCGAGAGTCAAGACGCAGTCGGGAAAGTGACCTGCGCACGTTGCGGGCGTGGTGCGCGCCGGATAGCGCACGGTCGGTGCGTGTTGTGTTGGGGCGGGCGGCGTCGGCAAGGCCCGGCTGGCATTGAATACCGGGAACCATATTCATAAGTGGCGAAAAGAAATGACGGCGCGGAGCACGCTTCGTATTTGGCGATGATGGTGCTCTCCGAAACTCACCAGGGTTGCTCAGCGAAATTCCCTACTCGGCAGACTCCCGCCAGGGTATGGATGCCCAGCCGACCGGACACGCGACAGTGCGCCCGGCCCACGCTCGGTGACGCGCAGGTGGCCACGATCAGGCGACCAGCCATCGCGGCACCTGAACGCCTGCGCACCTGCCGCAGCAGGCGCGCAAGCGATCAGGAACCGGGATACTGCGGTCGCCGGGTCAGCTCGACGACGGGCTCGGCGAGACGGGTGCGACGGACACGGCCACCGCATGCCAGACGCCGCTGGACATCCCGTTTCCCCTGTCCTGCCCAGAGGAGGTATCACCGACGTAGGTGTACAAAAGGTGCCCGTTGTAGGTGGCCTGCACCGTACCGTCCGAGAGCTTGACCGTGCCGAGCTTGCCGGTAACACCTGGGCCGGCAGTCAAGGGTCCCTTCACCGCTGGCCAGAGATGGACGCACCCCGTAGAAGTGCACTTTGACACGACGGCGGTGTCCAAGCCGTACCAATAGAGCGTGCGGCCCTGGGCGTTGGTGAGCACTGTCACGGTGCCGATCTTCGCGGTCTTCACCGCAGCCGACGTGCTGGCGGAGTGGGCCGGGGTGGGAGTGGCCGACGGGCTGCTCGAAGCAGCCGTACTAGTCGATGAACTTCCGCACGCCGCGGCAAGGAACGCAACGGCTGCCAAACCAACCGGCGCCCATATTCGGTGATGCATCGCGTATCTCCGTTCGCTGGAATATCACTTACGCATATCACGATCACATTGTGCCGTTCGCGGTCGTTACGGGACTGAATCAGCACAGCAGCCAATCTGAAACATGACCACCCCGGTGGCGTTCGGTCACGCCTGAGCGCACCTTGTGCGGCGTCGCGTTGTAACGCCTGAGTGCGCAGCCCGCGAGCCATAGGCGGTTACTTGTCGGTGCTCTCCTCGACGGCTCCGGTCACGCATCGGTGATCCGGATCAGCCCCTCCTGCACGACGGAGACAACGAGCTGGCCGTCCTGGGTGAAGACCTGGCCGCGGGCCAGGCCGCGCGCTCCGGCGGTCACCGGCGTCTGCTGCGCGTAAAGCAGCCACCTGTCCGCACGGAACGGCCCGTGGAACCACATCGCGTGATCCAGGCTGGCCCCGGTGGTGCGGCCGTCCAGCCACGACAGGCCGTGTGCGAGCAGGACGGAGTCGAGCAAAGTTATGTCCGAGGCGTACGTCATCAGACAGACGTGCAGCATCGGGTCATCCGGCAGGTCACCGTCGACCCGCAGCCATACAACGCTCTCGATGGCACGCAGCGCTGGATCCCGTTGTGCCTCATGGGTGAGCGGGCCGACAAACCTGATATCGATCGGGCGATTGCGGAAGAACGCGTCAGCCGACGACCCGAACGCCTTCTCCAGGCGCTCACTCAGCGACGGAAGTTGATCCGGCGCAGGCACCCGCGGCATGGGCACGGCATGCTCGGGGCCTGGCTCGGGATGGTGAAAGGACGCGGAAAGCGTGAAGATCACCTTCCCGTGCTGGACCGCGGAAACCCGGCGGGTGGTGAACGACCGGCCATCCCGCACCCGGTCGACCAGGTAGACGATCGGCACGGAAGGATCTCCCGGCCGGATGAAATACGCGTGCAGCGAATGCACGGGACGGTCCGCTGGAACCGTGCGCCCGGCAGCGACAAGCGCCTGACCGGCGACCTGGCCGCCAAATACGCGCTGCACGCGCTCGTCCGGGCTGCGACCGCGGAAGATGTTCACCTCGATCTGCTCAAGATCGAGCAGATCGAGCAGATCATCCAGGGCCTTGCTCATCAATCGTCCTCCCGCCCACATTTACCAGTGCCGCGGATCGTGGGCTACAGCACCTGCGATCCGCGGCGCTGACGTCAAGCCACGCCCGCATTGGGCAGCGGGCTCAGCAGGCGGCGCCCAACGCGCTCACCCAACGACATGATTCCTGCACAGGTCAAGCACCTCCGCGCCGTACCTGTCCACCTTGGCCCGGCCGACCCCGGGCACCACTACAAGTTCTGCCTCGTTGCGCGGCTGCCGTTCGGCGATCACCTGCAGGGTCACGTCGGTGAAGACCACGTAGGCGGGAATGCTGCGCTCGCGCGCCGTTGCCGCGCGCCACTGGATCAACCGGTGGTACAGCATCTCGTCGCGGTGCGCCGGGCAGCTTTCGCAACGGCCAAGCTTTCGCTCGGCGGCGCCGCCGAGCCCCCGCCCGCACACCGAGCAGCGCGGCAGCGTCGCGGCGGAGCGACCGCGCGGCGAGGTGCGGCCAGACAGGTCCGCACGTCCCTGGCGGGCCGCCGCGCGTGAGCCGTTACGGGGAAAGAGCGGCTCCAGAAATGGCGACGGCCGACGGGACCGCCTGGCGCCCGGGGACCGGGCCATCGACCACGACAGCAGCAGCCGTTCGCGTGCACGCGTCAGCCCGACGTACAGCAGCCGCCGCTCCTCCTCGACCGCATCCGGGGTTTTCGCATAGACGATGGGCAGCACGCCGTCGACGAGCCCGGGCAGGAACACGACGTCCCACTCCAGCCCTTTGGCCGCGTGCAAGGACGCGATCGTCAAACCGTCGAGCGCGGGAGCTTGCTGCAGCGACGCGCGCTGGGTGAGTTCGGATGCGAGGTCAGCGAGGGTAGCCTCCGGCTGGTCGCCGAACAGATCCGCGGCGAGCTTCGCGAGCGCGGCCAGCGACTCCCACCTGTCCCGCATCGCCCCGCCGCCGTGCGGTGGCTCCGCGGTCAGGCCGAGGCCCGCGAACACATGCCAGGCGGCGGCCACCGGAGTGCCGGACGGCTCGGCCTTGGCCGCCGCGCGGAGCAGTACTAGCGCCTGCCGTACCTCGGGCCGGTCGAAGAAACGCTCCGCGCCGCGCATCGCATAAGAGACCTGGGCGGTCCGCAGCGCGCGCTCGAACGCTTCCGTCTGCGCGTTGGTGCGGACAAGCACGGCGATCTGCCTGGCGGCAATTCCGCCGTCGATCAGCGCGCGCGCCTGAGCGGCCACCGCCGCCGCTTCCGCCTCCTCGTCCGGATACTCCGCGAACCGCGGCTGCGGGCCATCACCTCGCTGCGCGACAAGCTCGGCACCGGCGGGCCGCGGCTGGGCGGACCCCCGCCCCGCGGATGCGATCAGCCGGTTAGCCAGCCGGACGACCTGCGGAGTCGACCGATAGTCGCGGACCAGCCTGATCACGGCGGCGGCGGGGAACTCCGCGGTGAATCCGGTCAGGAACGCCGGCGTCGCGCCGGTAAACGAATAGATCGTCTGGTTCGGATCGCCGACCACGCACACGTCGTCCCTGCCGCCAATCCAGGCGTCGAGCACGAGCTTCTGCAGCGGATTGACGTCCTGGTACTCATCCACGACAAAGTAGCGATACTGGTCGTGCACTTGGGCAGCGGCGGGCCGGTGCTCGGCGAGGATGCCGGCGGTCAGCTCGAGCATCGACTCGAAGTCGAGGACATGCCGGTCGCGGCGCAGCCGTTCGTAGGCATCGAACAGCCTGGCCATCTCTGCTACCGGCACCGGCGGGACCCGGCCCGCCTGCCCGGCCGCCGCGGCGTAATCATCCGGCCGGGACTGGACGGCCTTCGCCCATTCGATCTCGGTCGCCGCGTCGCGCAGCCCCGTCTGGTCGAGCTTCAGCCGGCGTGCCCGCGCCGCCTCTGCCACCAGGCCCAGCTTCGAGTCGATGACCCTGGGTGCCTGCCCGCCGACGGTGCGCGGCCAGAAGTAGACGAGCTGGCGGAGTGCCGCGGCGTGGAACGTGCGCGCCTGGACCCGCTCCACGCCCGATCCGGGTCCCGCGAGCTGACGCAGCCTGGTGCGCAACTCGCCTGCCGCACGGTTGGTGAACGTCACCGCGAGTACGTGCCGCGGATCGACCGCGCCGCTGTGGATCGCGTGCGCGATCCGGTAGGTGATGGCGCGGGTCTTGCCCGTGCCCGCGCCCGCCAGCACACAGACCGGCCCGCGCACGACTTCCGCGACCGCGCGCTGGTCAGGATCGAGCGCGGAGAGAATAGTGTCCGGCATGGTGCACATCATGGCAGGACCGACTGACGAGAGTGCGCCCCGGCCGATGACGGGCGGGAAGCCGGCGACCGCTGTGAGTGTTGTTATCATTCGGAGCCGCGGGGACGCCGCGGCCGAGGAAGGAGACGGCCAGTGAGGGCGGGCCCGACGATGTACACGACGCGCTGGTGCGCGTTCTGCCGACGGCTGAAGAGCCAGCTCGCGCGCAAGGGGATCGAGGTCGTCGAGGTTGACATCGAGACCGATCCGGGTGCCGCCGATTTCGTGATGACCGTGAACGGCGGTAACCAGACCGTGCCGACGGTGCTCTTCGACGACGGCAGTGCGCTCACCAACCCCTCCGCCGCCCAGGTCGTCGACCGGATGAACGCGCTGGCAAGCTGCTTATGAACCGAAAAAGCCCCCTAACGCCTGCCGCGGGCGCCGCGCCCAGCTCAGGCGCATCGGGTGCGGCCAGGTCAGCCGACGCGGGCGCGGCGGCCGATCGCGCGGCCGACCATGCGCCACTCGAACCGAACGCGCCTGCGGACGAGCATACCCACGGGGACCCGGTAGACCCGCGGACCCGTGGGGACGCGGTCACCAACGACACGACGCGCGCTGCCAGCGGCGAGGGGAAGCGCACGGCGGCGGTGTACAGGACAACCGGCGGGTGGCGCGTCGGCGAAGAGGAATTGCCTGATCTGGTGAGCGCTATGGTGTTCGCCGACCTGCTGGTTAGCGAACTGCCGTCATCGACGCGGCCACGCGGGGGCCGGGACGGCGCCACCGACTCGGGTGACGCGGGCGACACGGGCGACGCGCAGACCGCACGGCTGAAGATGACGATCGTGCAACTCGAGCATGCGCTCGCGAACCGGGTGCGGGTTGAGCAGGCCATCGGGATCTTGACCGAACGGTACCGGGTGCCGCCGCGGCAGGCTTTCGAAATGCTCCGCAGCGCCGCACGGTCGCGAGGGCGCCGGGTTCAGGAACTCGCCGAAGAGGTAGTGGCGAACGTTACGAACCCGTTGCTGCCCGTCGCCAAGGAGCTGGCGCGGCAGCCGAAGCCGTCGACCACACGCCGCCGCTCGCGTTCGGCCTGATCTGATCCGCTGGAGCGCTGCCGCTGGACCGCTGCCGCTGGACCGCTGCGCGTGGCTGGTAGCGTTCCCCGCGCTGTGCCGTCGCCCGCGCTGTGCCGTCGCCCGGGCGGCGGAGTCGCTTCGATCAGCCGCCGTGTTCTTCCAGGTAGCTGATGTAGAGCGGGCGCAGCCCCTCGGCGACGTCACCCTCGCCGGACGCGAGCGCATCGGAGATCAGTGCGCTGAGTTTGATCGCATCGCCGGTTGCGACGTCCTCGTGACCCTCCGCGGCCTCCGCCGCGGGAATTTCGCGTAGCAGTTTCCACAGGAAGCCGACGTCCAGATGTCGCACCGCCCGATGCACGGCCCGGTCGTGCAACTCGCGCGACGACAAGGCGTCGAGATCTTCACGCTCCCCCATGGCGCAAACCCTATAAGGCACTGAGGCCCTAGAGGGTCGGGTGCCACCTAGCGGTCCCAGCCGCGCCAGCCCGCTCGAGGTGCGGCGACGTTTATCGCCGTAGGATCGGAGCCGCCATCAGACCCGGCGCAGCGCACCCGCGCCGCAAGGCGCCACGGGGACACGACCGCAGCGCGGCGCGAAGGAGGAACCGGCATGGCAGCGACCGAGCGGATGAAGCGCTGGGGCATAACCCTCCCGCTGCCGCAGATACCGATCATCGACCAGCGTGACATCGTGGCCGGTCTCAGCGATCTCGGTTACACCGATGTGTGGTCATCGGAGGTCAGCGGCACCGACGCCTTCACGCCACTGGCGCTGACCAGCCAGTGGGCACCCACCCTGCGGCTTGGCACCGCCATCGTGCCGATTTACACGCGCGGTCCCGGCCTGCTTGCGATGAGTGCTGCGACGCTGGAAAGCCTCGCTCCCGGGCGTTTCGTGCTTGGGATCGGCACATCGTCCCCTGCAGTGGTCGAGCAGTGGAACGGTATCCCGCTGGTGGAGCCCTACCAGCGGGCACGTGACATGCTGCGCTTCCTGCGCGCAGCGCTCGCCGGGGAGAAGGTGACCGAGGAATACGAGACGTTCACCGTGCGCGGGTTCCGGCTGGACGCAGCGCCCTGTCCGCCTCCCCCACTCGCCCTGGCCGCACTGCGCCCTGGCATGATCAAACTGGCGACAGCCGAAGCCGACGGTGTCATTACCAACTGGCTCTCCCCCACCGACATCCGGCGGGTGCGCGAGGTGTCGGGCCCAGGACCCGAGGTCATTGCCCGGGTATTCGTGTGTCCGACCGCTGACGCTGAGGTCGCCCGTGGCATCGGACGGCGCCTGATCGCGAGCTATCTCACTGTGCCCGTCTACGCCGCGTTTCAGGCCTGGCTCGGCAGGGCGGACGCGCTCGCCCCGATGCAGGCCGCATGGGCAGCCGGTGACCGCAAGCGGGCAGTGAACGAGATCAGCGATGACGTTGTCGATGACTTGATCGTGCATGGCACACCATCGGCGTGCAGGGAGCGCATCGCGGCGTACCACGCGCATGGCCTGGACACCCCGGTTGTCGCGATCATTCCGGCGCCCGGAGTAGGCATCGCGCAAGCCATTAGGGATCTTGGGCAGGCCGGTTAAAGGGCCTGTCTGGAGTCGTGATCACGTGGCGGGAAAAAGGGTTAGTCGGTATCGCGTCGGGCTGGTAGCTTGCAGTCGACCGTGACACCGTCCGAGGAGGTGAGACCCATGAACGCTGTATCGATGTGGGTGCTCCCTCTTGCCGTCACGGTCGGGCGATTGACGTAGGTATCGCCGGGAGCGCCTCGACAACAAGGCACTCCTAGAAGGCGAAACCTATGGTTCACAATGTTGGCCTGGTTCTCGGTGGTGGTGGGGCTGCAACGGCACTCGCTACATCAACGGTGGCGTGCGCTCCGGCGAAAACGCCGACCTTGCCTCGGGCTATGCGAACGTCGTGGTGCTCTCGCCGTTCGGCGGATGGAGCCAGACACCACCGCAAGCAGGCCAGTTCGAGGGCCTGCGCAGAGACCCGGAATGGGGCACGAACCTGGCAAGCGAGGTCGAGGCCCTGCGCAAGCAGGGCAGCCGCGTCAAGGTGATCACACCGGACGCCGATTCCCGAGCCGCGATGGGCACGAACCAGATGGATCCGGCGACCCGCGTCCCCGCCGCCCGTGCAGGTTTCGCCCAAGGCAAGCAGGAAGCGACCCGCGTGACGGTCCTCTGACGATTGCACGCCTCCCTGGTCTGACGTGCGCTGTCGCGCGGCCCCAGGTTGAGGCTGCGCATCCAGATGATGGATCCGCGTAGCTGGAGCCCCGCCTATGTAGCTCGCGGGCGTCGCCAGATGACGCCCTCAAACTGTTCGCGCAGGTGCTGCGGGAAGGGGCCGTAACGTCCGATCGGCAGGAACGGCTCTATCAGTTCCCACTCGTCATCGCTCAGTTCACGTCGCGTCACCTGAGCGTTTTACCAGCCCGGCGTGACGCTCGGGTCCGAATCAGACCGTATTGATCACGACTCCAGACAGGCCCTTTAGGTGGTTACCCGGTCCGCCGCAGCGGCCGCTCGCCACTCACCCGACGGCCGGGGTGGTCACCAGGCGCGCGGCAGCGGGGCCCCGAACCACGCCTCGATAATCCGGTGCGCGATCGAGACGGGCGGCGGCAGTCGTATATCGCCGGCCTCGATCGCGGCCCGCAGCTCATCGCGGCTGTACCAGTGCGCCTCGGCGATCTCATTGTCGTCGACGCGGATGGACTGATCGCTGTGTTCGTCGGCGATCGCGCGCGCGGAGAACCCCAGCATGAGGCTCTGCGGCATCGGCCACGGCTGACTGCCGAGATAGCGGAAGTCAGCGACGGAAACGCCAACCTCCTCGCGCACCTCGCGGGCTACCGCCTGCTCGACCGACTCCCCAGGCTCCACGAAACCGGCGAGGATCGACACCCGCTTCTGCGGCCACTTCTGGTTCCTGGCCAGCAGGCAGCGGTCGGCCGAATCGAGCACGAGCATGATCACGGCCGGATCCACGCGCGGGAAGTGCTCGCTTCCATCGCGCGGGCACACCCGGGTGTGGCCCGCCGTGGCCAGCCGGGTGCGGGCGCCGCACGTCGGGCAATGCTTATGCGTGGCGTGCCAGTTGGCGAGCGCGACCGCGTGCGTGAACAGCCCAGCATCCCTGTCACCCAGCAGCGCCCCGGCCTGCCGCAGCCCGGAGAGCACCACCCCGGAGCGCAGGGCCCCGGAGCGCACGGACCCGGAGCGCACGGACCCGGTTGCGGAATCTTGACCAGGCCCGGAAAGCGAGCCTGGATCCGGCAGCGGGCCGAGCACGGCGAAATACGCGATGCCGTCGGCATCGACGCCGAGCAGTATCCGTGCGCCATCCGGCGCTTCAGCTGATGACGCCGGCGCTTCCGCTGATGACGCCAGCGCTTCCGCTGATGACGCCGGCGCTTCCGCTGGTGACGCCGGCGCTTCCGCTGGTGACAAGAGAACCAGCTCGGCGGTGCCCGCGCCCTCGGGGTTTCCCTCGCCTGATCCCGCGTCTGCGCCCGCTGAGCTTTCGTCGCCGCCGGCCTCGCCCGCGCCCCCAGAGCTTCCGTCGCCGCCGCAGAACCGCACCAGAGCCCGTCCGTCCTCGACGATGAGGACGCGCGTGCGGGGATCCGCCCACGCCTGCGCCAGCCAGCGCGTGTCGGTCCGTAGGTGGGCTACCCGGTCCAATGTGCCACGAGCAAGGGCAAGGCGACCGAGGGTCATCGGGCCGTCGTTCCCGCTCACCAAGCCATTCACCACGTTTCGCTCATCAGACCGCTCATCAGACCGCTGGCCGGCCCGCTCATCCGGATCCGGTCACCAGCCGGGCCGACCGGGCCGGCCGCGCCCGGGTGCGGCCAACACCACGCGACCGCGCACCCGGCAGCTATCGCCACCTATGCGATCCCAGCCTTGCCGATGGCGGCGAGTTCATCCCACAGGTAAGCGGCGGCCTCGGCGCCCTTGAGCAGTAGCGGCATCTCTACCTTCTCGTTAGGCGCGTGGATCCGGTCTGAGCCCAGCCCGACCGCCATGAACACCAGCGGGGCTTCCAGAATGCCCGCGAGGTCGGCTTCCGGCCCACTACCGCCCTCACGGGTGAACAGCACCTCCTGCCCAAACGCCCGCCGCATCGCGCCGCGTGCGGCCCGCACCGCGGGTGAGCCGGTGTCGGAGAAGCACGGCCGCACGCCAGGCCCGCCGAACGTCACCCGGGCCTCGATGCCAGGCGCCGTGTTCGCTTCGATGTACGCACGCAGGGCGGCGTCGACGTCGGCGGGCTCCTGGTTGGCCACCAGTCGCATGGACACCTTCGCGTGGGCCTCCCGCGGAATGATCGTCTTCGACCCAGCGCCTGTGTGCCCGCCCCACATGCCGTTGATCTCCGCGGTCGGCCGCGCCCAGATGCGCTCCAAGGTGGAGTAGCCGTACTCGCCCGCGGTGGCCCGGCTGCCGCCCGCGGTAGCCAGCCACTCCCTCTCGTCGAACGGCAGCCGGCCGAGCAGTTCACGTTCCTCAGCTGAAATCGGGACGACATTGTCGTAGAAACCGGGCAGCATGACCCGGCCACGCTCGTCGTGCAGCCCGGCGAGCAGCGCCACCAAAGCGTGCAGCGGATTCGGCACCGCACCGCCGAACGAGCCGGAATGCAGGTCGGCGTCCGGGCCGTAAAGGTCGATCTGGGCGTCGATCATGCCCCGCGTACCCGTACACATGGACGGGACGTCCGCTGCCCACATCGTAGTGTCGCTGACGACGATCACGTCGCAGCCGAGCCTGGCGCGGTGACGGCGGAGCAACCCGGCAAAGTTCGGCGAGCCCGACTCCTCCTCACCCTCGATGAGCAGCTTGAGGGTAACAGGCGGCGCCGACCTCTTTCCGTGCGGCGACGCGGCGAGACAGGCCCGGACGCCGAGCGCATGGAACAGGACCTGCCCCTTGTCATCGGAGGCGCCACGGCCAAGCAGCTGCTGTCCGCGCTCCACAGGTGTAAACGGGTCGACATCCCACTCGTCCAGCGGCTGCACGGGCTGCACGTCATGATGCCCGTACACCACGGCGGTGAGCGCAGGCTCATCCCCTTGCCGCCCGGCCGCGCGCTCAGCCGCCGGCCATTCCGCGTACACGGCCGGCAAGCCACGCGCGCCCGCTTCACCGGCTGGCCAGATCTCCACGATCGGGAAACCGGTCCGCCGAAGATGCTCAGCCAGCCAGTCCGCGGACCGAGCCACGTCGCCATGGTGCGCGGGATCAGCCGAAATGGAAGGGATCGCCAGCCAGTCCTTGAGAGCCGTGAAGAACTCGCCGGCGTGTGCCTCGACATAATCCCGCGCGTCCATGAGCGGTTGCCTCCTTCGTCTCGCGGCGCGGCACCACAGGGCACGGCGCAGCGGGGCGCGCCGCAGCAGCGCACCGTCCGAGGTCGAGTATCTCTACTCGGGGCCGGCGCCCGCTGAGCTGCGAGCACCATTACCCTGCACCCACCGCAAAGCGTTGGCGGGTCGCCACCCGGGCGCGAGATGGAGACGCCCAGTGGCGGTGTCGCAGTCAACTCCCCCGGGTAGGGCGAGCGCGCCCGCGCCGCCCTCCACCCCGGTAACGACGGTCGCGATCCGCGGCGGGGGGCATCACGCACACTACGTCCGGCTCCAGCCCCGCCGCGAGCGCCACATTGATTGCCTCGAGGCGGCTGCGCACATCCAACTTGGCGAAGATGTTGCGGGTGTGGGTGCGCACCGTGTGATTCGAGATCAGGAGCTGTTCGGCGATCTGCCGGCTTCCCTTACCAGCCACCATGCTGAGCAGCACGTCCAGTTCACGTGGGCTGAGCATGGTGAGCGAGTCGGAATTGTCCCTGGCCCGGTCAACGTCGGCCCGTAGCTCGCGCAGGATCTCGCCGAGCATTTCCGGTGGGAACCAGGAGTCACCACGGGGCGCGCCGCGCACGACCGCCTCTAGCTCCGCTGCTCCCTGCTCTTTTGCTACCCAGCCAGCCGCGCCGGCCCTTGCGGCACCCACCGCGCGGGCGACGTCGTGGCCAGCGCTCAGCACGACCACGTGTGCGGTCGGCCCAGCTGCCCTCAGCCGCTGCACCACCTCGCCGACGGCGGAGCCAAGTGGCTCGACCTCGATCGTGATGACATCGGGTCGCAGGCCACGGACGATGTCGATCAGGTTCGGGTCGAGCGTGGCGCACCGGCCGGCCACGCACAGATCCGAAGCGGCGGACAGCCGGGATGCCAGCACCTCCGTGAACATCAGATGGTCATCGACGAGCAGCAACCGCAGGACGTCCACCCGTCCACCATGCGGGGCGGGCTCGCTGCGGTCCTCGTTCAGATGCATGAGTGCGTTCTCATCCCGAGGGGTCGGTCCCCGCCCGTCCCCGGGCTCTTCCACTGCCCGCTGGACCGCGCCACTTAGGCCTGCGGCAGTTGGTATGGCCGGGCAGGTGCAGCCCGACCGGAACGTTGTGAACGCAGTAGAACCGATCCTGAGGCTGAGCCCGCTGGCGCAGTCGCCGCGGCGTGCGTCATGGCGGCTCTTCCAGGGCCGCGCGAAGCAGGGACATACCGCGCGCCGTGTGGCATTTCACCGTGCCCCGGCTGATACCCATAACCTTTGCGATATCGGCCTCGGAAAGGTCCGCGTAGTATCGCAGCACGAGCACCTCACGCTGGCGGGCGGACAGCCCGCGTAGCGCGGCCACGACAGCGGAACGCTCCAGGAGGGTAGTCGCTGCTTGCTCGGCGCTCTGCGCCTCATCCGGCAGCGGCTTCTGCGCGTACTTATCCACAATGGCGCGGTGCCGCAGGACCGACCTGGACCTGTTGACGACCGATTGGCGTAGATACGACGGGGCGTTACGGATGTCGCGCAGCCGACGCCAGCCGACATGCATGGCCAGGAACGCGTCCTGCACAACCTCCTCCGCCGTTGCGGCGTCGCGGACCAGCAGCGCGGCGAGGCGAACGAGCGACTGATAATGCGCGCTGTAGAGCTCGCAGATTTGCCTTTCCACGGCCGGGTCGAGTGCGGCGCCTGGGCCGGCCGGTGCGGTGCTCTCGGCGGTGCCGAGCGCGCCGGTGACCGGCGTACCGGCGCCTGGCTGCCGCGGAGCTGGCGCGGACCTTGACTGCCAGGCGGCAGCGGCAATCCGATCAGCTTCCCGCCCGTCTGGGCAGCGTTCCCCGCCGCGCCGCGGCGAGCCAGCGGCCTGATTGCGGAGCGGTGGGCCCGCGGCGGTGACCACCCTCACCACCCGCACGTTCTTCGGAAACCTTGTGCCAATTGCTCGCCGAAACCGGCATCTGAGCTGGTGCGCCCGTTCGCCAGCACGACGTTTCCCGCGGTGCGCCAGGACCGGTGCCGCCGCTGCGCCACCGCGGAGTCGGTGATGCGGGCGACCGCGTTGTCCAAGAGGTCAAAGACATCGCGGCACGGCTCCATCAGCGGCTCCTCTTCCGTCGGCCTGTGCGGAGACATTTCGTCGCCGCCGGGGGTCATCGGCCCTTCCTGCACCTGCAGAAAGCAAAGGTGCCCCTCGTCCCTTCCTGATCGGCAACCGACTCTGTCATCGCGGCCCCCCCTGTTCCTCATGCATCTGGGGTAGGCGCCCTCACCCAAAGGCCGAGAACGCCCCCGCCGCACGTCAGCCGGTGGCCGATCGGGCCCGCCACGCGGGCACGCCGGCATAGCCGAGGGCGTCAGGCGCGGCCCGCTGGCGGCACGCAAGCGATCAGCGCTTCAAGTCCAGCCGCGTCAAGCACATCCGCAGGGCGGACCGTCAGATCTTCACGGACGTAGTAGAACGCTGCCCTGACCCGCTCCGTGGGCGCTCCGGCGAGGCCAGCCCAGGCCACCCGGTATGCGGCCAGTTGAACTGCCACCGCGCGTTTCTCGGCGCCGGTCCGCGCCGGCCGGCCCGTCTTCCAGTCCACCACGTCAAAGATGCCGTCGCCGCTGTCGGCGAAGACGGCGTCGATCCGGCCGCGCAGCAGGCGGTCACCGATCAACGTCTCGAACGGCACCTCGACCTCGACGGGCACCCGGGACGCCCACTCACCCGATTCGAAGCGTGCACGCAGCACATCAAGCTCGCCGTCCACGGCCTCCGCCCCCTCATCGGCCGCTCCTGGAAGGTCGTCGGGATCGATCAGGTGCTGCTGCCCGAACCTGGCTTCCAGCCAGCGGTGGAAGGCCGTGCCACGGCGGGCCTGCGGAGCCGGCGGGCGCGGCATGGGCCGCCGGATCCAGCGGGCGAACTCAGCCGGATCGGCGGCGAGCGAGACCAGCGAGGAGACGGACAAACGTGATGGCAACTCAACCGGGATGGCGGCATGGCCGCGTCGGGCTGCGCGTTCGGCGAGAAGCATGGTGGCGTCACGTGACCAGGCTGCGACCAGTTCCCCGTCCGCCTGACTGAGCTCTCCGGTGCCAGCGGGCTCTGTGGTCCCAGCGGGATCTGTGGTCCCAGCGGGATCTGTGATGCCAGCACACGACAGCACCGTGAGTTCGCGCTTCACCATCGCCGCGGCAGCCACGGTGGCCTCATATCTCGCGCCTGACGGCGAAGCGGGCCATGGCGCCGCGGGCGTGTCAGCCAGCACCGGGTTCTGCGCGTCCTCGGCGGGCGCGGGCTCCCAGGACCACACCCGCCCCGCTCCCGCCGCGCACGCCGCCCGCACCTCGGATAGGAACACAGAAGGTCCCAGCGGTGCGAGCGCGTCGCCCCACCAATAGCCGGAGCAGCCCAGCCAGAACGCCGCCCTGGTCGCGGCCACGTACACAAGGCGGCGCTCCTCACGGAGGTCCCGTTCCTTGGCTGCGGCGGTGAACGCGTCAACGGCGGGCGTGTCGAGACCGACCAGCCCTGGCAGGTCGATCGCGTCACCGCGCAGCACGAAAGGCAGCTTGCGCGGATTGTCCGTCCACCGGGGCGAGACCCGTGGCTTGGCTGGGAACAGCTGAGCCCGGTCGCCCGCGGACAGTCCCGGCACGAACACCACCGGCCACTGCAATCCCTTGGCGGCGTGCACCGTCATCAGCTTGACGCTGTCGGTCTCCCCCACCCGTCCCGCCTCCAGACCGAACTCCTCGGCCTCGGCGGCGATCAGGTAATTGAGAAACGCGCCGAGCGTGGGCTGCTCCTCGTCGCCCGCAAAGGCCGCCGCCGCGTCGGCGAACGCGTCGAGGTCCGCGCGGGCAGCCCCGGGATGGGCTCCCGGCCGCGCGGCCACCTCGATGTCCAGCGCAAGCGCCCGCTCGACGTCAAGTACCAGATCGGGCAACGGCTGCCCGACCTGGCCGCGGAGCATCCGGAGTTCGCCCGCGAGCGCGGACAGGCGCTCGTAACCAGCATCCGAATACCCGCCCGGATCGCCCAGATCATCGAGCGCCTCGACCAGGCTGGCCGGCTCGGCCGTCAGGTCGGCGATCGCTTCGCTCACCGGATCGATCCCGAACGGCTCACGCGGGCTGGCACCGCCGCGCGGGCTGGCAGCTGCACCGGGGCCGACACTCGGTTGGCTGGCACCGCCGCGCGGGCTGGCAGCTGCACCGGGGCTGCCCCGTCGCTCCCCCGCGCCGCTCGCGCCGGGCCGGGCGGCCTGGCGGGCGAGTTCCCTGGCCCGATGGCCCAGGGCGACCAGGTCGGCCGGGCCAATCCGCCAGCGCGGCCCGGTGAGCAGCCGGGCGACAGCGTCTGACGCCGCGGGATCGTGCAGCACCCGCAGCGTCGCCACCACATCCTGGACCTCGGGCACGGTCAGCAGGCCACCAAGCCCGACCACCTCCACCGGGATACCGCGGTCCTCCATGCCGCGGCGCAGTGCGGGAAACTGGGTGCGCTTGCGGCAGAGCACCGCGACATCGGACGGGCGCACCCGGTCGTCACGCCCGTCCGGCCACCGCCGTCCGTCGGGCGCGACACCCGGCGGAAGGGTGAGCAACCGCGTCAGCCGTTCGGAAACCCAGGCGGCCTCATCGGCAGCGGTGCGAAGCAGGGCACAGGCGGTCATGCCACGCCCGGCCCGTTCCTGCGCCGGCATCAGGCGCGGGACCTCCGCGGCCTCTGCGCGCAGATCGGCCTGCAGGGCGGCGGCCACGTCCAGGATCCGCTCGCTGTTGCGGAAGCTCGTGGACAACGCTGCCAGCAACGGCGTCTGGGCGGCGCGCCCCGACCCGGTCGCGAAGTCGGAACGGAATCGGCGCAGGTTGCCCGCGCTCGCGCCGCGCCAGCCGTAGATCGACTGGCAGGGATCACCGACGGCGGTGACCGGGTGACCGCCGAAGAAAAGCGCCCGGAGCAGGACAAGCTGCGCGTGGCTGGTGTCCTGGTACTCGTCGAGCAGTACCACCTGATAGCGGGCGCGCTCGGCCGCACCCACCGCTGGGTGGCGAACCGCGATCCTGGCTGCCAGGCGAATTTGATCGCCGTAGTCCATCACCTCGCGGGCCGCCTTGGCGGCGTCGAAGGCCGCCACCATCGGCAGCAGTTGCTCGCGCGTCTGCTGGGTCGCGAGGATCTTCGCGGTCGCGGCGGGCAGCCTGCCGCCGCGACCGACGGGAAGCGCCGCGGCCTGCTCGGCGAGCCGCTGGCCAACGGCAGAGATCTCGGCCGCGGTGCGCAAGTGCTCGGCCATCTCGCCGGCCAATTCGAGTACCGCGGCCGTGACAGAACCTGGCGTCCAGGAGATCTTGTCGACCGGCCCGTCATAACCGGCGACCACCTTGGCCGCGATCTGCCATTGCACCGCAGGCGTGATCAGCCGCAGCGACGGTTCAAGCGCCTCGCGCAGGGCGTTATCGGCGACGAGGCGACCCGCGTAAGCGTGGTAGGTGCACACCGTTGGCTCGCCAGCGAGCAGATCGTCGGTGTCGCCGCCGCCGTGCGCCTGCCCGGTGCTCGCCTGCCCGGTGCTCGCCTGCCCCGTGCTCGCCTGCCCCGTGCTCGCCTCGGCCCAGTTCAAGCCGGCCGCGCGCAGGCCGTCGAGCCTGCGCCTGACGCGTTCGGAGAGTTCCGCGGCTGCTTTGCGGGTGAAGGTGAGGCCGAGCACCCGTTCTGGTCGGACAAGGCCGTTCGCCACCAGCCAGACGACCCGTGCGGCCATCGTCTCGCTCTTGCCAGATCCCGCGCCCGCCGCGACGACCATCGGGCGCAGCGGGGCGCCGATCACCGTCGCCTGCTCTGTGGTCGGTTCCGGCAGGCCGAGCAGCCGCGCGAGCTGCGCCGGGCTGTAGCGGACGCCGCCGCCAGCCGGCCCACTCACGGGGTCACCTGGCCGCCGCGGTCGTGCACCGGGCAGCATGAAGCCACCGGGCAGGTACGGCAGCCCGGGTTGACCGTTGCGTTGAAGACAGGACCCGCCATGCCTTCGGCCACCGCGTCGACGAGCTCACGTGGCCAGTCAGGCTCGGGGTCCGCCGCCAGCTCGCGCTGCCGCTGTACGCGCGCCCTCGCGGTCAGCGCGGCCTTGCCGACCTGGACAAGCTCGGCGCCACCCGGCTCGGTGAGCCCGAATCGCTCGAACGCCCCGAGCAGCACGGCGAGCTGGTACACGCCGAGCTGCGGATGGCGGTCAAGCTCGTCGTCCGCTGGCCTGCCTGCGCCGGTCTTCAGGTCGACGATCACGGCACGGCCCTGGTCGTCTTCTTCGAGCCTGTCCACCCGCCCGGTGATCTCGACCCGGCCCACCTGGATATGGAACGCCTCCTCGGTTCCTGCGAGCTTGCGCGGGTTCGCCTGGTGCCAGTCGAGGAAACGACGGACCATTCGGTGCGCGTCCTCGCGCCGCTTCTCCCCGTACCAGGCGCTGCCGAAATCCAGATGCCGCCACGCCTCGTCGATCCGCGTCCCGATCTCGTCGTCCGCCGCGCCGGCCGCGGCGAGCACGGCCGCAGCGTGGATCACCGTGCCCAGATTCCTTGCCACGTCGGCAGAGCGCGCGCCTGCGGCCGCCTCGAGCAGCCAGCGCAGCCCGCATGCGGTGAATGACTCTGCCTGCGATGGCGACAGCCGGACGATCTCTCCCGCACCGGTGACCGGGCTGGCGTCGGACAACTCCGTGAGCGCGTACCACTGGCTGGGGTGTGCGCCGCGCACATCCGCGGCCGCAAGCTCGGCAAGCCGGACCGCCGCCGCCCTGCGCAGCTCAGCAGGCCTGGTGACATCGGCGGCGGCGGCCCGCAGGCTTGCGACAAGGGCCGGCAGTGACAACCAGCGCGCCTGGGTGCCGGCGACGTGTTCTATCGGGACGTCGTCACCGGCCAGTTCGCGCAGGAAGCGGGACGGGCGCTCCGCAGTGTCGTCGCCGCCGACCGCGGTGACCACGACCTTTCGGCGCGCGCGCGTAACCGCGACATAAAAGAGCCGCCGTTCCTCGGCGAGCAGCTTGTAGGACGCGGCGACGGCTGCGGCCTCCGAGGTCGCGAGCTGCGAACCCGCCGCGACCTCGACAAACTCGTCCACCCCGAGCAGTGAACCGCGCGTGCGCAGATCCGGCCAGGTGCCCTCCTGTACTCCGGCGACGATGACGACGTCCCACTCCAGGCCCTTGGACCTGTGCGCGGTAAGCACGCGGACCGCGTCGCCCGTCGCAGCACGTTCGGCCAGGGTGTCACCAGGGATTTCCTGACCGGTAAGGCTCTCGAGGAACAGGCCGGGCGCCCCGGGCGGCAGCCGTTCAGTATGCCTGCCAGAGGCATCGAAGAGCGCGAGTACCGCGTCCAGATCGCGGTCCGCGGTCGCGCCGCGTGCGCCACCCTCGGCCGAAGCCGCCTGCCAGGGTGCCGCCAGCCCTGACTGTTCCCACAGCGACCACAGCACGTCCTCCGCGCTGCCGCCATCGTTTATGGCCTGCCGCGCGGCGCCGAGCAGTGCCGCGATGCGCTGCGCGGGCTCGCGAACACGAGGCGCGACCAGGATCAGGTCACGAGGATCCCTGAGGACGGCCACAAGGAGGTCACCGGCGGCCGGTGGCTCAGCCCGCGCGTGTGCCGGCGCTTCAGCGGGCGCCTGCGCCGGCGCTTCTGCGGGCGCCTGCGCCGGCGCTTCTGCGGGCGGTACTTGGGCGGGCGCCGGATCGGCCGCATCCTCAGCCTCGCTCGCACGCAACGCGTGCAGCGCCCGTCGAAGGCGGCGCAGGCCGAGCGCGTCCGTGCCCCCGAACGGGCCGGTGAGCAACTCCGCGGCGGCCTCCCCGTCGAGCGCGTCGGGATACAACGCACAGCGGAGCAACAGCAGCAGCGGCCGTACCGCGGGCTCTCCGACGAGCGGCACCTCGTCTCCCGCGACCGTCACGGGCACGCCAGCGGCCGTGAGCGCCCGCCGCAGCAGCGGTACCTGCAGTCGGGCCGATCGTACAAGCACTGCCATCTTGCGCCATGGCACGCCGTCCGCGAGGTGCGCGCGGCGCAGCGTGTCGGCCACCACCGCCGCTTCCTGGCTGGCGCTCTCCGCCACGACGATCCTCACCTCGCCCATGGCCGCCGCCCCTGTCGTCGCACCAGCAGCGAGGCCGGCGCTGTCAGCAGAGCCGAAGCTGTCGGCAGGGCCGAAACTGTCGGCGGGGCCGAAACTGTCGGCAGGGCCGAAGCTGTCGGCGGGGCCGAAACTGTCGGCAGGGCCGATGGCGGCAGGGCCCACTGCTACGAGATCACGATGCCTGGGCCCGTGGCGACCGGGCCGGCCATCGGCGGTGCCCGCTGCGCTCTGGAACGCCGGAAGCCGGGCGGCCACCCGGCGGGAAGCCGCGAGCAGCACCGCTCCGCTGCGGCGGCTGCTGTGCAGCGCGACGACAGCCGCGGGCCGGCCGGCCGCAGACCTGAACCTGTCAGGAAACCCGAGGATGCCGCGAACGTCGGCACCACGGAACCCGTAGATCGATTGGTCCGGGTCGCCGACAACGATCAGCTCGCGGCCGCCGGATGCCAGCGCGTGCAGCAACTCCTCCTGCGCCGGGTCGGTGTCCTGAAACTCGTCCACGAGCACGACGTCGTAGGCGCCGCGCTCCCTGGCCCTGATCGCGGAGCGGGTGAGCATCGCCGCCGCTATCCGGATGATCTCCGCGTAGTCGTACGCGGGCACGGGCGCGAGATCGAACCGCGCCGCGTACCTTTCGAGGAACGCGCCCGCCGCGATCCACTCCGCTCGCTTGCCACGACGGCCCAATCTGGCGAGGCCTGCCCCGTCCAGGCCTCGTTCGGCCGCCCTGAGCAGGAGGTCCCTCAGCTCTTCCGCGAACCCGCGGGTGGTGAGCGCCGGCCGCAGCTCCGCGGGCCACTGCCCCGCGCCGTCCTGCGCCTCACCGCGGAGCATCTGCCTGACCTCAAGCAACTGCTCAGGTCCAGAAAGCAGCCGCGGCGGCTCGTCCTCCGCCGCGGTGAATTCCCTTCGCACCAGCGCATACGCGTAGCTGTGGAAGGTAAGTGCGAGCGGCTCGCGTGTGGTCCTTCGCAACCTGGCGGTGATTCGTTCCCGAAGCTCGTGTGCCGCTTTACGGCTAAACGTGAGCACCAGGATCCGCTGCGGCTCGATGCCGCGTTCCTCAATCCGGTCGGTGACCGCCTCGACGATCGTCGTCGTCTTGCCCGTGCCAGGGCCGGCAAGCACCAATAGGGGGCCGCCGCGGTGGGCGACCACCGCCTGCTGAGCGTTGTCGAGGCGCGGCCGGTCCGCCGCCGGCGAAGGCCGGCGGACCAGACTGTAGGAAGGGACGTGCTGGTCCATCGCAGTACGCATTCCAGCAGAAAGGTCTGACAGTCCGTGGGACTTTCGCTGTGACGCGGCCGCGCGCCGCGGCGCCCGATGCGCGACGTCTTGATCCGCGCCAGTCCCCAGATCCCGAACGGCGCCGCGGCTGTGCGCCGCCATTCGCCGGTTTACCTCGCCTGCCAGGTCAAGCGGAACTCCCCGCCGGGTCCCGGAGAAGGCGGTCACCGATCCAGGCACTTGGCCCAGGGACTATACGCCGCGGCTTTCGCCGCTGGCCAGATGCCATAAGGCGCCCCACCATTCCGGTAACCAGGGACAGCGCGATGTTTCCCTTCCACCCAGGGCATACCTACCGTGCGCCACATATACCTGGCACACCAATACCTGGCACGCCAATACCTGGCGCCCAGTCAGCAGCTGGCGCCCCACACAGCAGCTGGCGCCGCGATCGCACCAGCCGCTCGGCGCCGCCTGATGACACGCAAGCCGAAACTGAGCGCCGTCATCGCCAGCCCCAGCCTCGCCAGCCCAAGCCTTGCGACGCCATGACGCTCGCCTGATGACGGGTAACGTCATGGCAAACGTTACGGTAAGAGCGGGAGGCTGGTTGCGCGTCGATTGCGGGCAGCTGTCATCATTTAGCTGAGTAAGGATCGCGCGGTTCATAGGGTTTCGTCCATGAACGGGGTGGCTATGGCGGCTACTGCCGCATTGCGCCGGGCGGTGGCGCGGCCGAGCGCCTATTCGGGCGTGATCGTCGCCGCGGCCGCGTGGATCGTCACTCGCATCCCCATGTACCAGATCGACACGGGCGGGCTGCACGATAGATGGCGGCTGCTGTATCTCGGTGATATCTGGACGTATCGGGCGTGGCTGCGGTTCTTTGCCGCCGGGGGGTTTCCGTCGGCGGATCCGCGCTGGCAATACCCGCCCGGGGCGGCCGCGGTCTTGACCCTGCCGCATCTGCTGCCCGACGGTTACACCCTGTCCTTCCTCCGCGTCGCGCTGCTGTGTGACCTGGCCGTTACCGTGGTGCTCGCCCGCATGGCGATCAAGCGTGGTTCATGGCTCGGCTGCTGGTGCTGGGTCGCCGGAATCCCGCTGCTCGGGCCCGTCGCGTTGGGCCGCTTCGACGTGGCCGCGACGCTGTTCGCGGTGCTGGCGCTTTACGTTGCCGACTCGCCATGGGGCCTCGGCGCCTTCGGCGGACTTGGCGCCGTGGTCAAGGTGTGGCCGATGGTAGTGCTGGTCGGGGTGCGGCCCCGGCAGGCCACCCGGGCGGTGACCGCCGCCATCGCCACGGCGGGCGTTGTCGTCGGCGGTTACCTGGCGTTCACTCGCGGCTCGCTCAGCTTCCTGGCAAACCAAGGCTCGCGTGGCCTCGAGATCGAATCCGTCGGCGCGCAGCCGTTCCTCGTACTGCGCAAACTCGGAATGTGGCACGGCCACATCAAGTGGCAGTACGGATCCTTCCAGATTGTCGGCCCGGGCGTCGGCATCGCGGCCGACGTGATGCTGGGCAGCACGTTGCTGGCCTTGATCGCCTTGGGCTGGTGGCGATGGCGCATGTCATGGCGACCCGAGGTTGTCGGTGACGCCGCGCTCGTCGCCACGCTGCTGGTGGTAACGACCAGCCGGGTGCTTAGCGTTCAGTACATGATCTGGCTGATCGGCATTGCTGCCTGCGCGCTCGCATTCCCCCGAACCTCGCAGCGCCCCGTGGCGCTGCTGCTGATGATCGCTGTCGGGCTGACGCAGGCGGAATACCCATTCCTATTCAACGACGCCAACCTCCTATCCTTCGGCACAGAGGCAATCGTAGTAGTCGCGGTGCGCGACGCAGTGCTGTTAACTGCGACGTGCCTCGCCTTTGTGCGGCTGTGGCGTTCTACCGGCAGATCGCACAGCATCATCCCTGACCGCTCGAATGGTGCAGCGTCGACCGAGAACCACGTGGCCGGCCGACGGTTTGCGTCGCGGGCTACCCTGCCGCGCATCACCGGCCGGCTAACGGCTCGCCCGCTCGTAGAGCGAGCGGGCCGCGGCGCCGAAACGGACACTGTAGGAGATCCATGAATGAATGCCACCCAACTCGTAACCGCCGGTGACCCCAATCACGTTCCCAGTCCCCTTCTTCCAATTGTAGTCGGCATCCCATGGCCCACCGCTTGTTCCGGACGAGAAGCCGGCGCAGCGGAACTCCAGCTGGGTAGCGGAGAAGGCAGTCGCCTTGTTCAGGCAGTAGATAGCGCGCCTGAGCCTGAGCGGGTAACCAGTGACGACCACCCAGGTCCCAGACCTGGCATCTATCTTCAGCCTATCCGTGGCACCGAGCGCCACCTGCAGGTTCTGGGTCTTGGGCGGCCGCACCTGGAGGAACGTGTAATCAAAATTATGATCCAGGTATTTGGTCCAGGCACTATACATTGTCGCTTTCACCACTGGCCAGATGCCATAAGGCGCTCTACCATTCCGGTAGCCGGGGACGAAGGCGACATTTGCCTTCCAGCCATGGCTGTACATACAGTGCGCCGCAGTCACCAGTAGATTGTGGTTAGCGCTCGCGATCACGCTGGCCGTGCAGAAATGACTACCTGTTCCGTCGCTGTAGAACAGCGCGCCGACGACCTTGCTCCCTCGGCTTGGCCTTGCGGTCAGCCGCGCGGCACCGACCGTCGCGCCTGACGCCATGGACGTCCTAGCGGCCCTGGCGCTCCGCGGCGTCGCGACCGCCAGCATGGCCCGCGCGGTCCAGTGCTTCGCAACACGGTTCTTCCCGCCGAACCGGTGTACCACCACGCTGCCAGGCGCACGGGTGAGGCTAGGCACCTCGGCAGCGGACGCCACCCCCCGATCCCAGGTAAGCGAGGTCATCGCCGGTACCAATCCGCCGACGGCGGCGCTGCCCACGACACCCACGACACCCACGACACCCACGACACCCACGACCAGAGAATGCCTTGCGCTTGAGCGCACCCCGTTCCCCCCACGCCAGTCGGTGTCCCCTCAGGCCCGTGCCCGACCGCGCGAGCGAAAGGCCAGCTAGAGATCATCATCCCAACCGGCCCGTGATGGTAAACACAGAATGTGGCGATTTGATATTCATGGGATTTGCGAGGCTCGGGTTCGCCATGTCCTCACCTCGTGGCCGCTGGCGCAATCTCCGCTGTCACAACCGTCGTTTCGCTGCTACTAGCGGGTTCCGAGCCGCGACGGGTCGCATCCCGCGATCGCCTATGGCGCCGTCATCGCACTTTCCGAAAATGATGATTCGATGCAATTCCGCCCATTTGGCGCTGGCCACACAAAAAGCCATCGTGTGCCGCGGTCTGACGAGATCATCCGGCCGCGAGTGCGGCGCGCGCGGCGTCAATCGTGGCCGCGCGGTAACTGGCGCCGAACAAGCATACGTGCACGAGGAGCGGGTGAAGCTGGTGCAGGGGGACGCGGGCACGCCAGCCGTCCGCCAGCGGCACCGCCTCGGCATACGCGGCCATGATGCGGTCGAGATAAGGGGCGCCGAACAGGGCCAGCATGGCCAGGTCGGTCTCCCTGTGCCCGCCATGCGCCGCCGGGTCCACCAGCCAGGCCCGGCCTTGTACCCACATAACATTTCCTGACCAGCAGTCGCCGTGGACTCTGGCCGGGGGCTCTGCAGGCCCGGCGAGATCACCGACTCGCGCGATGACCGTCTCGATCAGCCGGGTGTCAGCGGCGGACAAGGAACCGCTGTCGGCGGCCCGGCGCAGGAACGGCGCGACCCGCCGCCGCGCATACCAGGACGGCCACGCGTCGCCCGTCGTGTTGTCCAGCGGAAGCGAGGCGATGAACCCGTCCCACGGCGCGCCAAACCGGGCCGCTCCCGACGCGTGCAGCGCGGCGAGATCGTGGCCGAACCGCTCGGCGGCGGCCCGATGAGGGCTCTCGGCCTCCAGCCAGGACAGCACCAGGGTCGACTCGTCGTATCCGAGCACCTCGGGCACGGGCGCGCGCCCCGCCTCGCGTAGCCATCGCAGCCCACGCGCCTCCGCGGGGAACAGGCCGCCGAGCGGCGTGTCCGCGGCCTTGACGAAGACCTCACGCCCGTCGGCAAGCGTGGCACGGTACGTGCGCCAGCGATGCTGCGCGCCGAGCGTGCTGACCCGCCGTACCTGGACGCCGAGCAGGACGGTGATGCGCGCATCGATCACGGCGGCGGCAGGCACTCGGCATTCCCCACAAGGCGGTGCCCGCCCACAACGGGCATCGAGCCGTACCCGGCCGCCATCATCACGCGCGCCGGGCGAGCATCGCGGCCAGGCGTGCCGCGAGTTCCTTCGCGGCAGCCTCAATCAGCACGAGCACGTGCGCGAACGAGCTATCGTCGCCGAGGTACGGGTCAGGGACCTCGGCGCCCGGCGGTGAGCCGGGGTCGAAGGAACGCAGCAACCGGATCCTTGCTCCGCCCGCTCTGTCACCCTGTCTGTCACCCTGTCTGTCATCCTCTCTGCCATGTCCCATGTCATGTCGGCTACCGGCCATCCGGAGCAGCGCACGTAGGTTCTGCACGTCCATGGCCAGGATCAGATCGCGCTCCGCAAGCCACGACGGCCCGATCTGCCTAGCCCGGTGACCGGTTCCGGGGTAACCCCGTCGGGCAAGCTCCGCGCTCGCCCTCGGGTCCATCCGCTCCCCTTCGTGCCAGTCTCCGATACCAGCGCTGTCGACCTCGACGAGGTCACCGAGGCCCGCCCGCTCGGCCTCGGTCCGAAGCACGGAGGCGGCCATGGGCGATCGGCAGATGTTGCCCATGCAAACGAGGCAGATCCGGTAGCGCCGACCCGGATCGCGTGTCGGCGGCACCGATGCCGCCCGCGGTTGCTGGCCAGTTGTCATGTGTCAAGGATGCATGAGCGGCCGGGCCAGCGGGCACGGCGCATGTCCACCCGGACCGCGGCGCCCGGCAGGCGCAAAGGCGTCCCTTCTGCCAGATAGTGCCTGTGTGCTGCCCGCTCGCGACAGGGGGGCGGCGAGCCGTCCGCGTGGATCACTCGCCACCATGCAGCGGTGCCGCCCCACAGCGCCATCACCCTGCCGACCTGGCGAGGGCCACCTTCAGCCAGGTACTCCGCTATGTCGCCGTAGGACATGACGCGGCCGGGCGGGATCTGCTCAACCACCTCGAGCACCTTGTCGGCGAAACCGCCCACCCCACGCGAAGTACCGGGCTGGCCGCGTGTCACCCCGGTTCCGTCAGGGAAGAGGGCGGAACGCCGTACCGGCTGGACGGTTGCGCTGGACCGCCGGGCTGAGCGCGGGGCGCCGCCGGACGGGGGCATGAAGGCGGGGCGGGACCTACGGCCGGGGCGATACCGGACGGCGGAGCAGGACCGGCGGGCGAGGCAGAACCGGGCGGCGGGACAGGACCGGCCGGCGGAAAAAAACCGGGCGGCGGGACAGCACCGGCCGGCGGAAAAAAACCGGACGGCGGGACAGCACCGGACGACGGAGCAGAACCGGACGACGGGACAGGACCGGGCGGCGGAAAAGAACCGGACGGCGGGACAGCACCGGACGGCGGGACAGCACCGGACGGCGGAGCAGGACCGGACGGCGGGGCGGGATTCAAGGGTGACACCGGACCGGGCGGCGGTGCGGGCGGGGGGGCCGACAGCGGCGAATCCGCAGGCAGGCTGGCTGGAGTACACGCGCGCGCCGCGAAGGCGTAACCGCGACGCCTTGATCGCCGCACCACCATGATCCGCATGAGCGACGTCACGACCAGGAGCAACGACGTCAGGCCGAGCAGCCCGAAGCCGACGAGCGGCAAAGGCCCGCGCGGTCGAACGGGCGCGGGAGCGACCCGGGCCGGCCCACCACCGAATTGTTCAACGGGCTTGGCGATGAGTTGCCCGCCCGCGTCACTGCGGGCAGACAGCCCCCCAGCGGGGAAGTTCCTGGAGATCATCTTTGCCTCGCTGAGCGCAGCGGCGGCGTTGACCACGCCGAAACCGACTCGCTCGTCATAGTTACCTGGCGGGCGGTCACTCGTAGTGGAAACGATCGCCTCGCTAACCAGCGCCGGTGACAGCTCAGGGAAGCGGGCCTTGATCAGCGCAACCGCACCCGCGACGAGCGCGCAGGCGGGGCTCGTCCCGCTCACCTCCCAATACTGGCCATCCCGGCCCTGCGCGGGCACGTTCACGCCCGGTGCCGCGACCTGAACGGACAGGTTGTCGCTGGAGAAAGCCGCGGCCGAGCCGTCCTGATCGGCCGCACCCACCGCGAGGACGCCTGGATAGTCAGCAGGGAAGGAATACGGAGCGTAGCTATGGGTACGCGCGAACCAGCCGTCACCGGAGTTTCCCGACGAGGCGACCACCACGGTGCCACGGGTGTCGGCGTATTGCAGCGCCGAGCGGACCGCCGTGCTCGGTTCGCCATACCCGATCGACATGCTGATCACAGCAGCGCCGTGACGCACGGCATACCTGATGGCACCCGCCAGGGCGTTCTGGATCTCGTCTGGCTGCTCGTCCTGGTAGCGCTCGTACCCGGGGTCGTCACGATCGGTGATCACCCGGATTGACAGGATCCTCGACTGTGGCGCCACCCCCAGGATGCCGCTGCCGCCGCCGTCGTGTCCGTGACCGGCGATCAGCGACGCCATCCAGGTCCCGTGCTCGCCCCAGTGCGGGTCGGAAGGCGCGGTGCCCGCCCTGGTGTAGTCCGGACCCGTTGTCACCGACCCGGCTAGGTCGGAGACTAGTGGGTCTACCCCGCTGTCGAGGACAGCGACCGTGATCCCGCGGCCCTGACTCGTCGCCCACGCCTGCGGCGCCCGCAAATCGTCAAGCACCCACTGCTGCGCATCACGCACGCCGTCGGCGCCAGCAGGCCGCGCCGCGCCCGCGAGGGCCATTGCGAGCAGCGCCGTAGCGAGCAGCGCCGTAGCAAGCAGCCCTGGAACAACCAGGACCTTAACGGCTCGCGCTGGCCAATTCCCGATTTTGCGGCGCTGGCTCAGCATCCGGGTGCCCCCGGGCAGGCGGCCGGTGGCGGCGGCGCACCGATCTTGCCGGCGATGTAACCTGCGATCCCCTGTGCCGAGGTCAGCAGTTCGGTCTGTGCGTACTGGGTGCCGTCCGCGGCGGCAAGTGGACGGCCGTCCGTATAACCCGCCGTGTACATGACGAGGTAGGGGCCGACCGAAATGGTCAACGAGATCTGGCGGCTCGGATCAGCGAACCACGCGGTCAGGGTGCCCGGGAAGGCGGTCGCACGGATGCCGGGCCGCAGCGAGCCCGAACCGGACAGCGTGGTGTTCGCCGCCGCCGCAGCGCGGGCGCTCGGCAACACCGCAACGCCAACCGTGGTGACGAACGCCCCAGCCGCATCCGCGTAGGTCGCGCGCAGGACCGCCGCGCAGCCGCCGCGGGCGAGAACCTGCGCTGCGACCGAGTCCGTCACGGCGCCGCATGGCGCCTCGGCCGCGATGCCCACCCGGCGGGCGGTCAGGGTCAGCCCGGTATCGCTCGCCAGGCTCGCCGCGGGCAGTTGGTAGGCGATGCTGGCGGGGAAGATCTCTCCGGCGGGCCAGGTGCGCCACCTCTTCCCGATCTCCCAGGAGATGATCTTCTGCTGCTCCGCCGCGGTGAAGTGGCGTGGCATGAGACGGATCTCCAAACCGCCGAGGGACGCCGCCAGGCCGATGAGGCCCGCGACGACGGCCATTACGGCCAGGCCGAGCCGCGGCCTGGCCGACAGCCCGGCGGGAAGCGCGTCGTGACGCCCTGGCGTTCGGGCAGGACTGGAGGCGGCTGACCCACTTTGGCCCTCGTCTGCCGGCTGGTCTGCCACAGGGGCATGTTACGACCTGAATCGGACGCTGTGCGTTCGGATACTGGCGTTCATGCGCTGGCGTCCGGGCACTGGCGTCCGGGCATGGTGCGTGCGGGCACGATACGTGCGCGCACGGTGCGTCAGGTGCGGGTGCGGTACCTGAGGTACGGGTCAGTAGACCGGCAGCGACGGGTCCACTTGCTTGACCCAGGCAACCACGCCACCGCCGACGTGGACGGCGTCGGCGAAACCGGCGCCCTTCACCACCGCGAGGCACTCCGCGGAACGGACACCTGTCTTGCAGTGCAGCACTATCCGCTTGTCTTGCGGCAGCGATGAAAGCGCAACACCGGAAATGAATTCGCCCTTTGGAATGAGCACGGCGCCTGGGATGGAGACGATCTCGTACTCGTTCGGCTCCCGCACGTCGATAAGGAACACGTCGTCGTCCCCGTCCAGCAGGCTCTTCAGGTCACGCGCCGTGATCGTCGAGCCGGCCGCGGCTTGCTGCGCCTCATCGGAGACGGTGCCGCAGAACGCCTCGTAGTCGATCAGTTCGGTGATCGAGGGGTTCTTGCCGCAGACGGGGCACTCCGGATCCTTCCTGACCCGCACCGAGCGGTAGCTCATCTCGAGTGCGTCGTAGATCATCAACCGTCCGACCAGCGGCTCGCCGATCCCGGTGATGACCTTGATCGCCTCGGTCACCTGGATCGATCCAACGGACGCGCAGAGCACGCCTAGTACGCCGCCCTCGGCACACGAGGGCACCATGCCGGGCGGCGGCGGCTCCGGGTACAGGCACCGGTAGCACGGTCCGTGTTCGGCCCAGAACACGCTCGCCTGGCCGTCGAAGCGGTAGATCGATCCCCAGACATATGGCTTGCCGAGCAGCACGCAAGCGTCGTTCACCAGGTACCTGGTGCCGAAATTGTCCGTGCCGTCGACGATGATGTCGTAGTGCTCGAAGATCCGCATCGCGTTGCCCGAGTCAAGCCGCTCCTGGTGCAGCACCACGTCAGTGAGCGGGTTGATCTCCAGAACGGTGTCCCGCGCCGATTCCGCCTTCGGCCGGCCGATGTCGGCCTGGCCGTGGATGATCTGCCGCTGGAGGTTGGATTCGTCGACAACGTCGAAGTCGATGATCCCGAGCGTGCCGACGCCCGCGGCAGCGAGATACATGAGGGCGGGCGAGCCGAGGCCGCCGGCACCGACGCACAGCACCTTCGCGTTCTTCAGCCGCTTCTGGCCGGACATCCCGACGTCCGGGATGATCAGGTGCCTTGAATAGCGCCGGACGTCGTCGACGGTGAGCCCTTCGGCGGGCTCGACCAGGGGTGGCAGCGACACGGTGCTCTCTTTCCGCTCGACGAAGCCTAGGTGCTAAGGGGGCTAGCGGCTACCGCCCTGCGCTTAGGGCTGTTGCCGTCCCGTATGTAAACCCGGCCGCCCGGGCAGCGCATTCCCGCAATCCGCCCAGGCCGCGGTCCGTGCGCGCCGCGATGGCGTGGCCGTGTCAGCGAAGCCCCGGTTCAGCCAGCCCATCCCGCGCTTCACTGACGCTGCGCCCAGCGTAGTCACGCAGAAACGTCCGTACCTCGCGCGCCACGGCGGCGGGGGTCTCCATCTGGGCCACGTGCCCGGTCCGCAGCAGCACGACGGATCTGCCGACCGGGAACCTGCGCGTGGCCCGGCGGGCCTGCCCGTGGCCGACCATCCGGTCGTGGCTGCCGAATATGGCGAGCACAGGGGCGCTGACCTGCATGGCGTCGCACCAGAGCGAACGGCTGCCGACGCGGAAATACTCCCTCACGACGGCTCTCGCCGAGCCGAGGACGACGGCGGCGGCGTATTCAAGTCCATCCCTGCGGGCAAGCTCGGCGATTTCTTCCCCATGACGCTGCGGATGTATCCGCAGGGGATCGAAATAGACGAGGTCCGCCGTCGCCGCTACCCTCGCGGGCACTGGCCGCAGGCGCAGTTGGCTGATCAACCGGTCGCCGAGGCCGGGCACCAGGAGCAAAGGGAAACTTAGCGTGGCCGACCTCGGTCGCAAATCGGGAAGAGCGGGCGAGATCAGGGTCAATGTCCGTACGAGGTCGGGACGGCGGGCAGCCAGGCGCGTGCACACGGCGCCGCCGAGCGAGTTGCCGAACAGGTGCACGGGGCCGCGGCCACGCCTGTCGATAAGACGTGCCACCGAGCGGGCGTGCCCGCTGATCGAGTAGTCGCCGTCCGGTGGCGGCGGCGAGAAGCCGAAGCCCGGCAGGTCGACCGCTTCACCATCGAGGAGAATGCCGCTGCCCGCGTCGTCCGGAGAGCGGGCCGGAATGCCGGAGTGGTGGACATCACAGTCAGGCGGCGCTGTGGCACCATCAGGCGCCGCGATGGCACCGTCAAGCGCGGCGGTGGCACCGTCAGGCGCGGCGGTGGCACACTCGGGCCCGGCGGTGGCAGGGTGCCCGCCGAGCAATGCCATCAGGTCGGTCCAGTTGGTGGCCGATCCGCCGAGTCCGTGCACGTAGACGGCGGGCTCGGCGACCGGGCCTGCCGACGGTGCACTCCGCACGAAGACCTCACGATCCCCGACGCTGACAAGCCGCCCTGGCCATGGCGGGATTGGTACTGGCATAGACAGATCAGGCTATCGCCGGCTGCCCCCTGTGGCCGCGACGTCGCCCTTCTTCCGCTTGCTCCGTCCCCGCGCCCCGCCCTTGCCCGAATCGGCCTGCCCGCCGTCTGCGCCGCTTCCGCCGTCTCGCGCCTTCGCCGCCTCGACGCTAGCCCGCAGCGCGGCGACCAAGTCTTCCGCGGGCACCGCTTCGCCAGGTGCCTCGGCGGGCCGGACGGCCTCCTGGCCGCTGATCTTCGTCTCGATCAGCTGCTCGAGCGCTTCCCGATACTCGTCGCGGTACTGTGCCGGATCGAAGTCGCCGGTCATCGTGTCGATCAAGGACTCGGCCATCTTGAGTTCCTGCGCACGCACGCCGATGTCCTCAGCTAGGAACGGGAAGTCGGGGTTACGTACCTCGTCCGGCCAAAGCATGGTCTCGAGCACGAACACACCGTCCGTGACGCGCAGCGTCGCGAGCGACTCTCGCTGCCGCAAGGCGATCTTCACGACCGCCACCCGCCCCGACCGTTCCAGCGCCGTCCGCAGCAGCACGTACGGCCTGACCCCGACGGCCTCCGGTTCGAGGTAGTAGGACTTCGCGAAAAGGATGGGATCGATCTGGTCGGCTGGGGAGAACTGGAGCACCTCGATCGTGCGGCCAGTGACCAGCGGCAGGCCAGCGAGATCGTCGTCCGTCAGAACCACCATCTCACCGGTCGGCAGCGGGTACCCCTTGGCCACGTCCGCGTACTGCACTTCCTCGCCGCACGCCGAACAGACCCGCCTGAACTTGATCTGACCACCGTCCGCCCGATGGACCTGACGGAATGTGATGTCACGCTGCTCGGTGGCCGCGTACAGCTTCACCGGGATAGTGACGAGGCCGAACGAGATCGTGCCCTTCCAGATGCTCCGCATAGTGAGTCCCTACCCGCCGGGCACTGCCTACCATCAATCCATACTTGTCCAGATTTCTCCTATCGACAATATGTTCGATAGACACATGCCTGTGCCCACGCCTGAGGTGGTGCTCGGTTGCGTCCTGTTCAGGGCGGGTACCCGCGAATTCGCGGGCCCGGACACCTCGGGGGCGCGGCTGCCCGCCAGCTGACTACCTGTGGCGCAGCGCACGGCCTGTCCGCGGGAGATCGCGTCGGGTTCCGCCGTAGGCTAAGGACAGGAACCGGCATCTAGCGGGCTCCGAAGCCGGACCAAGGAGGGCGCCTGATGACCGAGAAGGGCATGGAAGCGCCGCTCGATGACGCCATCGAGCAGGACCAGAGCGTCCGCCCGGACGAGGATGCCGACCGCGAACAGTGGCCGGAGGAATTGCCGCTCGATGCCGACGAGGCCGACGCCGCAGAGCAAATCCGGACGGTGGACATCGACGAGGACGACTACCGCTGACGATCACGCCAACCCGGTGGCGCGCCCGGGCTACCCAACAAGCCTCGGCCGATTACGCCCCAGACTGGCGTCTAACCGGCCATAAGGCGTCGTGGCGGTCATGCCGCGACGCCTTATGGCCTGCCATGAGCCGACCTGCTGACCCGCACCCCTACTGGGACGTAGGATTACAGCGACACGGCGTAGCCAGGCTGTGTCGGAGGATTGGTGCTACCCATCGGAGTGTGTGGTGACCGCAACCCCGGATGCCCGCCCGCGCGGCACGCGGCTGCCACGGCCGGCCAGGCGGCGTCAGCTGCTCAGCGCGGCACAAGAGGTTTTCGTCTCGCAGGGTTATCACGCTGCGGCGATGGACGAGATCGCGGAAAGAGCGGGCGTTAGCAAGCCAGTGCTGTACCAGCACTTCCCCGGCAAGCTCGAGCTTTACCTGGCGCTTCTCGACGAGAGTGTGGACCAGCTTGCCGCCAACCTGCATGACGCGCTCGCGTCCACGACGGAGAACAAGCAGCGGGTAACCGCCACCTTCGGCGCATTTTTCGACTTCGTCGCTGGCGAGGGCGAGTCCTTCCGGCTCGTCTTCGAGTCGGACCTGAGCAACGAGCCCGCTGTGCGGGCGCGGCTCGAACGCATCTTCCAGACCTGCGCGGAGATGATCAGCCAGGTAATCCGCGAGGATGCCGGTATCTCCGATGTCGAGGCGCACCTGCTCGGCATGGGCCTTGTCGGCATGGCCCAGGTGAGTGCCAGATACTGGCTGAGCGCGAACCAATCGATTCCCAAGGACGCGGCTGAGCAGCTCACGGCCAGGCTGGCCTGGCGCGGCATCAGCGGCTGGCCACGTACCGGCTGAACGCACCCCTCGCTTCGCCTGGAGCGTGGCGCCCGGCGTTGTGATCGTGCGACGTGATCATGCGCGGCGACTGGCGGGGCTAGCCTGACAAGGAGCGTGCGGATGACGCCGCCGAGAGGAGCGCCGTGGAAGTCAAGATCGGCATACAGTCAGTCCCGCGTGAACTCGTCGTCGAGACCGACACACCCGCCGAGCAGATCGAGCGCGACCTTGCCACGGCCCTCAGCGGAGACCACGCGATATTCACCCTCGCCGCGGAGAAGGGCGGCAAGATCCTTGTGCCCGCAGAAAAGATCGCCTATGTCGAGTTCAGCGGCACCGAACCGCGCCGAGTCGGTTTCGGCACGACAATCTGATCGGCCACACCGGCTGATCGGCCACCGGCTGACCCGCCACACCGGCTGATCGGCCGCATCGGGCATCGCTCCAGCAGGGCCGAGGAGGGTGATGATGGCGGCCGTGGTCATCAGGATCGTCATCGGGAAGCGCTGCCTAACTAACGATCCTTGGTCGCTAGCGACCAAGGATCGCTAGGTCACCGCCGAGCGTGACGGCGTGATGTCAGTTACACTATGCCCGGCTCTTGATCGGAATTTGGGGCCCACTCGGCGGCGTTGTACCGTCTAGTGACCGATGGCATCGGTCAAGATACGTTCGGTCGGCTATTGCTCGGCCAGACCGTCTGCATCGCCCGTTGAGGGAGCAGGCGGCAGGGGGCGGCGGCGGCAGTCGGCAGTACGACGAGGCCGCAGGCCGGCCTCATGATGGAGGCGGAAGCCCTGACAAGTGACACCCTGACAGACCAAAGCATGCCGGACGACCGGATCATCGCGGAGCCGCAGGCTCCGTCGTTCCGTGAACTCGGCGTCATAGACCCTATTTGCGAGGCGCTCGAGGGGCGGGGAATCACGTACGCCTTCCCCATCCAGTCCCTCACGCTGCCGATCGCGCTCGCCGGCCACGACATCATCGGCCAGGCCAGAACCGGCACAGGTAAGACTCTCGCATTCGGTATCCCGCTGTTGCAGCGGCTTGGCCCGGACGAAGTGCGGAGCGCCCGGGAGCCGCGCGCACTCGTCATTGTGCCGACCCGCGAACTGGCAATCCAGGTCGCCGGTGACATTCAGGCCGCCGGGGAGAGGATGACGCTCGGCGCCGATGGCGCGTCTGCGGGGGCACGCGTGCTGACCGTTTACGGCGGCCGCGCCTACGAGCCGCAGATCGAGACGCTCCAGGGTGGGGTCGACGTGGTCGTCGGTACCCCCGGTCGGCTTCTCGACCTGGCGAGACAGCGTCACCTGGTGCTCGCCCGCGCCCGGACCCTCGTCCTCGACGAGGCGGACAAAATGCTCGACCTGGGCTTCCTGCCCGACATCGAGCGCATTCTCCAGCTCATCCCCGGCGCGAGGCAGACAATGCTGTTCTCGGCGACCATGCCCGGCGAAGTAGTCGGTCTCGCCCGCCGCTACCTGCGCCAGCCGATGAATGTGCGGGCCGAGCAGCACGACGCGCCGCAACTGGTGCCTAGCACCGAGCAGCATGTGTTCCGCATCCACCACCTCGACAAGATCGAGGTGCTCGCTCGCGTACTGCAGGCCGAAGATCGCGGCCTGACCATGGTGTTCTGCCAGACCAAACGGGCGGTAGACCAGGTGGCAGGCGCGCTGACGGGTCGGGGCTTCGCAGTCGCGGCGGTGCATGGAGACCTTGGCCAGGGGCAGCGGGAGCGTGCCCTGCGGGCATTCCGCGGCGGCAAGGTCGATGTGCTCGTCGCGACCGACGTCGCGGCCCGGGGCCTTGACGTGGATGACGTCACCCATGTGGTCAACTACGAGTGCCCGGAAGACGACAAGACCTATTTGCACCGCATCGGCCGCACTGGCCGAGCCGGTCGCGACGGCGTCGCTGTCACCTTCGCCGACTGGCGTGACCTGCAGCGCTGGAAGCTGATCGATGCGGCTCTGGGGCTCGGGCAACCTGAGCCCGCCGAGATCTACTCCACCTCGGAGCAGCTTTACACCGAACTGCGGATCCCCGCGTCCGCGACCGGCATGCTGCCGAGGGCGATGCGGGGGCGAGCAGGGCTTGAGGCCGAGGCGGTCGAGGACATCGGAGAGACCGGACGCAGCCGCGCCCCACAGCCGCGCGAAGCGACCGCCAAGCGGGCGAGGGTCAGGCGCCGTACGCGGTCGGGCCGGCCGCTACCGAACGGTTCCGGGGCGGAACCCGCCGCTTCAGGTGGCACTGACAAAGGGGTAGCCGCCCGCGGGGCCGCCACCAGGCGGCCCGCCGACGGCAAAGGCGAGAAGCCGCCCCGCAGGAGACGGCGCCGTCCGCCCCGTGCGCACTA
>DATIYI010000192.1:0-3742 GCA_035517695.1 Streptosporangiaceae bacterium
ACCCACAACGAGCAGATGAGGCCGATGTTCGAGCTGCTCAAGGCCGACCAGGACGGCGGGCAGGGCGACGGGCACTGGGCCGAGTACCTGCGGCTGGCGTTCCACCGCACCACCCAGCCCCCCGGCTACACCTTCGAGGACCTCGCCAAGATCACCGCCCCTACGCTGATCCTCGTCGGCGACCGCGACGACTACTGCACGCTCGACGACGCGGTCACCGCCTACCGGCAGCTCACCAACGGAGAGATCGCCGTCCTGCCCGGCACCGGGCACATCATCACACCCGCCAAGATCGATCAGACCCTCGGCTTCTTCGGCCGACACCTGCAAGCGAGCTGACCATGCCCACCATCCGCATCGCTACCGGCTGCACGCTCCCGCCCGCACGTGTCCTGCACGCCGCCCACGACTTCGGCCCGCAGCGCATCCAGGTGTGGCCGGCCGTCCGCGCCGAGCACCTCACCGTCCACGAGCTCAGCGACACGACCGCCGACGCGACCGAAGGCACCCCCGCGGGCATCGGCATCAACTGGGAACGATGCCACTACGACTGGTCCCAACCCGGCCGGGTCACAGCGACGGTGACCGGCTCCAACGTCTACGCCCACCCAGGCAGCAGCTGGCAGCTCACCGCGACGCCATCTAAGCGCGGCAGCCGGGTCGAGATGGTGTGGCAGCGCACCTTCCGCCGCAATCCGCGCGGGCTCTTCTTCGGCACCCTGTTCCGGATCGCCGGCCGCCCGATCTTCGGCCACTACGCACGGCAGGTCATCGCCAACCTCGAGGCACTCGAACGCAACCCGTCTCCTCATCAGATGGCCCGCCGGCCTAGCGGCACGCAATCCGCAGACCAAGGCTGCTGATCAGCGAACCCGAACCGCCAATTCCGCGTGCAACAACTCGTCGCGTGCCAAGGAGCCGCTAGACCTACCTATCGGCGGATACCGTTCGCCGTTCCGGTCACAGTCGGTCACCGCGGTTGCCCTGATTGGATCGGCGTTTCCGCGGTTTGGCCGGCTCAGTCGGCTGTCCAGCGCGTCCCAGCCGGACAGGCGGCACCGCGGCGGGTCAGGTCACCGGGAATGGCGGCTGCCACCACCAGGGTGTCGTCTGCAGTTCGATGCGATCGCAGGCAGTCGCCGGGCTCGCAACCGCGGCCGCGACGCCGCTGTCCTGGCCGGCGGGCGATGTCACCCACGTGCGCCGGGCGGCGCTGCTCCACGATCTAGGGCGGCTGGGTATCTCGAACGCGGTCTGGGACAAGCCCGGCCCGCTGACTCCGGCCGAGATCGAGCGTGTACGGCTCCATCCGTACCTGACCGAGCGCATGCTCGCCTCCTCGCCTGCACTGGCCCGGTTGGGCGCCACCGCGGCACAGTACCATGAGCGCATCGACGGGTCGGGCTATCCCCACGGCCTGCGCGGCGACGCGATGACCCCTGCGGGGAAGCTGCTCGCCGCGGCCGACGCATATGCCGCCAAGCTGGAACCCAGACCGCACCGGCCCGCGCTCGCGGCCGCCGACGCCGCAGCGTACCTCCGCGCGGAGGTACGCGCCGCCCGGCACGACGCGGAGAGCGCCGAGGCCGTGCTCAAGGCAGCCGGGCATCTAGTCCGGCGTCGCCGTGAATGGCCCGCAGGCCTGACGACCCGGGAGGTTGCGGTGCTCCGCCTGCTCGCGCGGGGCCTGTCGAACAAGGCAGATCGCTGAGCGTCTGGTCATCGCCCGGAAGACAGTCGACAACCACGTCGAGCACATCTACACCAAGATCGCAGCGTCCAACCGGGACCGGGCCGGCTTGTTCGCTGTGCGCCACGGGCTCATGTCACCGTTCGAAGATAGGTAGTTCACCTCATGACCCGGAAGCATCCACCGCGGACCATCAACGCATGCTCTCACCGATTTCCACGGCCACGCCAGCACGATCTCATGGACCACTTCACCGCCGCCCTCAATGCCCATGATATTGATGCGACCATGGCCCTGGTTACCGACGACATCGTCTTCGAGTCCACCTCGCCAGCACCCGACGGCACCCGCTACGAAGGCCGGGACGCGGTGCGCCAGATCTGGGCAGGGATACTGGCGGCCACGCCCCGGGCCCGGTTTTCCGTCGAAGAGCAGTTCTCCGACGGCTCAGGACGCGCCGTCGTGCGCTGGCGCTACGACTGGGCAGACGGGCATGTGCGCGGCGTGGATATCGTCTGGGTCCGAAATGGTCGGCTCGCCGAGAGCCTGGCCTACGTCAAGGGCTAGCGCACCACCACAGCGGACCCAGCGCCCGGCCGACCCCGGCTCGCGCCCAGCCCATGATTCGCCTGACCGTTAAGCCCAACCGCGCGATCACACAACGTCACAAGGACCTACCCCGACCGGCACAGCGTCGTCTGCCAGCAGTGCTCCGGATCGCCGACTATTTGCTTACCTGGGTGGAGCCCATCTCAGAGCCTTGAGCGAACAGATCGCCCAGTTCAGTTCGCATGCACCGGACGGGTAGCCCGATGGGGATTCTCGCGCAAACCCAGCGTGCTCGCCCTGGCGCGCGCGCCTCGGGCTGAGCAACGCACCTTCTGGCGGCACGTCCGCGACATCGGCACCGAGATCCGCCACCCTGCCGGTGACAGCATGGCCCAGCCCGGCGGGCAGAATCCGCGGCGCGACCGGCCGGGCATCTGGCCAGCCAGAACGCCGGGCTGCGGCGCGAACGGGACCGGCTGGCCGATCAACTGGAAGCAGCCCACAACATCACCCGGCTCGACCCCGCACACGAATCACCCCCGCGAAAGTGACGTGAGGCCATTCGTCGCCCGGTCAGCCAAGACCCATCATGGGTGCAGTCGCGGTCCGTAACAGCCATCCGCGCCAGCGCGCGCGCCGACCCGCCTTACGGCTCGGTCTGGCGATTGCTTCGGGTTCACGGCGAAGCTCTCGGCGTGATACCGGATAGGTGATCGGAGCTGGGCCGCAGTGCCCTCTGGGCGGCTGGCGGTTGCTTTCCTGCGCGTGGTTGCTTCATCGATAGTGGCGAGGGGTGCGGTAAGCGTCGATGAGATGGCGGGTGGAGTGTGTCACGAACGGCCCCTGCGCGCGGATCCTGGCGTCGAGTCGCAGGAGGGTGTCGCGGTAGCGGCCGACGGTGAAGCCGGGCACCCGCCAGATGCACTTGCGGAGGATGTAGATGACGGCGACATCGCAGAATTCCATGTGGCACCGTGCTGTGCGCAGGTTCAGGACGGTCAGCCCCGCTGCCTCGGCGGCGGCCTCGGCGCGCGGGTCCCGCGCGCTGTGGGCTTCGGGGAGGGGTCCGAGGAAGTACTCGATCAGCTCGGACGCGGAGGCCGGGCCGACGGGGCCAGGTAGGTGCCGCCGTCGGTCAGGACGCGTGCGATCTGCGGCCAGTCCGGACGGACAGGGTGGCGGCTGGTGACGAGATCGAAGCTGGCGTCGGGGAACGGAAGCGGGGCGTGTTCGGCGACGGTCACGACTTCGACGCCGCGGGGCGAAAGAAGGGCACGGGCGCGTTCGAGGTTGGGCGGTCAGCTCTCGGTCACGCACATCCGGACCGGGAGCTGGGGAACCTGCGCGATGCGATGATCTCGCCGCCGCAGCTGTCGATGTCTAGCGCCGAGCCCGCCTGCGGGAGCCGCTCGGCCAGCAGCCGGGAGTATCCCCAGGGCGGGCGTTCCTCGGTTGCGCGCCCGTCCAGCCAGCTGAAGTCCCAGCCGGTGACGTCGGCCGCCT
>DATIYI010000193.1:0-88187 GCA_035517695.1 Streptosporangiaceae bacterium
CACGGTCGGTGTCGGCACGGTCGGTGTCGGCACGGTCGGTGTCGGCACGGTCGGTGTCGGCACGGTCGGTGTCGGCACGGTCGGCGTCCGCGCGCTCGGCGTCCGCGCGCTCGGCCGCGGCATTGTCGGCGCGGGCAAATGTGGCGTCATTGGCGGACACCGCGCGTGCTCGCCGGGCCGGGGCAGGGGGCAGGCGGCGACATGCGCCGCCGCTTGTGCCTCGCGCACAACCTGTAGTGCCCGCGAGCCGGCACGTGGCGGTCGGCGCTGGCCGCCAGCTGCCGACTGCCGGCGGCCGGCCACAGTTCACACCGGCTGGTTACGGCGGATTTGTGGGGACGACCTTCACCGGGCCCGCATCACGAATCCGTGCCCAGGTGTACGTCTGGACACCGCCGCAGTATGCGCGGAAACCGGATGAGCGTTTTCCCGTGCTCGAACTGCTGCATGGCGTGCCTGACTCGCCCGGCGGCTGGATGCGGGCCATGCACGTGGTCGCCCACCTCAACGCGGCGATCACGGCCGGGAAATCGCACCCCTACATTCTCGTGATTCCGCAAATCACCCCCTTCGCTGACCGGTCGGCGCCATGGGACAACCAGGAATGCAGCGACGTGCCTGGTGATGGCGACGTAGCCACCTGGATCACCCAGGATGTCAGGGGAATGGTGTTGAGGAACTTCCGTGCCATCGAGTCAGCGGCGGGCTGGGGGCTGATGGGCTATTCCACCGGCGGTTTTTGCGCGGCCAAGCTCCTTCTTCAGCACCCAGAACGCTTCCACGCAGCGGTCTCGCTATCCGGCTACTACGTACCCGAGTCGCGGCTGCTGACAGAGGATCGCGCGCTATCCACGCGGAACAGCCCGTTGTGGGCGATCGGCCATCAACGCACGCCCGCGGTGTCGTTGCTGATGACGGCAAGCGGCCAAGACAGGTCGGATCCGCCCTCGCAGCCACAGCAGATGATCGACGCGGCCAGGGCCAACCCGCTCTCGCGCGCCACCGAAGTTCAATCGTTCGTCGCACCGCTCGGCGGCGGCCATAACCAGGGCGCCTGGCAGAAGATGCTGCCCACGGCCTTCTCCTGGCTCTCCAGGCGGCTCGCCGGGCCAGTCCCAATCGCATCGCACCGCCCGGGAGGCCGACGGTGAGTCTCACCAGCCTTTCGCTGCGCGCCCTGACCATCGTGCTGGCGATCCTCGCCACCGCCGCCACGATGCTGCTGTGGAACCGGGTGGCAGGACCGCGCGTGACACGGGCGGCAAGCCGGCTCGGGCTGCTCCTGGCCAGCTACACCTTTACCATGATCGCGGTGCTCGTTTCGATCAATATCGCCTACGGCGGCCTGATCTCGTCCTGGGGCGGCCTATTCGACAACCTCCGCCCCGGGCCGCTACACGCGGTCGATAGGGGCGGGTCACCGCACGCGGCAGGTGGGGGCGGGTCACCGCACGCGGCCGGAGGGGGCGCGATGACGCCGGGGCGGGGGAGCACCGCACCGCTCGCCCGCCCCGGCCACGACCAGTCACGGTCCTTCAATGAGCCTCGAAGAACTGCTCGTCCTCGGTAGAGCCCGTCAGTGCAACGTGGACGAGTTCGGCGAGATCGCCGTGCTGACCAGGTCGAAATATCCGGTGCCGACTTCACGCTGGTGCCTGGTCGCGGTGTAACCGGCCTTCTCGGCCGCGAACTCCGCTTCCTGCAGGCGCGCATAGGCCGGCATCCCCTCGGCCTCGTATCCTCGGGCGAGGTCGAACATCGAGTAGTTGAGCGCGTGGAATCCGGCAAGCGTGATGAACTGGAACTTGTATCCCATCTCGCCGAGCTCGCGCTGGAATTTGTCAATCGTGCCGTCATCCAGGTGCTTGCGCCAGTTGAACGAGGGTGAGCAGTTGAACCCGAGCATCTGGTCTGGGTACTTCGCCTTGATCGCTTCGGCGAACTCCCTGGCCACAGCGAGGTCCGGGGTGGAGGTCTCCATCCACAGCAGATCCGAGTACGGCGCGTAGGCCAGCCCGCGTGCGATGGAGGCCTCAATGCCGTTGTGCACATGGTAAGAGCCCTCAGCCGTCCGCTCGCCTGTGACGAACTCGCGGTCGCGCTCGTCCACATCACTCGTGATCAAAGTGGCGGCCTGTGCATCGGTCCGCGCGATCACAATCGAAGGCACGCCACACACATCGGCGGCCAGCCTGGCCGCGCTCGGGGTGCGAATGTGCTGCCCAGTCGGGATGAGCACTTTGCCGCCGAGGTGACCGCACTTCTTCTCGGACACAAGCTGATCTTCCCAGTGCACGCCCGCGGCACTGGCCGCGATCAGCGCTTTCATCAGTTCGTAGGCGTTGAGCACGCCACCGAATCCGGCCTCTGCGTCTGCCACAATCGGGGCCAGCCAATGCGGAGCCTCTTCGGCCTTGCCCGCTGACCAGGTGATCTGGTCAGCGGGCAGCAGCGCGTTGTTGATGCGGCGTACCACCCGCGGAACCGAGTTGGCCGGATACAAGCTCTGGTCGGGGTACGTCTGGCCGGCCAGGTTGGCGTCCGCCGCGACCTGCCAACCGGAAGGGTAGATGGCCTTGAGCCCGGCACGTACCTGCTGGACCGCCTGATATGGTCTAGACCTTATGATGTTCGGTCAGCGGCTGCGCCACCTCCTGCCAGCGCCCGCCTGCGGGGCTTTCCGCGCGCTGGGAGGGCATGGCGTGGCCGTCCGCCCGTGCGCACTCGCACATTCTGTCTGCGCTGCCGACCGGCTCGTTCCCCGGCGTCGATCAGGGCGACGTGTACGATTTCCTCGAGCGGCACGACAGCGAGTGACAAACGGGGGCCGATAGGGCGTGCCGTGCTGACTAGGGTCCCGCACCCAGCCGAGGAAATATTCACACGCCTGAAACGTTTGCGCTGGTGAAACGTGTTTTCCGGGGTGTATTCAGTGGCCCGTAGAGATATCGATGCGCAGGCGTCGGAACGTGACACGCGTAGGGGGGAAGCGTTGCTGCCTGAGGTCAGGACCTGGCTGCGGGACGCCACGACGGCCGCGGCGGACTGGTCCCCGCCCGCGCTCGCAGCCGCCAAAGGGACGGCCCGCGTCAGCGTGGTGCTTCCCGCCTACAACGAGCGCCGCACGGTGGGCTCGATCGTAGCGGCGATCCGCGGCTCGCTGATGCAGGCGCAGCCGCTTGTCGATGAGATCGTCGTGATCGATTCACGATCTACCGACGACACGGCCAGGGTGGCTGCCGCCGCGGGCGCGCAGGTGTTCGCGCAGGACGACGTGCTCGCGCGGCTACGGCCAGAGTCGGGGAAGGGCGAGGCGCTGTGGAAGTCCCTCGCGGTTACCACGGGCGACCTGATTGTCTTTCTCGACGCCGATGTGCGGAACTTCTCGCCGTCGTTTGTCACCGGACTGCTCGGCCCGCTGCTGACGGACCCGGGCATCAGCTTCGTCAAGGCCAGCTACGATCGGCCGCTGGAAAGATCTGCCGACAGCGGTGGCCGGGTTACCGAACTGGTCGCGCGCCCGCTGCTAAACCTGCACTGGCCGCACCTGGCCGGTTTCATCCAGCCGCTTTCCGGTGAGTACGCGGCGCGGCGCGCTGTACTGGAGCGGGTCCCGTTCTTCACCGGCTACGGGGTCGAACTCGGTCTGCTCGTCGACCTCTTCGAGGCGCACGGCCTGGCCGCAATGGCGCAGGTGGACCTGGGCACGAGGGTGCACTCGCATCAGGGCACCGCCGCGCTCGGCCGGATGTCGAGCCAGATCATGTGGACCGCCTGGTCACGGCTGCAACGCCACGGCCAGATCGTGGCCAGTGGGGAGCCCACGGCGCTGCTCACGCAGTTCCGCAGGAACGCGGGAGGGCATCACGCGGACGTCAGTGATGTCTCGGTCGCACAGCGGCCGCCGATGATCGAGATCCATGAGTATCTGGCTGCCCGCATGCTCGCCGCCGACGCCTGACGCGGGGAATTGTCCTGAACGGCTGCGCAGCGTGACACTTTCTGCCCTGCGGGGTGGCTGTGGGCGGGACACGGCGATGAGCCACGGCGCGTGGGGCGAAGCCGGAGCATACACGGTGGCTAGTTTCAGCGGCGGGTAACCGGTGTAGTTCTCCGCAAGCGAGGTGGCGGCGGCACGTGATGTGGTTACGTGGCGCAGTTGGGACAGTTGCAGCTGCGATTCCTTCTCCGCCAGCCGTGCCACCTAGTCGTCGTAGACCGCCTCGGGCACGAGATGGGGTCCCGTGGTCATGCGGATTGGCCTTGCTGCAGGAAGGACCCCCACGCGCCCGCCGAGACCGTTGGTTACCTGGCCTGTAGGGCCTGGGCAAGCGCGTGGAGGGTCGCAGCCTGGCTCGCCAGGTCTTGCTGGTGCTTTTCCAGCGCCTGATCCTGGGCGGCCAGGTGATCCTGGATCTTCAGCGCTTCGGCGAGCACCGCCTCGGCGTCCTCGTAGGTTTGCTCAGACCGCTTGTCCGCGGCCTTTGCTTGTACGTTCTGGCCGACGATGATGATCGGCAGCAGGACGAGCTGGAGGAAATTGGAGGATATCCACGCGACGATGATCGTCAGGTTGCCGCTCTTTATCGCGGAAGGCAAGCTGATCAGCGCGATCAGGGAGAACACATAGCCGCAGACCATGGTGCCGACGAGCAGCGTGATCTTCAGGCCCAGCCAGGTGTTAAACCTGGCGAAGGCGGTGTCGGCCGGATGCTGGTCCCTGACCTTCACCGGCCCGCTCATCTTGCGGGCCTGGATGTGCGGGTGCGGTACGTACTCGTAGAGGCTCATGTCACCTCGCTAACTGAACCGCCGCGCGCGACGGATAAGCGGATATTAGGTTGGATGAATACAAGGATCGCCCCGGCGTCGAGGTACCGTTGCGCTTTCCCATGATCACGGAGAGTTTTCGCGCAATCCAGACCGTTGCGTAACTCCCCCTTCGGCTGCCGCCGTGTTGCGGTCGTAGTTGGCCTGCAGGGGGGCTACGGCGTTCCCCGCAGGCCAACGATCAAGCTCGTTCGGCCTCCGGTCTAGTGTTCGACGGCCTTCAGCACGGAAATAGCTGCGTGATCACGGTGGCGCCGGCTGGACGTCGCGGTGGCGGCGGGCCAGGTGAGCCGGTAAGTTGGTCGTCGTGCGGACCGTAGCCCAGCTCCCGTGGTGGCGTCGCCCTCTTGGCGGCGCTCGTTCGCGTTTCTGACTTCACAAGCGACCGCCCGGGTTAGGCGGTCGCGGTCTGCGGCTCCGCCGGTTCCCGGGCCCTATCCCGGAGAGGCCGACGTGGACCCCACCTTTCAAGAAGCAGGCCAAGCAGAATTCGTGACCGGCTGCGGTGTCAAGGTCACCAGGATCGCGCAGCCCTTCGACCCTCAGCGGATGGGCGCGATCGCGTCCGCCGTCGATCACCGCCGGGGTGGCGTGCTCAGCTCGGGCATGGAGTACCCAGGCAGGTACAGCCGCTGGCACATGGCCTACATCGACCCGTGCATCGAGATCATCGCACGCGGCCCAGTGATCACAGCGCGGGCCTTGAACGACAGGGGCATCGTTCTGCTGCCCGTCATTGAAGCCGCCTTTCGCGTCAGTGGAATTCTAGCCAGTGCAAACGGCGGTGCCGCGACAAACACCGCAAACGGCGGTGCCGCCGCAGGCATCGCAGCCACTGGAGGCATTGCAGGCGGCGACGCCACCGCAGCCAAGGCAGGCGCCGCAAACCCCCGTGCCACCATAGGCACTCCAGACACTGAGGCCGATACCGGGGTAGCCAGTGATGCCACTTCAGATGTCACTGGCACCGCGGCGTCAGCCATTTCGGCCGCGTTCGCTGCTCCCCGGCGCAACGAGATCACGGTGGTCATCCCGTCACCCGAGGGTGTGATCCCGGAGGAGGAGCGGACTCGCCGTCCGACGGTTTTTTCCGCACTGCGTGAGGTTGTCGCGGCGTTGCGGTCCGATGACCCGAACCTTGGGCTGTATGGCGCCTTCGGCTACGATCTCGCGTTTCAGTTCGAACCGGTTACGCTGCGCCATCAGCGTCCGGCCAGCCAGCGTGACCTGGTCCTGCACCTGCCCGATGAGATTTACCTGGTGGACAGGAAGCGGGAGACGGCCCTGCGGTACTCCTACGAGTTCGAGACCAAAGGTACGGGCGGTGGGCGCACCGACGGCCTGCCGCGCACCACGCCGCTCACGCCGCACCCCCCACCCTCCCCGCCGGGCCGCCGGCCCATCCCGCCGCGGCCGGCGCGTGGCACGTACGCGCGGGTCGTGGCGGATGCCAGGCAGCGGTTCATCCGCGGTGACCTGTTCGAAGTGGTGCCTGGACAGGTGTTCCACCATGCCTGTGACTCACCTGCCGACTTCTACGAACGGCTGCGTTACCGCAATCCGGCGCCCTATGAGTTCTTCTTCAACCTCGGCCAGGGCGAGTACCTGGTGGGCGCGTCGCCGGAGATGTTTGTCCGGGTATCAGGCGACCGGGTGGAGACATGCCCGATCTCGGGGACGATAGCGCGCGGCGCTGACCCCCTCGAGGATGCGGCGAACATCCGTACCCTGCTCAACTCGGCAAAGGAGGACTCGGAGCTGACGATGTGCACGGACGTTGACCGGAACGACAAGGCGCGGGTGTGCGTGCCAGGAAGCGTCAAGGTGATCGGCCGTCGCCAGATCGAGATGTACAGCAGGCTGATCCATACCGTCGACCACATCGAGGGGCGGTTGCGCCCTGGTTACGACGCGCTCGACGCTTTCCTCACCCACATGTGGGCTGTGACGGTGACTGGCGCGCCGAAGACCTGGGCGATGCAGTTCATCGAGGATCATGAAGAGGGCCCGAGGCGCTGGTACGGGGGGGCGGTCGGAAGGATCGGCTTCGACGGTTCGCTCAACACCGGCCTCACTTTGCGCACCGCGCACATCACCGGCGGGATCGCCGCGGTCCGCGCGGGCGCGACGCTGCTGTATGACTCGGATCCGCAGGCCGAGGAGCGGGAGACGGAACTGAAGGCTCGCGCACTGCTCGAGACGCTCGCCATGGCGACGCAGGCCACTGCGGGGGGACCGGGAGGTCGCCCCCCAGGGCGAGCAGAGCCTGAAGGGCTGCCACAGCCTGGCGCCGATCCCGCCGCCACCACTCTGCCCGGTGATGGATTGACCGTGCTTCTCGTCGATCACCAGGATTCCTTCGTCAACACGCTGGCGGACTACTTCAGGCAGCAGAGTGCCCGGGTCACCACGATGCGAGCGGGCTTTGCGCCTACTCTGCTCGACCAGATCGGGCCCGATCTCGTCGTGCTGTCGCCTGGGCCTGGCTGGCCATCCGACTTTGGCTGTGAGGCTCTGCTCAAGGAGCTTGATGCGCGCGGCATGGCTGCGTTCGGGGTGTGCCTGGGACTGCAGGCCATGGTGGAGCACGCCGGCGGCACGCTCGGGCTGCTGCCGCGCCCGGTGCACGGCAAGGCCGGCCTGGTGCGGCGCTGTTCGCCCGGGGGAAATAGGTCTGCCGCGAGCTGCCCATCCGCTGGACTGCTCGACGGCCTGCCCGAGGAGTTCACGGCCGCCAGGTACCACTCCGTGCACGCCACCGCTGAGCAGGTGCACGGGGGCTTCGACGTCACCGCGATGACGGCGGATGGCGCGGTAATGGCGATCGAGAACGAGGCCGCAGGCAGATGGGCGGTCCAGTTCCACCCCGAGTCGATCCTGACCACGGAGGGCCGCGCGGGCCAACGGGTTATCGCGAACGTCCTTCGGCTGTGCCGCGCGCGGATGTCGGGCCGACCTGGTTAGCTAGTCTCCGCACACCGCCCACCGGTCCTGCTCGGACCATTAGAACCGACTGGGGTCGCCACCGTGCAGAGCGTCGAACCTGAGATCTTCCTCGTCAGCAGGCCACAGCTCGACTACGAGGCCATCGCCCGTTACCTGCGGGAAGTGGGCGGCGAGAGCTGGCTCGAGCGCCTGGACAGGGGTGACCTCGACGGCGAGCGTGGCGAACACGGCAACGATCCGCAAAACCTCGCCGAGTTCGCGGGCAAGCTCTGCTACCGGTCTTGGGAACCTGGGCTGAATCCCAACGTCAGGAAGGTCCGCGGCGATCAGCCGAAGTACCTGGAGAACATACTGTCCAGCGCGCACGGCTCCGTGCTCGAGCACGTCAGCTTCACCTTCGTGCTGCACAACTGCAGCAGGGTGCTCACCCACGAGCTTGTCCGCCACCGGCCAGGGACGGCCATCTCACAGGAGTCGCTGCGCTTCGTACGGCTGGCCGACATACCTTTCTGGTTCCCCGAGTGGGCGCGCCAGGATCCAGAATTGATGAAGCGCGCGACGGCCGTTCTGGAGCAGCTTGAAGGGTTCCAGCTCTGGATGGCGAGCCATTTCGGGCTCGACGAAGAAGGAGTGCCGTTCCACGAGAAGAAGCACAAGACGTCGTTCATGCGGCGGTTCGCACCGGATGGCGTCGCAACTGGCCTGCTCTGGACGGCGAACATCCGGACACTTCGGCACACGATCGAGGCGAGAACCGATTCAGGGGCAGAGGAGGAGATCCGGCTGGTATTCGGCCGGATCGGCGAGTTCATGCGGGCCGAGGCGCCTTCGTTGTTCGGTGACTACGTGGTCGAGGACGGTACGTGGGTGCCACGGTGGCGCAAGGTATAAGGGCCAGGGACCAAGCCGCGCCCGTGTCATGCGTCCGTCCCCAGCGGGTCGCTATAGATGCGGGTGATCGGGATTCCGATGGTGGTCAGGACCTGAGTGGTCTCGCGGACCAGGCCGGCGGGCCCACTGATGTACACGTCATGGTCGGGCCACGTCCGCTGCCGCGCTACGACATCGGGGAGCAGGCCGCGGATGCCGTCGAATTGCGCATCGTCGGACACGACCGGGATAACTTGCAGCGACGGGTGACAGGACGCCATCCGGCGAAGGGCCGTGAGGTCGTACAGATCTGATTCCTTCCGGGTGCCGAAAAAGAGGTGAATACGGCGCTGAGCGCCGGGTGTGATGCTGTGAAGCAGCTGTTCTATAATGGCCTTTATCGGGGCCAGGCCAGTGCCTCCTGCAACGCACAGAACATGCCTGGCGGAGCCTGTTTCGGGGACCATTGTTCCGTCCGCGCGGCTAAGCAGAAGCGTATCGCCGGGGCGCGTATAATGGACTAGAGAACCGCTGACCCACCCACCAGGAATTGCACGAACATGAAACTGGATGATGCCGTCTTCGCGGGGCGCGTTCGCAATGGAGTAGGTGCGCCACACTCGGGGCCAGCGGGCACATTGCACGCTCACGTATTGGCCCGAGCGGTAGGGCAGCGGCTGAGTGGGGCGGACCGTCAGGACGGCGATATCGGGCCCGCGCTTGTCATGCGCGACCACATCGCCAAGCCACCAGGGCGGTGCCTGGCAGGCATCGTCGTCTGCTGCCCTGATCATGACGTTAGAGACTCGGTCGAATGCGTCCTGCCAGGCGCCCTGCACTTCGGCGGTCCACCCATCGGCAAGGAAGGCTCTCAGCGTGGCCATAAACGCAGCGCAGATGGCTGTGTAGTGGGCGGGGATGACGCCGAACTTCCTATGGTCGCGTCCCAGGTCCGCCGCATAGCTATCTAGGGCATACTGGCTGTCCAGGCTCCAGACGATACGAGTGATCGCCGCAAATAGCCGGTCGCCGTGGTCGCTCATGGATGCGGGGAACATGCCGCGCAATTTTGGATTCTCGGCAAACAAGCGGCCATGAAAGGATGTGATGAACTCTTTAGCCACTGGTTCGATGAGTGCGAGGGACTCTTTTATGGTCCGGTGGTCGGTTGGCGTACGCAGGCTCACGCCATGATTGAGCTCGTCGGTTTGAGGCGAGAAGCGTGCCCGGCTCTCATGGAACTCATTCGCCGCCGGCGGGGTTGTGCTCACGGGTACCGCAGTCTCACTTTCCTGCCAGCCATTCCCTATAGCCTCCGATCGTCAGGACCGCCATAGTATGAGTGTTGCACTCATGCTGGGCGATCACAAGCGTTTCGTGACAAGCGGGACCAAGGGGCCACTGAAGGCAATGAGTTCCGTGCAATGGCTCGTGCATCTGCAATTGCATTACGATAATTATTAGTACTATTCGGTCCGTTGACTGACCATCCGAACAGGCCTGCTCGGCCAGGTCACACAACGCGAATCCCCGGGCCAGATCAGGCAGTTTGATCTGGGCGGCCGACGATTTCTGCGGGGGATCACGGGGGTAGTCTCCCGGGGCAATACGGTCGGAAAATGGACCTGCCGTAGCACCTGCCGAGCCGCAGTTGCCTGCTGCGGGCCGCGCGTTCCCCATCGCGCTTTCGTGAACACTGGCCGGGTGCCTTCCGGCCACGGGGGGCCGGGCCGGGCGGACGCCGAACGGGCACCGACACGGGGCCGGCCGCCCCCGGACAGGCACCGCGACGGGGCCGGCCAACCTGGCCGGTCAGGCGCGCCGCGGCTGAGCGCTCCGAACAGCGCGTTATTCGACATGTGCTATCCGTGACGAGGCAGGTTTCCGCGGCCATTTTCAGGCAGCCGATTAACTCAGGTCCTGCCCACGTCAGGGCGGCAATGCACCATCATGGGACGGAGGAGGATATTCCGCGATTTCTGGGAGGCCGCCAAGCGACGGCATGCGACGGGGCAACGGCGCAGGCTGGCGCGTATCCGCCGCGACGAAAGCCCATCGGCCGCGACCAGTCGGGAGTCGGTGTTCGCACGCTACGCGGGCGCAGGACACGCGCTGGTACGTGCCGGGCTGGGACGTGCCGGGCTGGGACGTCCAGCGGCGTCCCAGAGTTCCGGGCGTCGCGTGCGTTCCGGAACAGGCTTGCAGGAGGAAGCACGAGGATGGAGTCCCGCCCGCTCATTGGCATTACGAGCCATCTCGAACCCGCGCGCTGGGGGGACTGGGTCCGGGAGGCCGTTGTGGCCCCAGCCAGTTACGCGCGGGCCGTGCACCGGGCCGGCGGTATCCCCGTCGTGCTGCCGCCGATTCCTGGCGACGGCCTCACGGACATCGTGCGCGCGCTGGGCGGGCTTGTCCTTTCCGCAGGCGGCGACATCGACCCTGGGTTGTATGGCCAGCAGGCGCAGGAGCGGACCGGTGATCCAGATTCGCGCCGGGACAGGTTCGAGTTCTCGATCATCCGGGCCGCGATTGAGGCGAGGCTGCCATTCCTCGCGATATCGAGGGGCATGCAGGTGCTGAATGTCGCGCTGGGCGGCACCCTGATCCAGCATCTGCCCGCGTTTGTCGGGCACGACAGGCATGCGCCGGGCCCAGGCCACGCGGGTGGCCATGGCATCCGGATCAGCAGTGAAGGCAACCTTGCCAGCATTCTCGGCACGACGGTCACAGTGACCGCGAACCATCATCAGGCGGTACACCGGCTCGGCACCGGGCTGGTCGCGGTCGCCTGGGCGGATGACCAAATCGTCGAGGCCGTTGAGCTACCGGGGCATCCGTTCGGCATCGGCGTGCAGTGGCGCCCGGAGGACGGCGACGACCCGCGCCTGTTCGAGGCGTTCATCAACGCGGCCGTGCAGCGCGCGGCCCATCGGCCGCCGGCCCAAAATGGCGGGCGCGGGTCGGTCGCGCCGGTAGTCGCATCCGTCAGCCAGCGCGGCGCACCCAGCAGGCGCGGCCGGCGTGCTTGAAGCCGCATGGCCCCAGGGGGGCGACCGCTGGGATCGCCTAGCACAACTGTCGCAGCGCTTATGTATGTTGCAAGAACGGCAGCCAGCGCACCGGCCTGGCCTGGATGATCGCTGCCCCTGCTGACCGGCAGGCGGAGGACTGGTGCGCGACGTGACGCCGCCGGGGTGCGTATAACGGGATGCATATACCGGTATGCGTATACCGGATGACCGCGCCGGTGAGGCGCCGACGGCGGGAGGATCCGCGTGATCGACGGATACGAGCGGTACAAGCGGCTGCGGATCGACTGGGCGGACGTGGGCGTGCTCCAGGTGACGATGAGCGCGCCAGGCAGGCTGAATGCCGTTGACGCGACCGCTCACGGTGAACTCGCGGAGATCTGGCGGGACGCCGACCGTGACGACCGGGTCCGGGCTGTGCTGGTCCGCGGCGAGGGCGCCGCGTTCTCCGCCGGCGGTGATCTCTCGATGATCGAGGAGATGATCGAGGATTACCGGACCCGCTCACGTGTCCTCGCCGAGGCTCGTGACATCGTCTACAACCTGATCAACTGCTCCAAGCCGGTGGTCAGCGCCATGCAGGGGCCCGCGGTCGGGGCCGGCCTCGCGGTAGGCTTGCTAGCCGACGTGTCGGTCGCCGGGCGCAACGCCCGCATCATCGATGGCCATACCAGGCTCGGCGTGGTGGCCGGCGACCATTCCGCGCTTGTCTGGCCGCTGCTGTGCGGCCTGGCCAAGGCCAAGTACTACCTGCTGCTCTGCGAGCCGGTCTCCGGCGCGGAGGCCGAGCGCATCGGCCTGGTCAGCGTCTGCGTGGATGACGACCGCGTGCACGAGGAGGCACTGCGGATCGCGGCCACGCTCGCGGCAGGAGCGGCCGGCGCGATCAGGTGGACCAAGTATGCGCTCAACAACTGGCTACGGCAGGCCGGGCCGGCCTTCGACGCGTCGCTTGCGCTCGAGTTCTTCCAGTTCGCCGGCCCCGACATCCGGGAGGGCCTACGTGCCCTTCGCGACAAACGCGACCCGGACCACGGGGCCAGCTGACCGCTGCTGGCCCGCGAACGGCGCCGGTGCGCCGTGGGGCAGCACAGGCCCCGCGGACCTTCTCGGAGCGAGATCCCGCGGCAGCCGTTCAGTATGAGCGGGGGAGCCCAAGCTCGTGCGTGGCGATGTGGGCCAGGATCAGCTCTTCCGCGACCGGCGCTATCCGCCCGATCCGCGCGTCGCGGAACATCCGGGCAACCGGGTAATCGAGCGAATAGGCCATCCCGCCGAACGTCTGGAAGGCGCGGTCGGCCGCTTCCCATGACGCCTGGGTGGCGGTCAGCTTGGCGATGTTGGCCTCCGTGCCGCACGGCTGATGCATGTCGAACAGCCAGGCCGCCTTGTAGGTCATCAGCCTGGCAAGTTCCGTCTTTGCCTTGATCTGCGCCAGCGGGAAGGCGATCGCCTGGTTCGTGCCGATCGGTCGGCCGAAGACCTCTCGCTCACGCGCGTAGCCGCATGTCACCTTGAGTGCCGCGTCCGCGCCGCCGATCGCGCTGGCGGCGACGATGATCCGCTCGGGGTTGAGGATATCCCAGAGCACCGTGAATCCCCGGTCCACCTCGCCGAGCACCCGGTGCGCGGGCACCCGGACATCGTCGAGGAACACCATATTGGAGGGAATCGTGTTCCAGCCGAGCTTGGGGATCGGCTGGTAAGTGAGCGTGCCCGTCGTGGTGGCCTCCTTCACGTCGACAAGCAGCACCGTGAGGCCGCTGGTACGCGGCTTTGCCTCGGCGGCCGGTATCGTCCTCGTGACGAGCAGCATGTAGTCGGCGCGCTGCACGCCGGTAATCCAGACCTTCTGACCGCGCACAAGGAAGTCGGAGCCGTCCCTGCGGGCCTGCGTCGTGATACGCAGAGAGTCGCTGCCCGCGTCGGGCTCGGTGATGGCGAAACAGGTCTCAAGCTGGCCGGCCGCGAGCCCGGGAAGCAGGTCGCGTTTTTGCTCCGCCGTGCCGTGCCTGCTGATGGTGAGCGCGCCAAAGCCGGGGGTGAGCAGGTAGATGAAGGACGAACCTGAACCCGCCCCCGACGAGGAAAGGGTCTCCGTCGCTACCGCGAGCTCGAGCAGGCCGAGGCCGGCGCCGCCGTACTCCTGCGGAACGCAGAGCCCGAGCCAGCCACCCTTGGCCAGTTCTGCCCAGACCTCCGTTGGCCATCTCTTGTCCTGCTCGCATTGGTCCCAGTAGCTGTGGTCGTAGCGTGCACCGACCGCAGCGACGCCCTCACGTACCGCCTCGGCGGTCTCCGGCAGGTTGAAGTCCATCCGGTGCCTTCTCTCGCGGCTGCGTACTTCCAGGTCTGCCCCGCCCGGTTGGGTAGGCCATATCGTGGCCAGACCTGTCCGGGCCCACCTATCCGGGCGGGCCCACCTGTCCGGGCCCACCTTAACCGAACGAGATTCGCTCACGCCGCCCGCGCTCGCTCGCGTACGCTCGCTCACGTACGCTCGCTAGGTGCCGTTCTCGCGGCCCATCGGCAGCGGGCGCACACGCAGGTGCCCCTGGACGATCGAGACCGTGGCCCCGGCCTTGAGGTCGGCGGCGACGGCAGCCAGGTTGGCGAGGATGAGGGCGGCCTGCTGGGCCGGGCTCAAGTGGTCGGCCGAGCGGAGCAGGACGAGCGAAGGGCTTGGCACGCCGCGGAGGGCGCGCACGAGGGTGAAGTCGGTATCGGCGGAAATGATCGTCTGGCCTTGCGACCTGGCATGCGCAAGTACCTGGTCGTCGTCCGCGGTAATCCGGCCGTAGTCGCGCACGTGGTCAGCCTGATGACCGTGCTCGCGCAGCAGATCAGCGATCATGGGCGACAAGCTCGCGTCGACGAGGAACTTCATGCTGGCAACGTGAGCGGCAGTTCACGTTCGTGCACGGCGGCTGCGGCAAATTCGAGCACGGCGAAGATATCCTCGCGGTCGAGGTACGGGTAGTCGGCAAGGATCTCGTCGACGCCGCGGCCCGCGGCCAGCTGACCGAGCACGGCCGGCACGGTGACCCGGGTGCCCCGGATGCATGGCAGCCCGTTCATGCGGTTGGGGTCGATGCTGATCCTCGAAAAGGGCATGGTCCGATGGTAAGACGGGCAGGCGCCTGGCGGCCCTGCCGATCTCTCGTCGGGTCACAAGCGCCCGGGTTGTAGTCGAATGAATGCGACTGGCCAGTTTTGCGCAGGTCCCGATGACCCCGAGCGAGCTGCGCGCAGCTGGCAGCTGGGCGGGCACGTCCATGCCGGCCTGGTGTCACGAGTCGAGCAGGTGTACGGAGCGGTCGCCGTGCCGGAGCGGGCGCCGGGATGATCACGGCTCAGCCATCGCACTACGGCCTGTTGCGGCCGAGGCGTTCGTGCGACGAGACCCATTCGTCCGCGACGACCGCAGAGCCAAGCGACAATTCGCCGCACAGCACGGTAGCCGCGACGATCTCAGCGAATTTCCGTACCTTGCCGGTGCCATAGCAGCCGAGAAGTCCGAGGCATTCGCGCTGTGTGGGCAGCCCCGTCCCGCCGCCGTAGGTGGCGACGATCAGCGCAGGGATGGTGATCGAGTAGTAGTACCCGCCGGTGGCGATCAGTTCCGTGTACACGAGCGCGGCGGAAGACTCGGCCACGTTGGCGATGTCCTGGCCGGTCGCGACGAAAAGCGCCGTGATCGCGTTGGCGGAGTGGTTACCATTGTTGTTCACCCCGGACATGAAGCTGCCGAGGTTGGAGACCTGACGGGCCTGGTACATCCACTCGGGTCTGGTGTGCATCAGCTCACTGACCAGTTCCGCCGGGATCGTCGCCTCCGCGGTGACCCGCTTGCCGCGTGTGCGCAGGATGTTGATCTGCGAGCTCTTCTTGTCTGTGGCCAGATTGGACTCGAGGATGAACTGCCTGACCCCGGAGTAGTTAGCCCGGATCCAGCGGCATGCCTGCCACGTGGCCCGGCCGGTCAGGTTCTGCCCGGCGGCGTCCCCGGTCGTGTAGTTGAATCGCAGGAATACGAACCTGCTCGCGGTGTATTGCTCGATATCATGCAGGCGGCCGGTTCTCGTGGTCGTCTCGGCCTCCTGTTTGACGACGTCGAAGTGCTCCTTTACCCACTCACCGAACGCGCGGGCTTCGCGTGCGGAGTCGAAGCCGAATGCAGGGGCGCGCTGCATGACATCGTCCATGACCGTCGTCTTGACGCCGCCGGCCGCATGCAGCAGCTTCATGCCCCGGTTGTAGCTCGCGACCAGGGTTCCCTCCGTCGTGGCCATCGGCACGTAGAACTCACCGCGCGCGTGCTCGCCGTCAACGAGAAGCGGGCCCGCTATCCCGATCGGCACCTGCGCGGCGCCCACGAAGTTCTCGATGTTCCCGGAGAGCGCGGACGGGTCGACGGAGTACCTGCCGACATGTTCCGCCCGGATTCCGGTGGTTTTCTGCAGGAAGTCCACGCGCTCGGCCGCGGCGGCACGCGTGTAGTCGTCGCCTCGGCGCGGGATCGCGGCCCGCGCGCGCTCACGGTCGGTTGCCGTCATATTGCGGTGACCCCTTAGCTTGTCGGTCCTTCGTGGCGCTCGGCGTGGTCAGGACCGGGTGAGCTGGTCCTTCGAGATCTTGCCGGTCGCGTTCTTCGGCAGTTCGTCGCGGAACTCGACGAACCGAGGGTACTTGTAGGCAGCGAGGCGCTCTTTGCAGAAGCCGATCACCTCCGGGCCGGTGACCGATTGGCCGGACTTCAGTGCCACGAACGCCTTGACCTCCTCACCAAGCCGGGCGTGGGGGATTCCCACCACAGCCGCCTCAGCGATCGCCGGATGGGCGTGCAGCACGTCCTCGATCTCAAGCGGGTACACGTTGTACCCGCCGCGGATGATGAGTTCCTTCTTGCGCCCGACGATGAAGAGGAAACCGTCCTCATCGACGTAGCCCAGGTCGCCGGTGTGGAACCAGCCGCCGGCGAAGGCCTCCGCCGTGGCCTCCGGATTGTTCAGGTAACCCTTCATGACGTGCAGCCCGCGGGTGACCACCTCGCCCACGTTGTCCTGGCCGCGCGGCAGTTCCCTGCCGTCGTCATCCCATACCTGTGTCTGGGTGCCCCACAGTGGCTTGCCGACGCTGTAGGCGCGGCGTTCGATGGCGGTGCGGTTGAAGGTTGTCGTGGACGCGGTCTCGGTCAGCCCGTAGCCCTCGAGGATGAGGACGCCGAAGTGCTCCTCGAAGGCGTCGAGCACGGGCGACGGTATCGAGGCGCCGCCGGAGATCGCGACCCGCATCGATGACACATCGTATTTGTCAAGCTCTGGGTGCGCGAGCAGGGCGATGTACATGGTAGGCACGCCCTCGAAGATGGTCGCGCGGTCGCGTTCGATCGCGGCGAGGACGGCCGCAGGGTCAAAGCGTGGGACGAGCGACATCGTGCAGCCGAACCGCACGCAGATGTTCAAGATGCTGGACAAACCAAAGACGTGGAACAGGGGCAGCACGGTGAGGGCGATGTCGTCCGGCCGAATGTCGAACAGGCGCCCGGGGATGTCGGCGTTCATGTACAGCTGGATGTGCGTCAGCTCCGCGCCCTTGGGCCGGCCCGTCGTGCCCGAGGTGTAGACGATGACCGCTGTGTCGGTGAGGTACCGCCCTTCCAGGCGTCGCCCGCCCGTGGACGCGGCGAGCAGCTGCTCGAACGGAACGGCGCTGCCCGCTGCTTCCTGCGCCTGTCCGACCACGTAGACGGCACCCACACCGGCCTCGGCCGCCGCCTTGGCTGCCTGCTCGAAGACGCCTGCCCAGGTGATGATGGCCCTCGCCCGGCTGTCGCTGAGCTGGAACTCGATTTCCGGCGCTTTCAGCAGCACGTTCATCGGCACGACCACGGCGCCGGCCTTGAGGATCCCGAAATACGCGATAAGGAATTGGGGGATGTTCGGCAGCTGGACCGCCACCGCGTCTCCTGGCCGCAGGCCCGATTCCGCGAGGCCTGTGGCCAGCTGGTCGGACAACGCGTCAAGGTCCGCGTAGGTCAGCTGCCCGCCCGGGTAGACCGCGGCCGGCTTGCCTGGTGACGCGTCCGCCGACTCACGCAGGATAATCGCGAGGTTGAAGTCCATCACTGTTGCTCCCTTCCCCTGGAGGCGAGCTCATCGGGACTGAGCAGCATTCCTGAGACGGCTGGTTCCTGGCTGGACGGCAGTCGCCAATGATCCGCCGTCGGCGCCTCCACGGTCCACGCTTTAACCCCCGCACGGGCGTCAAAACAGGCGTTGTTCCCGATAAAGCAGGACCTTCGCCACCAGCCCGCTGCCGCGGGCGCCCGGATATCCGGTCGCTGGCACCCCTGCGGACCTGCGGATTTGCCCGATCGCCGGGCCCGCCGCGCGTGTCAGTAGGTCGAACGGCCCCCGAACATCTCCCCGAGCCTGAACGCGAGGTTCAGGTCACCTTCGATCGTTATTCGGCCGTCCAGAATCAAGGGGTAGAAGTACTCCACGTTTGTAATGATCTTGACGAAGTCGACCAGGGGGAGCCTGATCACCAGTGCCGCATCAGCCGCGGCGCCTGGGCGTGCCCGCGCGCGCTTGTCCACGATCTCGATCGTCGACCGCCGTTGGCCGAGGGGTCGGGGCCCGGCTGGTCGGCGCGGCCACGGTCACGAAACTCTCCTCAGCCTTGCCTGCTTCTTCTCCGCGACTTCAGACCGATGAAACTGGCCGTGTATTCCCGCGACGGCCGCGCCACATCTGGTGACGATCACCGGGTTCAGCTCAAGCTCGGTGACCTGTGGAACACGCGCTGCCAGCTGGCTCACCCGCTCAAGCAGCACGGCCAGCGCAGCGAGGTCAAGCGTCCCCGGCTCACCCGCGGCCACGGCGACAGGGGCGGGTTCCGAATACGGTCCGACAGCGCCGTCGTGGCCGGTAGTGTCGTCCTGGTCCGCGACGCCCGGAGCGGCATCCGCACAGCTGCCTGCCCGCGCGGGCGCTGCCTGGTCGCCGCGGAGTTCGTCAAGCATGTCCATGGCGTCGCGTGGGCCCAGCGGCGCGGACCTGGTCACGCGGGCGCCTACAAGCGCACCCGCGGGGCCGCCGAGGACGAGTGACACCTGCGCGTCGTCACCGGGCTTCCTGATGACGCGGACGACAACCTCAGCACCCTGCTGAGGCTGGCGCCTGATGCGCACCCCTGTCATAGCAGACCCGAGGGTGGCGGTGAGCCGCCGGTACGCCATCCGCACCTCGCTGGGCGTGGCAAGACCGCAGCGCGTGATCTCCGGCCTGCCCGCCAGCCTGGCGCCCTCTGCGACCAGTGTCACAGGAAAGCCGAGCCACCAGGCGGCCTCCACGGCGCTGTCGGCACCGTCGGCTGTCACGCTCTCAACGACCGGGACACCGTACCGTCTTAGCAGTACGGCGAGCAGCCGCCGGGCCGAAGGATCCGCCGCGGATGGGGTCGCCGTCGTCGGTTGCCGGGCTGATGAGGCGGCCATAGCGGCTCCTTTGGTACGACCCAGCTCTGGTCCGGGCCGCGCTATGACCCGGTGTCAGCGAAGCCGCCGCAAGAAAGGGTCTTGCGGCTCCGCCGGAGTAATTCGTACCCGCGCATCGACGGCGCTGACACCGTCTTGGCGGGCAATAACCGGATTGAGATCGAGTTCCGCGACTTCCGGCAGGTCGTCGGCGAGCTTGGAAACTCGGAGCATGGTATCGGTGAGCGCCGCAACGTCCGCGGCGGGCGTGCCGCGATGGCCGAAAAGCAGCGGAGCGGCCCGAATCTCACGGACCATGTAGTCCGCGTCGGCGTCGGTGAGTGGTGCGAGCCGCACGGCCTTGTCGCCGAGGACGTCGGTGCTGACGCCGCCGAGACCGAACACGACGAGCGGGCCGAATATTGGTTCCTGCGCGACCCCGATGAGCACCTCCACTCCCTCGCTGACCATGGGCTGCACCAGCACCCGATCGAGCTTGGATCCGAACGTGTCGACGAGCAGGCGGTAGGCGCGCCTGACGTCCTGCCCGTTGCGCAGGTCAAGCTGGACTCCGCCGGCGTCGCTCTTGTGCACAAGCCCCGGAACGTCCGCTTTGAGCGTGACGTGCCCGCCGAGTTCATCGGCGACACGGACAGCGGCATCCTCGCTGGTAACCGGTTTGGTGCTGACGAGCGGGATCTCATAGCAGGAGAGCAGTTCGATGGTCTGGCCAACGGAAAGCCAGCCGCCGCGCCGGTGCCTGCCGAGGAATCGCCCGATTAGCGCGCGGGCGTCCGCCTCGCGCACGCCGTCAAGTTCGGGTACATGACCGCGCTGAGTGGTGCGCCAGGCGTGGTAGCGCGCAGCGTGCCCAAGCGCGCGGGCCGCGCTTTCCGGATAGGCGTATGCGGGCACCGCGTCCCTGATCAGCGGCCCGGCCTTCTTGTCGGCGTCGCTCGGTGCGTTGCCGTCGCCGCCGCCGTCGCCGCCGCCGTTGCCATTGCCGGAGTCTGCTCTCTCCTGGGGGGGGCCTTCGCGGCCGAGCAGGCGAACGGCCTCGGGCTGGCTGAGCAAGGCAGCCGCGAGCGGCTTGGTCAGTTCTGCCGCCTTGATAGCAGGAACGATGTCGGCTGTGCCGGTCGGTACGGCGATCGCGAGGACCATGTCGATAGCGTCATCGGCGCCGACCTCTTCGAGGCTGGCACGGAAGGCCGCCGGGCTGACCGCGGCGGTGGTGTCCACCGGCCCCTTGACCACCGCGCCTGGCGGCAGCAGGTGCCGAAGCCGCCGCTGGGTCTGCCCGCTGACCGCCGTCACCAGCAGGCCGAAGTCGGCGCACGCATCCGCGGCGAGCACTCCGCCGCCGCCTGCGTTGGAGACGACGGCGACCCGCCTGCCCTCAGGCAGTGGCTGGCTCGCGAGCAGGGCCGTTGCCTCGACAAGTTCGCCGAGGCTCATGGTCGAGATGATGCCTGCCTGCTCGAGCAGCGCCTCCCGGGTAACCAGGGGAGTAGCGACCGCCTTGGTGTGCGAGGCGGCTGCCCGCTGACCCATGGTGGACCGGCCCGCGTGCACAGTGAGCACCGGGATGTGCTGGCCGGCATAGCGCGCGGTGCGCGCGAATTTGCGCGGGCTGCCGAACGACTCCACGTAGAGCACTGCCAGCTTGGTCAGGTCATCTTGCGCCCACCATGTCAGCATGTCGTTGCTCGACACGTCGTATTTGTCGCCGACGGACGCGAAAGACGAGACTCCGATGCCGAGCCGGGACAGCTGATCAAGCAGGGCGATACCGACGCCACCTGACTGCACGACTAGGCCCGCCGCGCCCGCGGTCGGGTGGCGCGCGGCGAAGGTCGCGTCCAGGCCGATGTGCGGCACGGCGACGCCGAAGCAGTTCGGGCCGACCAGGCGCATGCCATGCCTACGGCAGATGGCCAGCAGATCGGCGCCCACTGCGGTGTCGAGCCCAGCGGTGATCACGACCAGTGCCCTGACGCCTCGCCGGCCGCAGTCCTCAGCTACCCCCCTAACGGCTGCCGCAGGCACCGCCACGACTGCCAGGTCTACGGGTTCAGGCAGGTCCGCCACCGACGCCACGCATGTCACGCCCTCGACATGGCGAGCGCGGGGGTTCACCGCGTACACGTGCCCGGTGAAGCCGCCTGTCACGATGTTGTGTAGGATCGCGCGGCCCACGGTCCGCATCTGGCGGCTCGCGCCCACAACGGCGACCGCGGCCGGTTGAAGCAGATAGCGCAGGCTGGCCACGTCGGCGCTGCGTTCCCTGGTCGCCACGGTGTCCAGATAGCTGTCGAGACGGCTGTCGGCGTCGTCGAGCGGGAACGGGAAGGTGAGGTTGATGAGACCATCGTCAAGCTCCCGCTTCGCCGGAAGCCCGGCGTCCGCGAACACGCGCAGCATGGCGGCGTTGGTCGCGAGTGTCTGGGCCGTAAAGCCGGCCAGCTTCCGCCTGCGGGCGATGGAGACGAGATGCTCGAGCAGGAGGGTTGCGATGCCGCGGCCGTGCATGTGATCGGCCACGGCGAAAGCGATCTCGGCGAACCCTGACTTGCCCGACGGTTCGTAACTTGCTACCCCGATGAGCTGGTTGTCCAGCCAAGCGAGCAGCGCCTCGTGATCTTCGGCAGGTTCCCTGCAGACGCGCTTGGCTTCCATTTCGGCCGCGTACGGGCTGAGGTTGAAAAACCTAAGGTAGACATTGTCTGGGGACATCGAAGCGTGCATCTGGCGCACTGCTTCGAAGTCTGCGAGTCCAGCGGGCTTGATCTGGATCGTGGTGCCATCGGTGAGCAACGCGTAGACGCCGGCCTCGACTGCCCTCGGATTCATTCGAGATCCCTCGCGCGCTCTGCTGCCTGTGCTGCCTGTGCTGCCTGTGCTGCCTGTGCTGCGAGCTTGCTCGTTCCGGCTGGGTGGCTCGCGGGAACGATCCTGGCGTACTCGCCAGGGAATACCAGGGCTACGTGTCCGTCGCTCAGCCACTTGATGACATACGGTGGGGTGCCGTCTTCGTGCTGGACACCGATCACCAAGCCAACGCGGTCGCCGTTACCGTCAACGAGCAGGCGGTCGCCGACACATGCCTTCATGACGGCCTCCTCACCTTCATCGCCCGCATCGGGGACCCCGGACCTCTTGTGGTGGCCGCCCAGGCCCGTGCGATCCATCTGCTGTAATCGTCGGCCCCCGCGCTAAAGGTCCGCATCGGGCCGAGGTCCTTGGCTTGCGGGCCGTTGGGCCCACGCGCTGGGCCAGCCCAATAGGCACACATAACGGCGCGCATCGTCGTCAATCGGCCTAACCGTCTTGCACTTTTCTGCCTTCTGCCACTTAGCCCTCCGCGCTTGGGACCCTACGCTGGAGGCCCTCTGTAGTGGGGCTTTGCGGACCCGGGCGTTTTGGACTTGGGCTTTTCTTGACTTCGGCCTGCTGGGTACGGGCGTCTTCTGCGGCGGGGGCGAAGGTCCTTGCCGACGGGACGCCGTCGGCCTCCTGCGGCAAGCACAGGCGCCAACGAGCGTGGACAAGTGGGCAACGTGGAATGGGCTGACGAAGGAATTGAAGGAGCCGTCATGACCGCTCGCCCTGCCGATTCGGGCAGCACGCAGCGGTGTGTCACAGGCACTCGCGAGGTCGGGTCTGCAGGTCGGTGGTCCAGATCACAGCTGCGTCGCGCGGATCACCGGTTCGCGCCCTGCCGCTGCCGCTCCCAGACCGCGACGCATTCGGTACACGTGTCGAGCGGGGGGACGGGCGAGAATTCGCCCCGCACGATCATGGGTGCTCCGCAGTACGCGAAGACGATCGCACCCGCGGGCTGGGCGGGTGGCGGATAGCCGTGCAAGACCTTGGGCGCCGGCACTTCGTGTGGCAGCCCGGTCGTCTCGGTCGCGGTCGGCGGTGTCACGTTTCTAGCCTACGACGCATTAAGCGAATTATGTGATCACGTCGTGAGCGCGCAGCCGACGTGACCGATGGCCGCAGTTCTCCCTGCAGCGCGCAGGGACGGCGCGCAGGGGCGGCGCCGCCTCGTGACGATCGTTTCCGCCCGCAGTGCGCCGGGTACCCCAATTGAGTGGAGACGTGGGATGTGCTCAGGTCCAGGCGGAACGTGCGTGAGTACACCGGCGAGCCGATCGCCAGAGCGCTCCTCGATCAGATTCTGGAGGCCGGTCGCCGCAGCCCGTCGTCACGTAACTGGCAGCCGTGGGACTTCGTCGTCGTCACCGATCGCGGGCAGCTCGCCGAACTCGCCAAGGTGTGGCGCGGCGCCGGGCATGTGGCGAGGTCGGCGGCGACGATCGCGCTCGTCGCGCCCGTGCCGGCCGACGAACGGCAGCGCGACTGGGTGCAGTACGATCTCGGCCAGGCGACCATGAGCATCATGCTCGCCGCGGCCGACCTCGGTATCGGCAGCGGCCACTCGGCGGTCGCAGAACAGCGGCTGGCGAGCAAGGTCCTGGGTTTCCCGAATGACAAGTTCTGCGCGTATCTCATCGCTCTCGGGTACCCAGCAGGCCGGCCCCTAGCACCGATCAAGCGGCCGGACCGTCGGCCTTTCGACACCGTCGTCCACTGGGCCACCTGGTAGATGAGGCAAGCTGGTTAGGTCTGGCAGCCAAAGATGGGCTGAGCACCGGGGGCGGCGTACTGGGTTTCGGGCGGCGCGCACCGCGCAGCGTTAGGGAAAGGTTACCGGGGATGCGATGAAGACGATCCTGAACGTTATCTGGCTCATTCTCTGCGGCATCTGGATGTCGCTGGCCTACGTGGTAGCCGGGATCATCTGTTTCATCCTGTTCTTCTTGGTCATCACTATCCCGTTCGGGATCGCGGCGTTCCGTATCGCGAACTACGTCCTGTGGCCGTTCGGGCGGACGATCGAGCCACGGCGCGACGCCGGTGTCGGGTCGCTGATCGGAAACATTATCTGGATCATCGTCGCCGGCTGGTGGCTCGCGGTCGCTCATCTTGTGACCGGCGTCGCGCTGTGCATCACCATTATCGGCATCCCCCTCGGTCTCGCCAACTTCAAGATCATTCCAGTCTCCCTGTTGCCGCTCGGGGTGCGAATCGTCCCTACGGATCAGGCAACCTATGTCGGCTGATGCCCTGGCCGGGGCCCGGCCTGTGCCCCGGCTGGCCTGCTGCGTCTGCTTGCGCCCTGTACCGCCTGAGCAAGTCAGGTCACGGGAACGATTCTTGCCTCCACGAGTTGGCCGCGCTCGATCCGCAGCAGGCCCAGGGTTCCGTGGGGCTGGCGCCTGCGGTCGGTCGGTGAGCCCGGGTTGAAGATCCGGAGACCGACGGCGAGGTCGCTCTGGTCGAGCGGGATGTGCGAGTGGCCAAACACCACTAGGGCCGCATCAGGGAACTTGCGGCGCATGCGCGGCGCGCGTCCTGCCCTGGCGCCGCTATCGTGAACCATCGCCACCTGGAGGCCGTCCAGGTCAAGCTCGATGGTTTCCTGCGCTCCCCACGCAGCGACGTCCGCGCCGTCGTTGTTGCCGCGCACAGCGCGGACCGGTGCATAGCCACTCAGTTCGTCGAGCACCTCGGCGGTGCAGACATCGCCCGCGTGCAGGATCAGATCAGCCGTACGGAGGAACTCAGCGACCCGCGGCGGGCACGATCGCCAGCGGCGCGGCGCGTGCGTGTCCGCCAGCACTGCCACCCTCATGCTGCCGTCCTCACGGCTGCGTCCTCACGGTTCTGCTGGGACATCGCGACACAGACGTGATCGGGCTATGAGCCGCGCGGCTTTGCGGGACCGGGCGCGCCGCGCAGCCGCTCGCGAGACGTGATCGCGTGTTTCGGCCGGTCGGTGACGAGCACGTCGACCCACGGGTCGGCCAGCCAGCGGGTGATCATCGTATCGTTGTTGACCGTCCAGATCATCGTCTTGATGCCTTGGCGGCGGCACCTGCGGAGCACGCCGGCCAGCGCGAGTCCCTGGTGCATGGCGACCCAGTCCGCGCCGCACGCACGAATGCGGCTCAGTGGGAACACCTCGCGGCGGCGGGCCAACGGCCGGAGCAGTCGCGGTACGGCGCCGAGGTCACGGCCGAGGGAAAGGCCCACAGGCACGTCTGGGAACCGGCCCTTGATCGCCGCCACCGAGGCGTCCTCCAGCGTCGTCGTCACGAACCTGCCGGGCCCGAGAATGTCGAGCGCCTGCTCGATGACTGCTTCCTCCCCACCCGTCTCCTTGAGGTCCAGGTGACCGATCGCATGGCCCGCGATGAGCCGCATGAGATCCGCGACGCGAGGTACCTCGTATCCGGCGAGTTCACATAGCCCGGAGTAGCTGATGTGGGCGAGTGCGTTGTGGCCGCTCGCGTTGTCGTGGCCCACGTGATTGTCGTGATAGACGGCCAGTTCGCCATCCGCTGTTCGCCTGATGTCGAACTCTACGTAGTCAGCGCCTGCCTCCAACGCCCCTACATAGGCCTGGTATGTGCCAGCGGGCGCCTCCTCACCACCCCCGCGATGCGCGGAGATGGCAGCCATCCTGGTCACTGGCTGAAGCTAACATTCTCGCCGGTGACATGGACGAGAACGCCTTGGGCCGAAACTTTCACGCTCTGCACCGTCATGTTCAGTGGCAGCGTCGGCACAGTCACGGTGAAGTCGGCCAGGGAGCCGAGCAGCGAGGTCGGAAGCCCGTCCGCGGAGATCACCTGGACGTGGATTTTGTTGTCACCGACCTGGGTTACCCGCGCGGTCGCCGACCCGCTGATGATGGCTAGGTCCACGTTGAAGGTGACTTCGTCGCCGTGCACAGCCGTCACGGTCACATTAGGCCCACCTGACGCGCCCAGCAGGTCGCCGAAGGTGATGAGCGCGGTGCCCGATACGTGATCAACGGTCCCCCCGCTGAAGCTTGAATTGAGGTGGACCCCTTGCAGGTTCGCGTCGATGTTCTTGATATCGACCGGGCCCTCACTTACACCGGCCGAGCTGATTGTGACGTTGTGAAGGTCATGGCCGATGACTTGTGTCAAGAAGGGAAAGCCCTGGATGGATACGTTCGGCTTGCTGCTGAAGCCCTGGCTCTGGATTTGGGTTGCCATCTTGTTCTCCGCATATGCAGCAGCGGCCCGGTCAGCGATGACGAGCAGGGCGAGCAGCATCACGAGTGCGATGATGACGTAAAGCCACCGGCGGGTTTTCTTCCGCCGGCGGCGCGGAGCCTGCTGCAGCGGCAGGGGCGCGGTCGGGTAATCGCTCACGGCTGTTCCCCCGGATGCGTCGGCAGAGCGGGCGCTGACAGTGTGATCAGCACCCATAGCGCCCCTGGTCTGTTGCTGTTGCGGTCCGCAGGGCTACGGGCAGCAACGCGTGTGGCGGCGGAGAGGCCTGCGACTGCGGCAGCGGCGCCAACCCCGCCGGTCCACGTCATGAGGAGATGCTACGATACACCGCCCACGGCTGATACCTCATGCCCAATCCCCAGAAAGCACGCGGCGAGAAAGACCAGTACCTCAGGTTTAACTGAGCACGCACTGCTCGATGGCGCGTCACGTCGACATGACTCGGGCCGCATCGCAGGCTCGCGCTGGTTTTCGTCGCAGCCGCCGGTGGATTCCTGAGCGTGGTGCAGAACATCCACGGTGCCGCACTGTTCGGCGGCCTCGTCCTCGCCGCCATATCTGCGGCACGGTCACGGCAGGTCGCCGACGGCCACGGCTTCGAGTAGCTGTGCGTTCGAGTCCGTAACGAGCAGTGTCCTGCCGTTGGGTTCCACCGCGAACTGACGAGGCACATCACCGGTCTGTACCAGACCGAGCAGGGCCGGCCTACCGTCCACAGCGGCGGCGGTGTTGATCACCATGAGACTCGACGTTGCACCCTTCACCGCAAGAATGTTGGAGTTGGCGACGACGATCCGATTCCCGTGGTCGATGAAGGTCAGCCCGATTGGTTCTTCACCCACCCGGACCCTTGAGATCAGCGCCTGTTGCGGATCAGAGGTGAGTCTTGAGGCGGAGAAGCCGAGCACCTCGTTGCTTTCCCTCGCGGTCACCCAGACCATAGTGGAATCCGTAGAGTTGATCACGCGGACGGGGTCGCACCCCGCGTTCACTGTGCCAGCGATCGATCTGCCGGGTTCCTTCTCCGCCTCGCCAAGGTTGAGAACGGTCAGCGTGCCCTCCGGATTGCTGGTGCTGCGCATCTCGCTCGTCACGTATAGCCAATGGCCGTCGCTCGATACCCGCTCGCCCACAGGTTTGACGCCGAGGCGGACGTTCCCGACAAAATTGGCTGCCCCAAAACCGCGGGTAAGGGCTCTGTGCAGGTCGAATACGGCAAGGTGATTGCTGTTCATGAGAGTCACGAACGCAAACCGGTCATCGGGTGAGACCGCGACCTGGACGGCTCCTCGGCCACCGGGGCTAAACAGTTTCCCGACTACGGCATTTGGGTTCCCCTGTTCCGCCCCGGCCACGTTGACGACGAACGCTCCACTGCCTGACGCGACGACCAGGTAACGTGCGTCGTGGGTGAGCGACTCGCCGTTAGCGTTCGGCACAGAAAAGGTCCGCACTAGTGAGGGCGCAAAAGAGCCGCCGTTCCTGAGCACGGCGACCGACTGGCCGAGTGTGACGAATGTCCATTGACCGTTCGGCGTGACGGCGACAGCGTAAGGTTCGCCAGGCAGCGCGACGTTGGCGCGGTGAACCTTGGCAAGCGGCTGAGCCCCGGCCGTCGCCGTGCTGCAGCCGGGCGCCGTGAGTGCCGCTTGCTGAGTGCCGTTGCTAGCGGCGTGGATCGCGAGTGCCGCTCCCGCGAGGCCAACGACGGCGGCGCAGGCGACAACCAGCACGGCGCGCGACCGCGTCCATGGCCTGCGCCGACTCGGTGGTTCGCCGTGGCTTGCCGGAAACAGCGTCTGCGGCGGACCCGGAGGCATTCTGTCGAACGGAGGTCCCGCCCCGATCAGCGGCCGATCCCGCCGGCTCCCCGGCTCGGTCGCGTGGCCACTGTCGGGTCCGGCGTCGGCCGGGCTCGGCTTCCCGTAGGGTCCGGCGTCGGCTCGGTTCGGCTTCCCGTAGGGTCCGGCGTCGGCTCGGTTCGGCTTCCCGTAGGGTCCGGCGTCGGCTCGGTTCGGCTTCCCGTAGGGTCCGGCGTCGGCTTGGCTCGGCTTCCCGTAGGGTCCGGCGTCGGCTCGGCTCGGCTCGGCCGCGGCGAACCCGCTATGTCCTTCTGCGGCACCCGTGCCAGCTGCGCCACCCATGCCACTTGCAGCCCACGTGCCAGCTGCGGCGCTCATGTCACTTGCGGTGCCCGCGCCAGCTCCGCGAGCGGTGTCAGCTCCGGCGCCCATGTCACCTGTGGCACCGGAGCCAGCAGCGCTGGCTCCCTGGCCAGTAGCGGCCTCGGTGCCTGCGTGGGCGGCGGGAGCGCTGGCCTTGCCCGGGGTGTTAGGCACGTGCACGCCTGAGCCCGCAGGCGGTGCCGGCTGCTGTGCAGGCTGCGCGCGGGACTCGTCACCGGCGGGGCCAGCGGCCCCGGTGCTCGCGGCGACCTCCGTGCCCGGGTGCGCGGCCGGATCCCGCCCCGATCTTCCCGCGCCCGCACGCGGCGTGGCGCCTCCCGTGGTACGCGGCGCCGCAGGCGAGGGCCGCACGTTCGGGACCGCGGCATCCCCCGTGCCGACGCCGCAGGCTTCGCTTAGGGCGATTGCGAAATCCATGCACAGGGCGTACCTGTCGGCTGGCGCCTTGGCCAGCGCCTTGGCCATGACCTGGTCGACCGCCGCTGGCAGGTCGGGACGACGGCCGGTGAGCGCTGGCGGCGGCTCGGACAATTGCGCCCACAGCACTGCCATCCGCTGGTCACGCTCGAACGGCGGAGTGCCGCACAGCATCTCGAACGCGGCGCAGGCGAGCGCGTAGAGGTCCGCGCGTCCGTCGACCGGCCTGCCCTCGATCTGCTCGGGCGCCACATAATCGAGCGTCCCGAGGAACTGGCCCGCCGATGTAAGGTCCGCCGCCGCGAGAGCCTGCTTGCTGAGCCCGAAGTCGGAAAGGTAAACGTGGGCCCGCCGGCCGCCTCCCGTGGCGTCAAGCAGCATGTTGGCGGGCTTCACGTCTCTGTGCACCAGGCCGCGCGCGTGCGCCGCGTCAAGCGCAGAGGCCATCTGCGTGATGACATTCGCGACGTACGCCGCGGGCAACTGGCTCTCCCGGTCGAGCAGTGTCCGCAGGTCCCGCCCCTTGACGTAACGCATCGCGATGAACAGAACACCCCTGGCCTCACCGGCCTCGAAGATCGGGATGATGTTGGGGTGGTCGACGGCCGCCGCCGCCCGCGATTCCCGCATGAAGCGCTGGCGGAATGCCCGGTCCCTGGAGAGTTCGGGCGCCAGGATTTTCAGTGCTACCGGCCGGTCGAGGCGGGTGTCATGGGCGCGGTAGACAACGGCCATTCCGCCGCGGCCGATCTCCTCCTCGAGCCGGTAGCCCGCAACCAGCGCACCGGGTGCAAAGTCGCCAGCATCGCGAGGGATCTGGTCACTCACCCTGCCTCCAGCGCTCGCCCGGCCCGCTCATGTGCACGCTGGCTCCCCGCCGCAGCGCCGACCAGCACCGGAATCTCGCGACACATACTCGCAGAGCAGCCGGATCGGTCCAAGTATCCCAATGCGGGCTATGGCTCTCAGCACCGCCATAGACTGCAAGGCCCAAGATATTCTAGTTTACACCGTATCGCTCTACACTTGGCGGATGATGACCGAGCGCTCCATGTCGTCGCAGGCAACTCCGGTACTCGTCATAAGGACGCACGGGTCGGAACAAACGTTGCATGCGGGGCGGTCGTATACCGTCGGCCGCGACCCGGAATGCGACATTGTGGTCGCCGACTCACGTGTCTCGTGGCGGCACGCGCTCGTGCGCCTGGACAACGGCGCCTGGATCCTTGAGGACACCGGCAGCACCAACGGGACGTTCCTCGGCAACCAGCGCGTGAATCGTTGCGAGATCAACTCAGATTGCGTGCTCAGGCTTGGTCACCCAGACGACGGGCCTGTTGTGCTTTGCTCGGTCAGCCGCCCGGACCTGGTCGGCGGCGCCATGGCCCAGCCCGTTGGACTGAGTGTGGACCGCCGGCCGACGACGGTGCATCGGGCCCCGGTCCGGGTGCTGCGTATCGGGCGTTCGCCCGACAACGACATAGTGCTCTCCGACCTCGGTGTCTCGCGCCACCACGCTGAGCTGCGGAATTCAGGCGGCGGCCGATACGAGATCCGGGACCTGGTTAGCCACAATGGCACCTTCGTCAATGGCGAGCGAATTTCGAGCGCGACGGTAACCGAGCACGACATTATTGGCATCGGGCGTGCGACGTTCCGTCTGGTAGGTGACGAACTACGCCAATTCACCGATGAGGGCGACGTCTCGCTGGTCGCGAACGACCTGACGGTGCGCGTCGGGGGTGGCAAGGTGCTGCTCGATCACGTCAGCTTCCCGATCGGGGAGCGCAGCCTGGTCGCGATCATCGGCCCGAGCGGCGCGGGCAAGACGACCCTGCTGGGCGCGCTGACCGGAATGCGACCCGCAGACGAGGGCACGGTCCTCTACGACAATCGCGATCTCTACAAGAACTATGCGGAACTGCGTCACAGGATTGGCCTGGTGCCGCAGGAGAACATCCTGCACACTCAACTGTCCGCGCGCCGCGCTCTTCGTTATGCGGCTGAGCTCCGCTTCCCTGCTGACACGTCGAAAAGGGAGCGGAATGACCGGGTGGATGAAGTCATCGGTGAACTCGGCCTCAAGGCCCATGCGCAGACCCGCGCCGCCTCTTTGTCCGGTGGCCAGCAGAAGCGCGTCAACGTCGCCCTTGAGCTGCTGACCAAGCCCTCGCTGCTCTTCCTTGACGAACCCACCTCCGGCTTGGACCCTGGCCTGGACAAGTCCGTAATGGAAATGATGAGCGGGCTGGCCAAGGACGGCCGCACGGTCGTCGTTGTGACACACAGTGTCGCCAACCTGGACGTGTGCGACCGTCTGCTTGTCATGGTGCCGGGCGGCCGTGTCGCCTTCTTCGGGCCACCCGCGGACGGGCTCAGGCACTTCTGCAAACCAGGCTGGGCCGACGTATTCCAGGCATTCGATCAGGAACCCGACAGGGACTGGGCCGCGGAGTTCAAGCAGTCGCCGCTGTACGCCCAGTACGTCACGTCGGGCCTGGCCCCGCGCGCGCCTGCGGCAAGCCACAGGCAGACTCCACCCCCGCCCAAGTCGCGCAATCGTCTCGCGCAGTTGAGCACCCTCGTCAGGCGATACGTGGCTGTCATCGCCTCCGACCCTGTCTACCTGGCCTTCCTTGCTGGGGTCCCGATCGTCCTCGGCGGGGTGATCCGGGTGATCCCGGCCAAGCAAGGCCTGGGCGGGCGCCCTGGCACGAATGATGCCGCCGAGCAACTACTACAGGTCCTCGTCCTGTGTGCCTGCTTCGCCGGAGCGTTTAACGCCGTCAGGGAACTGGTCAAGGAACGCGCCATCTACACCAGGGAGCGCGCCGCCGGGTTGTCCGCCGGCGCCTACCTGTCCTCCAAGGTCGTGGTACTGGGGGTCATCAGCGCGATCCAGGCTGCGCTGCTCCTGCTCATCGGGCTTTACGGCCGCCCGCTCCCGACCCACGGTGTTGTTCTTAAGGCCCTGCCACTGGCAGAACTGATCCTGGCAATATGCGTGCTGGCTGTCGTCTCGATGGCACTTGGGTTGCTGATCTCCGCATCGGTCAACACGTCGGAGAAGGCAATGCCGCTGCTACTTGTGGCTGTGGTGGTGGAGATCATCTTCACCGGAACCGTTTTCGCGCTCAACGGGAAGGCAGGGCTCGAGCAGGTCGCGTGGCTTTCGCCCTCCCGCTGGGGCTTCGCCGCCCCCGCGTCCACGGCCGACCTCACGCGGATCATGCCGCCCGTCCCGGGGACAAAGCCGGATCCGCTGTGGCTGCACAGCGCGCACACCTGGCTGAAGGACATGGCGGCTCTTGTCGCGCTCGGTATCGTGTTCATCCTGCTCACCTGGTGGCGGCTGGTGCGGCTCAGCCCCGGCCGCAGGCGGTGAAGGCGCCGGCTCTGGTCGGCTCAGGTCACCTCGCGCAGCCTGCCGGTTGCCACGTCCAAGATGAACCCGCGCACCGCATCGGTATGCGGTACGAACGGGCTCGCCTTGATCCGTGCGATCGATTGCCGGATGTCGGTCTCAAGATCGTCGAATGCCTCAACGGCCCATTCGGGCTTGATACCGGTCTCGGCAAGGACTGACGCCTTGAAGGCGTCGTCGGTGAAGGTGAGCATGCCGCAGTCGGTGTGGTGGATGAGAATGATCTCCTGGGTCCCGAGCAGGCGCTGGCTGATCGCCAGCGAGCGGATCACGTCTGCCGTGACGGCCCCGCCCGCGTTGCGGATGACGTGTGCGTCGCCCTCGGCGAGGCCGAGCGCCGGGTAGACGTTCAGGCGGGCGTCCATGCACGCCACGACGGCGACATACTTGGCTGGCGGCATGGGCAACGGGCCGTGGAACCCGGCGGCGTAGCGCTCATTGTTAGCGAGCAGGTCGTCAGTTGCGGACATATTCATTCCCTTCAGACCGGATTAGCCGAAATATCAGCTAACGTCGCTGCCGACCCTCACGTCAACCCGTGCACGGCAGCACCTCGGGCCTCCGCACCTCGGGCCTCAGCACCTCGGGCCTCAGCACCTCGGGCCTCAGCACCTCGGGCCTCCGCACCTCCAGCCTCCGCACCTCCAGCCTCCGCACCTCAAGTTTCAGCGCCAAGGACGGCGCCCCCGGCCAGGCGCCGGTTTAGCCCGGGCGAGGGGGCGCGCCTGCCTGGTGGCGCCTGCCCCGGACGGCGCCTGGCCGGGAGCACGGCCGGGGCGAGCCGGGGCCCGGCGAGCGTCGCGATGGGCGCGGCTTTCATGCCGAGCCGGACGACCCCGGTTTCGCGAGGTATTCGGTGAACCAGTCGGTGGCCAGGTCCGCCACCGTCGCCAGGGCGCCGCGCTCCTCGAACAGATGGGTAGCGCCTGGGACGACGTCGATCCTGCTGTCGGATGTGAGTTGCTGTTGTGCCTTGCGGTTGAGGTCAAGCACAAGCTCGTCCTTGCCGCCCACGATCAGCAGCGTGGGCGCGCGCACGGCGGCAAGCCGCCCACCGGCCAGGTCGGGCCGTCCGCCACGGGAGACGATGGCCGCCACATCCGCGCCAGGCTCGGCCGCAGCCCATAGGGCTGCGGCCGCCCCGGTGCTGGCGCCGAAGTAACCGAGCCGGACGCCCAGGGCCTCGGGCTGCCCGCGTAGCCATCCGGTGACGGCTGTGAGCCTGGTGGCGAGTAGCGGGATGTCGAATACGTGCGCCCTGTCGAGTTCCTCGGCCGGGGTGAGCAGATCGAACAGCAGGGTGCCAAACCCTGCGGCGCCGAGCGCCGAGGCAACGGCATGGTTACGAGGGCTGAACCGGCTGCTGCCGCTGCCATGCACGAAGACGACGAGGCCGGCCGGATTTGACGGGATGGTCAGCCGACCGGCCAGGTCGATGGATCCAGCCGCCAGCCTGACGTCCTCGTCTCGGTCAGTCGGTCCTACCGCCGCGGCGCCCTGCTGCGGTGCGGAAACCGTGATCGGCCAGGCGGCCGCGCGTCTTAGCAGGTCGACCACCTGCTCGTCGGACGTCTGGGTGAAGTCTTCGTACCACTGGCCGATCGCGAAGAACACCGAAGGAGTCTCCAAGCAGATCACTTCGTCGGCTTCACGGCGCAAGCTCTTGACGGCTTGCGCGGCGCCGACCGGCGCCGCGACCACTACCCTGCGTGCGTGGTGGGCACGCGCGACGCGGCACGCGGCGCGGACCGTCGAGCCGGTGGCGATGCCGTCGTCGACGATAATCACGGTCCGGTCCGCTAGCGGAACGCGCGGGGTCCCGGCGCGCAGCCGCCGCGCCCGCGCCTCAAGTTCGGCGCGTTCCCGCTCCTCGACCGCGGCGATCTCCGCCTCGCTTAGCTGAGCCGCGCGCACGACCTCGTTGTTGATCACCCGGATGCCGCCCTCGCCGAGGGCACCCATCCCGAGCTCGGGCTGGAACGGCACGCCGAGCTTGCGGACGACGAGGACATCGAGCGGCAGGCGCAGGGCCTTCGCCACCTCGAATGCGACTGGCACGCCGCCACGCGGCAGCCCAAGCACGACCGGATTCTGCTCGCGTAGCGGGCGTAGCTGCCTCGCGAGCCTGCGCCCCGCATCCGCGCGGTTGATGAACGGCACTTCGCGCCTCCCAATCCGCGGGCCCTCAATGGGGGCTAGGGCCCTCAATGGGGCCATATGTAACACAATCGCCCCCATTGCCGCAGGTGTTAGGGCCGAACGTCCTAGGCGGTCGCCCGGCCAGTTGCCCCCGCCGCACGAGTCATAGCCCAGCGGGCATCGGGTTGATGTCCGCTGGGCCATCGCCTACCGAGCGCGGCCACCGGGACGGTTTCACTCCCGTCGCGCGGCGACCCGTTCGGCACGGTAATACTGCCGCCAGATCAGCCGGTAGACGGGAACCAAACGCGGGATCGAGCGGATCCCAGGTAGGAACGGGACCAGGATAAACAACAGGCTGAGGAGCGCCATCACGCCCCAGACAAGCGCGTCACCGTTGCTTGACGTGCTGAATGGCTTGATCTGGTACCAAAACGTGTACAGCCACAGCCAGGCCTGACCGGGGAAGTTACCCGTCTCGTTCATCATCCCCCACTGGTCGCCCGACAGATGCTGTGCGTCCGCCAGATTGCCGAGATAGCTCCCGTCGGAGAGGAAGAGCAGGGACTTGGTGTAGTCGGTGCTATAGAAGCCGTTCTGTGCCTGCAGTGCGCCGTCAAGACCACCCGATTTGGCCAGGTTGAGCAACCGACCCGTCAGGACGGGTACCGGACCGTAGTCGCCCGCCTTGACCGCCGCCGGGTCGCCGTTCGGCGCTTTGGCCAGGGCGTTGGAATAGTTGGTCGCCCAGGTCTGCTGCTGGGTGGCCGACGCACCGTGGTACGCCGCGAGCGCCGTGGTGAGCGCCGCGTCGTTCGGGATCGATCCGAGCGGTGTGAGGACGAAGTCCTGCGCAGAGTTGACGGGATGGGTCACCCCCATCCATTGCTCCAGCTTGAGCGGCCCGAGTTGCTGGCTGGCCCCGGTGGTGCTGTTGTACGGAGGCCCGTAGCCCGCGCTATCGCTCGCGCCCGCCAGTTCGCTTGCCGCCGTTGCCACGAAGTCGTTCGGATCGGCCTTTGCCCAGGACGCCACCGTCACTGGCTTCTCGTCGGGGGAGGAGAACAGCACGGAGAGGCCGACGGTGAGGACGGCAACCGCGAGGAACGCGATCACGAACTCCCTGACGATGTCGTAATGGCGGGTTGGCTGCGGGGGCGCGGAACGTTGCTCGGCCTGGCTGATGCTGGTCATGACAACGCCTCCGCGGAGCCGTTCGGGTCATTGCGGGCATCCGTTGCCTTCGCTGCGCCGGCGTGAACGGGCTCTGGGCGCCTCTCGCGAAGCGGAATCGGCGGTGTCACGCCGCGGCTGCGGACAAGAAGGATGTGCCAGATCGTCAGCACCCCGACAATGAGCGGTAGCAGCACGATGTGCCACATCAGCATCTGCCCGAAGTCGAGCACGTTGAAGAACGCTCCGATGCCGGATGCGTTGAGCCCGTCCTTCGCCTGCGTGGAGATCCACTGCGAGTCGAAGTTCTGTTGCACCAAGTAGCCAGTGAACGCAGTGCCGACCGAGCCGAGGAAGGCGACGGCACCTGTGATCCAGGTCATCGCGCGCCGGCCGCGCCAAGCGGCCATGAAGAACTTGCCCCAGAGGTGGATGACCATGAAGAACATGAACAGTTCAACGCTCCACAGGTGGAGGCTGTTCACGAAGTGCCCGGTCGCGGAGAAATGCCACCAGGACGGGCCCTTGAGGGCGAGCATCCCGCCTGAGATCAACACGATGAGCAGGGCAGACAACGTCAGCACGCCGAACACATAGATCCAGGATGCGACGTAGGCAGGCTGCGTGTCGGGGAGCATCTTTTCTGGGGGAAGCTTCCTGAGCCAAAGTTCGCGCAGCCGCCCGGTCCAGCCCGTGGTCACGGCAGGCTCGGCGGAGTGGCTGCTCACCGCGACCGCCTCCCCTTCGGGAACGGGAGCAGCACGGCGGCCACGAAAACCACGATCATGGCGATCACGACGACGAAGTTGGCGACCGAAACCTGGATCACCCCCCAGTGCAGGTAGTGCCCTGGATGATTCAGATTAATCGGCGGCGACGATATTGCCTGGCCCAGTGCGCCAAGTCGGTCCATTTCAGACCTCTACTTCGAGAAAGGACGAATCCACGGCGGCGATTCGCATTCCTAAAACGATTCACCTGTTGGCTTGGCGCTTGCAGGGGTCCTGTGTCATTCTCCCGCGGGACCTTCGTCCCCTGATGAGCCTCACCGAGCCCGCCTTCCCTGCCCGGCCCTATGGCCGCCACGGAAGGCTGCGGCCTGCATTATCCGCGGCGCAGGACCCAACGCCGCTGCCGGATAGCTGCCGTCAGATGATGGCCAGAGCAACGGCGGTGCTGTGACAATGCTGTAGCGGTCCAACAATGCTGTAGCGGTCCACCAGAGGGTCGTGGGGTGGTCCGTGGCGGCTGCGTGGCAAGTCCGGGGACTGGCGCTTGGCACGTGTTTGGACGAGGGCGGCCCGGAGCAGGCTCGGTGGAGCAGGCTCGGTGGAGAAAGAGGGCAGACATGGGCGCCACAGCGGGCGGACCAGACGGCGCGGGCACGCACCATGGCGACGGCCAGGGCGCGCAGCTGATGGAATCCGCCGCCCTTGCGGACTTGCATGCGGCGTTGCGGCGAGCCGGTTACCTGGTCGTCGGGCCGACGGTTCGCGATGGCGCGATCGTGCTCGCAGAGCTGGAATCCGCCGCCGACCTGCCCTATGGCTGGGGGGTGACTCTCGAGCCGGGTGGCTATCGGCTGCGGCAGCGCAGCGACTCGGCGGCTTTCGGGCACGCCGCAGGACCGCAGTCGTGGAAGCCGTTCCTGCATCCGCCGCGGTCACGCCTTTGGTCCGCGCGGCGCGGCGGAGGCGGCTTCGAGGTAGAGCCCGCGGACGAGGACGTGCCAAGGTACGCGTTCCTCGGGGTCCGGCCGTGTGACCTTCGCGCGATCTTCATTCAGGATCGGGTGCTCGGCACCGGCAGCCACACGGGCAGCCCCTACGCCACCCGCAGGTCCGCGGCCTTCATCATCGCGGTGAGCTGCACCGAGCCCGGCGAGACGTGCTTCTGCTCGTCCATGGGCACCGGCCCGCAGGCCGGGCCCGGCTACGATCTGGCGCTGACTGAACTGACCGGGCCGGCAGGCTCAGGCGGTCACCGGTTCCTTGTCGATGTCGGATCGGCAGCGGGCGCGGCAATCATGGCGGAAGTTCCGCACCGGCCAGCCGCCGACGCGACCGTGGCGGACGCCCGGACGGCGGTCACAGCGGCGGCCGACCGGATGGGCAGGACCATGCCCGCCGAGGGACTGCACGAGCTGATGGCTGCGAGCCAGGGCGCGGCGCGCTGGGACGACGTCGCGTCGCGCTGCCTGACCTGCGGCAACTGCACGATGGTGTGCCCCACATGCTTTTGCACCACCGTCGAGGACTCCAGCGATCTGACGGGCGAGCACGCCGAGCGCTGGCAGCGCTGGGACTCCTGCTTTGATCTCGACTTCTCCTATCTGCACGGCGGCAGCGTCCGGGTGTCGGGCAAGAGCAGGTACCGGCAATGGCTCACCCACAAGCTTGGCACCTGGCACGACCAGTTTGGCTCGTCTGGCTGTGTCGGCTGTGGCAGGTGCATCGTGTGGTGCCCGGTCGGCATCGACATCACAGCAGAGGTGGCTGCCCTGCGCGACGAGGCGACGGGCACGCAGCCTGGCAGCGGAGGCGGTGGCGGAACGGACGTACGCGATGCGCAGGAAGACGGGGCGGAGCACACCGGGCCGGAGGGAACATGAGTACCGCGAACTCACCACCGCTGACGCAACATCCATTCCTTCGCGGGATGGCGGAGGAGCACATCGCGCGACTCAATCAGGTCACCCGCTACATCGCGGTGCCGGCCAAGTACCGGCTCTTCGACGAGGGCGGAACAGCCGACCGGTGCTGGCTCATCGAGGCTGGTCAGGTCGCGCTCGACCTGCATGTGCCAGGGGATGGCCCGGTGATCATTGAGACGCTCGGCCGCGGCGACGTGGTCGGCTGGTCGTGGCTGTTCCCGCCGTTCGAATGGCTGCTCGGCGGGGTGACCATGCAGCCCACGCAGGCATTTGAGCTTGACGGGCGTGCGGTGCGCGCTATGTGCGAGGCCGATTCCGTGCTCGGGCACGAACTCACCCGCCGCATGGTCACGGTCGTCGTCCGCAGGCTGCAAGCCACCAGGATCAGGCTGCTCGACGTATACGGCCGGCCCGGGGCGCCTGGATGACGAAATCGATGGTGCCATCTCGCTACCGGGTCACGGCGCGCCATCCGGAGACCCGCGACACGGTGACGCTGGCCATGGAACCGATGGACGAACCGATCGGCACGTGCCAGCCCGGCCAGTTCACCATGCTGTACGTATTCGGCGTCGGGGAGGTTCCTATCTCGGTCAGCGGTATCGGCACCGGCACGCTGGCCCAGACCGTCCGGGTGGTGGGCGCGGTCACCCGCGCGCTCCACGCAGCGGGACCGGGGCAGGTGATCGGCGTGCGCGGCCCATACGGCACGGACTGGGGAGTCCAGAGCGCCACCGGCAGGGACGTCGTGGTGGTGGCGGGCGGGATAGGCCTTGCGCCGCTGCGCCCTGTGCTGCACGCGGCGCTCGCGGCGCAGGAAAGCTACGGCCGGATCGTGTTGCTGGCCGGAGCCCGTTCAGCGGCCGATCTGATCTTCGTGCGCGAGTTCGACGTCTGGCGGCGGCGCGGCGCTGATGTCGACATCGCCATAGATCCGCCGGCTAGAGGCTGGCATGGCCATGTCGGCTTTGTCAGCCAGCTCATCGACCGCGCCGTGTTTGATCCGGCAAATGCCACGGCGTTCGTCTGCGGTCCCGAGATCATGATGCGGGTGTCCGCGAAGGCATTGATCGAGCGGGGCATCGCGGCACGCGATATCCGGCTCTCGCTCGAGCGCGACATGCGATGCGGCGTCGCCACGTGTGGTCACTGCCAGCTTGGGCCCCTGCTGGTCTGCAGAGATGGCCCGATCGTGACCTACGAGCTGGCCGCTCCACTGCTCGCTGTTAAGGAGCTTTGATGTCTGGCCCAACCGCGGGCGTAGCGTCCAGGCCCAAACTCGCCGTATGGAAATTCGCATCGTGCGACGGCTGCCAGCTCACCGTGCTCGATTGTGCGGAGGAGCTGCTCACGCTGTCGGAAAAGGTGCAGATCGCGCACTTCACCGAGGCGTCGAGCGCAGAGGTGGCGGGTCCCTACGACGTCTCACTCGTGGAGGGATCGATAACCACAGCACAGGACGAGCAGCGGATCGCTGAGATCCGTGCCGCATCGGGGACGCTCGTGACGATCGGGGCATGCGCCACCTCAGGCGGCATCCAGGCGCTGCGGAACTTCGCTGACGTGGCTGAGTTCACCTCAGTCGTCTACGCACGGCCGGAATACGTGTCGACGCTCGCGACGTCCACCGCGATCGCCGACCATGTCTTGGTGGACTTCGAGCTTCGTGGCTGCCCCATCGACCGCCGTCAGCTGCTCGAGCTGCTTTCCGCGCTGCTGGCCGGCCGCAGGCCCGCGATTCCCGCGCACAGTGTCTGCTACGAGTGCAAGGAACGCGGCAACGTGTGCGTGATGGTTGCCCACGGCACCCCCTGCCTCGGACCGGTGACCCAGGCAGGGTGCGGCGCGATCTGCCCCGCGTTCAACCGCGGTTGCTACGGCTGCTTCGGCCCGCTGAACAGCGCCGCGGGCACGACCGCCCCGGCCGGCGCGGCCGGCGAGGCCGGTACCGCCCGCGCAGCCGACATCGTCAGCGCGGCAGGTGCTGGGAGCACGCACCGCGATGCGAGTACTGCCGATGCCAGCAGCGCTGCTGCGACGCACACTCGGTCGCTCACCGCGCAGCTACGCCACCTGGGCATGACGAGCATCGAACTGGAGCGCGTCTTCGCGACCTTCAACGCGGCCTCCCCGGCGTTCGCCGCGGCCGCGCGGGAGGCCGCAGTGCCGCCGGACGCCGCAGTGCCGCCGGACGCCGCGGCGGCGGCGGATCGGGAGCCACCGCCAGCGCCGGGGAAATCCAGCCACTAGCGGTCATCTCGCCTGCCTCGCCTCCCCGGGTCTTTGATCCTGCAGGCGCCGGATGATCCTCCGGGGCCCCGGATCCTGCCCGGATCCTGCCCGGAACCGTCCGGCGCCATCGTGGGGCCGCGATCGCGCGTGAGCATTTCCGCGGACCGCCAGATCACCCGAAGATCACCCGGGGCGTTGGTCCCAGGTAGTTGGTCCCTATCCACCGGGCCGGAGGTCGGCGGCGCTGGAGCCGTTTGCCGGGGTGCACGCGGCCAGCCGCCTTGCTGTGCTTGGAATGGCGAGATGAAGGAGCGATCGCCATGAATAGCAATGTCAAAGATGTGATGACCAGAAGTGTGGTGGCGGTCAGGCAGACCGCGGGGTATAAGGACATCGTCACTGTCATGAGGCGCCGTCGTGTCAGCGCCTTTCCTGTGCTGGATTCGGCGGATCACGTGGTAGGCGTGGTGTCGGAGGCAGATCTTCTGATCAAAGAGGCTGTCCCGTCGTCGGGGTCTACCACCGGGGCCTTTCCGCCCAGGGAGGCGGCGCGCCGTAGGGAGCGCGCCAAGGCGGCTGGGGTGAACGCGGCCGAGCTCATGACCAAGCCGGCTGTTACGGTCGGCCCTGATACGAGCGTCGCAGAAGCCGCCAGAGTGATGTACGACCGCCGGGTTAAGAGGCTGCCGGTCGTGGACGAGACCGGCCGGCTGGTCGGCATAGTCAGCCGGGTGGACCTATTGAGCGTGTTTGACAGGCCCGACGAGCAGATTCGGGACGAGGTGATCAAGCAGGTTGTCGGCGTGGACTTCGCACTCGATACGGACACTTTCGATATAACAGTCAAGTCTGGCATCGTAACCATTACCGGGCCAGTGGAACGCCACGCTGTCGCGCTGCAGTTGCTCTGCGCGGTCAGATATGTGGATGGCGTCGTCGACGTGCGCGACCGGCTCAGTTACCCGCCGGAAGGTGTGCCGAAGATCGCAGGGATTATATGAGGCCACATCGTTGTGCCCTACGGACGCGTACGCCGCCCTGACTGGTGTCGCGCGGCTCGTCTGCTTAGTCACCCTAGCGCTGATGTCCGCGCGAACGGTGCGGAGGCGACCATGAGGGCCGCCAACGCAATCGCGATCTACAGCCTGATCGTCGGGGTCATTCTGATCGGAAGGGCGTGACAACAGATGTCGCAGGTTGCTGTCATCGGGGAGGAAACGCGGATCCAGAGCTTTGCGCTGGCCGGCGTGGCCACCCACCCTGCGGAGACCGACGAGGAGACCCGTTTGGCCTGGCGTTCACTCAGTGCTGACGTGAGTGTCGTCATCCTGACCCCCCTGGCTGCTGACCGCCTGGCCGGCCAGCTGCAGCAGCGGCCGGAGGTGCTGACCGTCGTTATGCCGCCATGACGGCATGTACGCAGGGATCCGGGCGGTCGACGCGGCTCGGGCGGGCCTCCGGCCGGACTCAACCGCCCGCCGCGACAGTGAGCTTGTTGACCACATCCACGACGCCGTCGATGTCCCAGATCAGCTTGATGGCAACGGCGATCATGTCTTGCTGGTCCTGTGGTGCAGGCTGGCCGCTAAGCGTGACGACGCCCTCCCGCACGTCGACTGTCACGCTGTCCGGATCAGCGAACAGCATCTCGGCCAAGATGGCACGGACGTCGTCGGCGAGATCCTCGTCAGGACGGAGGAAGACGCTGAGCAGGTCGCGGCGGCTGACGATGCCGATCAGTATTCCCGCTGGGTCAACCACCGGCAGGCGCTTGATGTGATGCTGGTTCATCAGCCTTGCCGCGGCCGGAATCGTTGCGTCCGGGTGGATGGTGATGGCAGGCGAGGTCATCAGTTCGCCGGCGGTGCGGGCCGGGTGCTTACCGCCCGCGGGCCGGTGCAGCACGCCAGGCCGGCGAAGCCGCGTTCTGGCGCCGCGCTCCTCCTCCAGGACGAGGAGGTCGGCTTCTGACACGACCCCGGCCACGTGGCGGCCCATGATCAGCACTGGCATGGCACTGATCTTGTGCTCGGCCAGCAGGGTGGCGACCTCCTTGGACGTGGTGATCCGGTCAACAGTCACCACTGATGTCGTCATGACATCACGGACTCTGCGGTGCCAGCGGCCGCGGCGCTCGTGCCCGTCACCGTTGCCCGCGTGCGCGGTCGGCGACCGGTGGGTGGCTGGGGGCTTCGAGGGCGACTCACCCACGTGTTCCTCGACCGTACCGACCGCCCGTGCGACATCAGACGCGCTGGCACGGCCGTGCAGGGATTCATAGTATGCGGCACCGAGGTGACGCAGCATCGCATCGAAAAGGGCGTCGCGGCGGTTCATTTCTTCCGCCTCCTAATGTCGAGTCAGCTGTCGAGTCAGCTGTCGAGTCAGCTGGTTACATATTGGCACCAGCCAACGCCAACCAAGACCGGCACCGACCGGTCCGTGACCCCGAACTGCGGGCCACTGCAGGTGTACCCGGCTGGCACCGGGGGCAGACCCCGGGCCGACGCTAGCTGGCGGCAACCCCGCCGCCGCCTCGTCGCAGCCAGCCGCCAACTGGACGCGACCGTACCCCCAGGCCTGACACCTGGCAGGCACGGCCGCTCATGCGGAGGGAACAGGGGCGCCTGGCCGCTCGTCCCGCTCCGGCGGATCAGCTTTCCTGCTTCACTTGCTTCGCGGACTTGACCGGGATCTGCCGGCCGGCGACCTGCTCCTTCTGCTTAAGCCCAACGGTGATCTCGAGGATCCCCTTGTCATAGGTGGCCTTCACATCATCCTCGTCCGCGCCGACGGGCAGCTGGATATGCCGCGAGGACACGCCGTAGTAGAACTCCGAGCGGTGCTTCGTCTCCGTCTCCTCGTGCCGCTCCGCGTGAATGGTGAGAATGCCCTTCGAGACAGTGACCTCGACCTGCTTATCCGGGTCGATGCCCGGAAGTTCGGCACGCACGACGTAATGGCCGTCTTCGACGTAGTCCTCCAATCGCATGGGGTGGGCCATGAAGGGACGCAGCGCGGAGAAGGGCGATTCGATCCAGTCGAAAAGGTCAGGGACCAGGCCCCTGACCTGGGTGCGCGTCAGTGCGCTCATAGATCCCACCTTCCCTCGGTCTCTGACTCGATCCCATCGCCTGCCGGTCCGCCCCGCTAGGGGCGAAGGTCGCGCGCTTAGCTGCGATGACTCCACTGCGGTTCGATCGCCTCCCACGCGGCCTCCCAGCCACTCAGCCTGTGCCGCTCGAGCAGCCGGCATGCCACGGCGCCCACGCTGAGCAGCAGGACGGCGAGCGCGATTGGCGCGAAGATGACTCCCGCCACCACCCGGTCGACAAGCTGGGCAGATGTCAGTGGCGGGCTCGTTTCCCGGCCGGCTCCGTCGATCCAGATGCGCACTGTGTGGCCCGCGGTGGTACCGCCAGGCGTAGGAACCTCGCCCACTCGAACCGATCCGTCTGGCGCAGTCCAACGTGCGCGCACCCAGGCGAATGTTGTCGACTCATACATGAAGCTCGAATCCTTGGGCGCGTTGTCGATCAAAGTTGCCGGCACGCGGTGCCATGCCTGTTGCGTGTGCCGGACACGCATGCTCGCCGCCTGCGCGAGGTGGCCGGCGCTAACGGCCGCCAGCGGCGCGCCTACCAGGAACGCGCCAAGCAACGCGGCGATGATGGAGGCCTCGGCCCGGTCAGAACGCCGCCGGAGCGGGTTGCGATCCAGCCCGAGCCACCTGGCTAGCCTGGCCAGCCTGGTCATTTTCGGTGCCGTCTTGATCATCGCTGTCACCTCCGTCCCGACGGGTCGCTAGCGGTTGACCGGACGCTGCTGCGTCGGCCATTCACTCGGTCCGGCGCCGTCACCGACGGTGCCGTTGCTTGTGGGGCCGTCATTTGCGGCGCCGTTACTTGTGGCGCCGTTGCTTGTGGCGCTGTGCAGCGGCGCCAGCTGCAGCGCACGGCGTAGATCCGCCGTCGTTACCGTGCCAACGATCCGGTTATCGGCCAGCACGACAGCGGCGAGCTCGCCCGCTATCGGCGGCCGGGTGAACAGCGATGCCGCCAAGTCGTCGGGCGCCACCCGATATCGCGGTGGCAGTGCCATCGCGACGCTGTCCAGCCGCAGCTCGGAGCGCTGAGCTGGATGGAGCCGAGCCATCTGATCAAGTGAGACGACACCGACGAGATCGCCGTCGAACCCGACCACGGGGAACACGCTCTGGCGTGAATATGGTGCCACCCGCTCGACGAAACTCGCTGGTGTGCTCCAGCCGGGGGCGATGTCGGGATCAGGTGTCATGATGTCGCTGACTCGCACGCCCGCCATGGCGTCCTTGGCGCGTACGGCGTGCGCTTCCGCGCCCGCAGCGGTAGCCAGGAACCAGCCGATGAGCAGCAGCCAGAGACCGGCAAGGTTCCGCCACCCGACGAACTCGGCCACGCCGGCCGCCGCAATGGCGATACCGACGTACCGGCCAGCCTGCGCGGCCAGGCTTTCCGCACGCGCCTGGTCGCCGTGGTGGTGCCACGCGAGCGCCTTCAGCACTCTGCCACCGTCCAGTGGGGCGCCAGGAAGCATGTTGAACACCGCGAGCAGAACGTTCATCGCCGCCAGCCAGAGCAGGGCGGCGGTGACGACAGCCAAACCGTGGACTTTCGCGGTCCCAAGCGCCGCTGCGCAGAAGACAGCTGCGGCGGCAACGCTGGTGGCGGGTCCGGCGAGGGCTATCTGGAGCTCGGCGGCCGGGGTCGTGGCCTGGCTGTCGAGCTCGGTGACGCCACCGAGCACCCACAGGGTGATCGAGCGCACCTGGACGCCCTTGTGGCGGGCGACAAGCGCGTGCGCAAGCTCGTGGGCAAGCAGCGAGCCGAGGAAAAGCAACGCGCCGGCGATCGCCATGATCCAGTAGGTACTGGCTGACCGATGGGGGATGATGCCAGGAAGAGCGCTCGCGCCGAGGATCTCCGCGATCAATGCGAGGATCACGATGGCAGACCAGTGCATACCGACCGGGATGCCAGCCACCCGGCCGAGCCGCACGCTCTGCTTCATGTGACGTCTCTCCATCCGGTCGCCTAGCTGAGGCGTTCACCTCGCCGCTAGCCTCACTGTCACTTTCGTCGTGGCAGGGCAGGCCGGTTAGGGGCGTTCAACCCGATCGGGGAGGGACTTAAAGCCCAAGCGGGCGGGACCACCGGGCGGGTATGGGGCAGCGCCCGCTTGCCTACATCGGTGCAACCGGGTTTGCGGGCGCCATCGCCATCGGCAGACCAGCCGCCGGAGCACCCGGCGCGCACGCCGGCCGCCCCATACGCAGACGCAGACGCAGACGCAGACGCAGGAAACTATGCATAACGGCTGCGCGGACTGGTCCACCCTTCGCGGTGTAATCGCCGTACGCAGAACCGGATATCAACGTCGATCACGTCATGAGCGGCTACCAGGCCAGCGGCGGTACGGGGAACCGGTCGTCGCCGCGGCAGCGCAGATGCTCCTCAACCCGTACCACGCCCTCGACCTCTCGTACGGCGCAGACCAGGCGGGAGACCACGTCGTGGCGGCGGACATGTCCGTTCAGCCTGACCACGCCGCAGATCGTGGTGACCGTCACGTCGGCGGTGTCCGTGGCGAACTCGCCGCCGAGGATCTCTCTCCTGATCTCCTCCTGGATGTCGTCGTCACGGCGCAAGTAAGCATTCAGCGCATCGGACCTGGTCATGAGGCCAACCATCCGGCCGGTCGCTGGTTCGATGACCGGTAGTTGCGCTATCGCGTGCCGCCGCATCACCTGCGCCGCCTCTGTGACCGTGGTATGCGGGAACACCGTGACCGGCGGCGCCGACATGAGCTCGGCGGCGATCGCGCCTGTCGCCTTCCTGCGGTCCCCACTCTCGTCCGGGCAGCCCCGCGGGCCAGCGCCCCGTGGGCCAGCGCCCTGCGGATCCGTTTCCCTGATGATCAAATCTGCGGGGGTGATGATGCCCTCGGGACGGCCCGCTGGATCGACGACGAGCACGGCATCCGCGTGCTTGCTCCGCAGTACGGTCACGAGGTGCTTGAACGGGGTCGCAGCTCCTACGGCAGTGACTTCGGTGCTCATCACGTCCCGCACCAGGGTTCTGTGCATCGCGTGACCTCCTTCCTGCGTGTCCCGTTGGTCTCACCGTGTAGTCCCATCGCCGCGCCGCACAGGGGCGAAAGACCTAACTTGGGCGGAACGGTTGGTTTGCCGATCAGTCTGGTGGTATGAGCGGTCGTCGCGGCCGCGCCCCGTCCGACCCGCCCCGCCACGCGTGATACCGCGCGCCATGCGGCCTGATGGCAGCCAGCGCCTGGGCCACCGGATGATCGGATCCGGCGGCTGGGCTGTCCGGCCGGCCAGGCGCTCGGTCGCTGGTGTCGATGGTGATCGCGTCGGGCCAGGGTTCCCACGCCGCGGCAAGTTCGCGTGCCACCGCCACGCCTGCGTCGGACACGCCGCCGCGACGTTGACTGAGCCGGTTGAGCGTGAGGTCGGCAGGCGCGCTGCACGATAGCGGGACCAGGTCAGCCGCCGCGGCGCTCGCCGTGGCCACGGCAGCCGCCCGGTGCCGCGACGACGTCCATGATGCGTCCGCGATGACCGACTCGCCGAGCGAAAGCAGCCTGGCCGAGCGGCGGAGCAGTTCGGCGTAGGTGCGTTCGGTCCAAGAGGTGGTGTAGATGCCGGCGCGGAAAGCAGCGGCGGCGGGACGCTCTGGCGGAATCCCTGCCAGTTCCTTTCTGATCCTGTCGCTGCTCAGCATGGTGAACCCGAGCCGGTCGGCGAGCTTGCCCGCGAGCGTGGACTTCCCGGTGCCAGGCGCCCCCCCGATGATGACCAGAGTGACGGCGCCGGCCCGCAGATGGTCCAGCGCGAGTTCCGTCAGCATTCTCGCGTCGTTTCCCGCGGTGTGCTGGCCTTGATCCCAGGCCAGGCAGGAGACCTTCGCCCGGACAAATGCCCGATATGCGACGTAATGGTGCCGCAGCGCCTGCGGTGCCGGGTCGGCCGAATACTCCATGTACCAGCCGGTGAACCGGTCGGCCAGGTCTGCGGCGCCGAGCCGTTCCAGATCCATGGTGAGGAAGGAGGCGTCGTCGAGCCCGTCGAGCCAGCGCAGCGTGTCATCGAAGTCGAGGCAGTCAAGTATCCGGGGCCCGTCATCGAGGCAGAAGATGTCGTCGGCGAGCAGGTCGCCGTGTCCGTCCACGACACGCCCGGCGCGGATGCGCGCGTCGAACAGCGGCTCACGTCCGCGGAGGAAACGCTCGGCCAGGCGCCACGTCTGCTCGATGGCCGCCGTCATCACAAGCCGGGATCCGAACGGCCGGGTCTGGTCGACGTTGTCCCGCCACCGCCTGCTGAGTGCGTCCCTGCCCCCCTGCCGTGCGATCTGGATGCCGCGAGACGCCGCCGCGTGCTGGGCCGCGAGCGTCCGCGCCACCTGCCGTAGCTGATCGGTCACCGGGGCGTGCCTTGCCACCAACGTGGAAAGGCGCCGGGCGGCGGGCATCCTGCGCATCACGAGAAGGTGATCGCATAGCTGGCCCGCGGGGTCGTTGACCGCCGCGATGCCAAGATAGACGTCAGGCGCGAACCGCCGGTTCAGCTCCAGTTCCCGCTGGCAAGCGGCCGTACGCGCGGCCAGCGTGGTGAAGTCGAGAAATCCGAGGTTCACCGGCTTCTTCAGCTTGTAGGCGCGATCGCCGACGAAGAACACAGCGGCGGAATGCGTCTCGGCGACGCCGGCGTAGGGGGCCTGTGCCTGCCCCGCCCGCGCCGGGTTCTCCAGCACGGTCACCACCACCTCTGCACGACAGCCAACTGCACCGAAGGCAGTCCGCATGGCACTGAGTGGCCGGTCTGAGCGACCGCGAAAGGCTGCCAAGAAGCTACCGAGATCATGAAATCGTGCTGCTCGCGATGCGCTCGCGTTTGCTGAGGACTGCGTGCGGTCCGAGGATGTCGTGGCGGACCGCGGCGGCAGCCGCGCCGATGGCGGCGGCGACCGCGGGAGTCATGCCGATGCCAAGCGTCAGGTCGGCGGCCTCGATCGCGTGCACGACCAGCCGTTGCGGCATCCGGTCCAGGGCGCTCGCCAGGCCGACTGCCTCGTCAAGCCCGAAAGCGTGGGTGCTACCCGGCCAGCCAATGCGCGGCCGGGCTTCGCCGCCGCCTGATCCGGCTGCGCCTGCGTCCGGTCGGGCTTGGCGAGCGCCGGGTCGGGCCTGGCCCGCGCCCGGACCTGTCCCGCCGGCGACACGGGAACCAGAGCTGACGATGGAACGGCTGACGATGGAACGGCTGACGATGAAACTGTGCAGCCGGCCGGGCGACGGCGGCTCAGCACGGACCGCGTCCACCACGACCGCGAGCGACGCGCCCGACCATGCTTCGATCAGGCGAACCGCATCACCGTCGGTGACGACCAGTTCGACCTCGCCAGGAAGCCGTCCGCGCAGTCGCTCGATAACGCGCGGCCCGACGCCATCGTCGTGCCGGAATTCATTGCCGACCCCGATAACGACGATCCGCCCCGGCCGCGATGTCACCCGCGGTCCATGCGGAGGTCGAGGAAGTGAGCGGCGCAGGAGATACACGGGTCGTAGCTTCTGATGAGCCGCTCACATGCCTGCGTCAGCTGATCGTCGGTGAGCCGGAGCCTGTCTTGCACAAAGCCACGCAGGTCATCCTCGATCGCGGCCTGGTTCTGCGAGGTGGGGGGCACGATCCGGGCGGACAGCACGGTCCCGTCCGCGGCAAGCTCGTAGCGGTGGTAAAGGATCCCACGTGGCGCCTCGGTCACGCCGTGTCCGGTACCTGCGCGCGCGCCAACCGCGACCGCTGGGCGGTCGGGCGGTTCGTACGCGTCGATGATGCGCAGCGCTTCCTCGATCGCGTAGACGGTCTCGACCGCGCGCACGATTACGCTGCGGAACGGGTTGTCGGAGGTGGGCCCGAGTCCCGCCGCCGCCGCCACCTTCTGCGCGAGTGGTGACAATAGGCTGGAGTTGAGGGAGTAGCGCGGCTGCGGCCCGGTGAGGTAAGCACCCCGCCCGGCGAGGTGTGCGTGCAATGCGGTCGAGTACGGCACCTGCTCCTCGAGCACGTGGTTCTCGAAGTCGGCGGCGGTGAACCGCAACCCGCGGTCGGTCGCGATCGTCCCATCCTCGATGGGGTACCTGCGCGGGTGTGACATCGCCATCTGCTCGTGCCCGCAGCGGAAGTCAGGGAACTCGAAACCCGCCACCCACTGCGCGGTTTCCACGGCCAGATCGAGCGCCTGGCGCAGCGGCTCGCGCAGCGCGGTGAGTTCGTCACTGGAGGGCGCCCGGTGGAAGCCGCCCACCCGAACGTTCACCGGATGGATGGACCTGCCGCCGACCGTCTCCATGATCGAATTTCCGGCCCGCCTGAGCGCGAACCCGCGCTCGACCAACGGGCGGTTGGCGCCGGCGAGTTCTATCCCGCTCGGGTAGCCGAGGAAGTCGGGCGCGTGCAGCAGATAGATGTGCAGTGCGTGGCTTTCGATCCACTCGCCGCAGTAGAGCAGCCGCCGGAGCTCGGCGAGTTGGCCATCGACGATCACCCCGCAGGCGTCCTCGACCGCCCTGCAGGCACTCATCTGGTACGCGACCGGGCAGATCCCGCACACGCGCGCCGTTATGTCGGGCGGTTCTGTGTACGCGCGGCCGCGCAGGAAGGCTTCGAAGAACCGCGGCGGTTCGTAGATCTCCAGCCGCACCTGCTCGACGGTGCCGCCGCGAGAGCGCACGTACATTGCGCCCTCGCCCTCCACCCGCGAGAGCGCGCCAACCGACAGCGTGCGCTGTTCTCGGTGCGTCATCGGCGTCCTCCTTGCTGCGCGCGGCGTTATGACGAGTGGTGCTGCAGCGGGTGCGGCACCGACGCAACAGCGATGCGGCAGCGCTGCAGCACACTGATGCAAGCACACTGATGCAAGCACACTGATGCAACAGTAATGAATCAGCGGCGCAGTGCGCTGCGGCGCTAACCGGGGCCGATCATCGCGACAGGGCACGTTGCCTGCTCGAGCACGGCCTCGCTGACCGAGCCGAGCAGCAAACCCGGGACCCGCCGAGCCCCCGCGCGCCGACGACGAGCAGGCCCGCGGTCCGCGCAGGTTCCGCAAAGCGCGACGCGCGGCGCGTCGGGCACGAACCACGGCGAGCCGTCCACGCCGACCACGACGGGGCCGCCGCGCCAGCATCCGGCGCCCGTGACAACCTCGACAAGACAGGCGGCATACGCGGTCAGCTGTGCGCTAACCGGACCAAGCCCTGGCCAGCACGAGCGCCCGCGCGCTCGCGGCCGAGCCGTCGCGGTCGCTCACCGGGTGGGAGCGCCGGGTGTCACGCCGCGGTGGGGACCTTCTGCCCTTCCTTCGGCAGACGCGGGCGGGTCAAAGTAGCGGCGTCGGCAGCTCACGCGGATCTGGCGGCGCTGCATACGACATTGCGACGAGCTGGGAGGCAACACGTGATGAACGCAGTGCCGCTACGGCGGATCGTCGTCGGCGTGAATGGTTCCGATTCGTCACAAGCCGCACTGCGGTGGGCCGCCGGCGAAGCCAGATTGCGACGTGCGCGACTGCTTGTCGTGCACGTGTGGGACCGTACCCGCCGACAAATCGCGCCTTATGCGGCGCTGGGCGGCCGGCCAACTGCGGCACAGGACCGGTCGGCGGCCCGTATCCGGCTGACGCGCGCGGTCCGCGCGGCGTTCGGGTCCGCCACTCCGGCGGATGTCACCACCGAGCTGGCCGAGGGCCTGGTCGCACGTGTGCTGATCGACCGGGCCGCAGACGCCGAGCTGCTCGTGCTCGGTTCGACGGTCACCGTGCGCTCCCTCGACGCGGCCCCGTCGGCAGCGGCCACCGCCGGACCGGTCGCGCGGGCCTGCGTCACCCGTACGACGTGCCCGCTGGTGATCGTGACTGCGCCGGCGCCGAGCCCGAACGCCGTGACCGGTCGCGACGGCGACATAGCCGACATAGCGGGCGTCGCGACCGACGCGTCGGAGGTGACCCGGACGTCAACGTGAGCGGCGCGCGGGCCGCCAGCCTTGTCAGCCCGGCGGGTCAGCCCGGCGGGTCAGTTCACGGAGTCTCCAGGATGTCGGTGAACGGCCGGCGCGCTGTCCCTGCGGCAGGCGGCCCGTAGCCGAGCCGGATGATCATTTGCGGATGCTCCTGCCAGGGCCACCAGCCGCCCGTCATGCGCATCTCGTGCAGTTCGATCGGCTGATACAGGAACGAGGCCGCGACTCCGTGCCAGGTAGCGGTCAGCAGTACGCGCTGCAGCGCCTGGCCGGCCCGCAGCCAGTCGGCGGGCTGATCCTGTGCGGTAGAGAGGATCGCGAGCTGTGGCCTGCCCTCGAAGTGGTCCACCGGCCGCCCAGGCTCGGGCCGGCCGCTGCCGAGATCGCGGACGGGGGCGGGCTCGGTGTCCGGGCGCGGACCGAGTACGTGCGGCGGCACGCCATCGCCCGCAGCGTTTGCTGAGATCCACTGCCGCATCTCGCTGAGATGCACGGGATCGCAGGCCAGTACCCGCTCGACCTCAGCGACGAGATCAAGCACCTGCATGGTCTGCGCCCGGTTCAGCGTCCGGAAGGCGGCGTACTCGAGGCTGGCCGCCCGCTCGAGTTCGGCGCGTACGGGATCGGGGACAGGGCGGTCCGCGAACGGGGCGCGGTTAGTGTGCCGCGCAGGGATCGCCTCGAAGAGTTCTTGCTCGGCCACCGTGGCTGAGCGCCCTTCCGCAAGCTGCACGACGGCGAGCAAGGTTGGCTCGTGAGCAGGATCGGGCAGCGCCCAGACCAGCGGCTTGAGGCCCGCCATGCGGATCGCGAGCCGCAGGTTGTACAGGGCAGCGCCGCAGCTCAGGTGCAGCGCGTGGCCGCGCGGATCGGCGACCCAGAGCATCCGGTCCGGATCGCCGCGTAGCTCGATGAGATCGTCGCCAGTGACGCGGAACCGCCACGGCTGGGTGTTGTGGATCGACGGCGCGGCCTCAGCAGCGCTAATAAGGCGCCTGAGCCCCATTTCATCCTTCAGCGGGCTCTGCATCCCGACCTCCGTCAATTGTCAGCCGAGCGTCTCGCGCGTTCCCTCTCGTCCGGTTGGTCACGCGCGCCTGGGCAGCCCGGCAGACTACGGTCCATCAAGCACCTCGGAGACCGGCCGGCGCGGCGACGGGTGCGCCGCGGTGCCGTAACCGAGCCGCAACACCATCTGGGGGTGTTCGATGCCGGAACCTGGGTCGCGAATGAGCCAAGCGTCGGCGGTCTCGAGTCCCTGGGTGAGGTGCCCCACCGCCACGCCGCGCGCGGTAGCGAGCAGCAGTAGCCGTTGCAGCGCCTGACCGGCCCGCAGCCAGTCGGCCCGGCTGCCGAAGCGCGTAGAGAGCACAGCGAGCTGTGGGGACGCCTCGAACCGCGCGTAGCTCGCGTCGCCGGGCGGCAGCCCAAGGGTGAAGTCGCGTAGCGGTAGTGAGCCATCCGCAACCCGCGGGCCGAACGCGCTGGCGGGTATCCCGTCCCGATCTCGCTGGCCGCCCGTCCACTTGGCGAGTTCAGACCGATAGCCGGGTTGATCACGCTGCAGGCGGTCTGCCGCGGCGGTCAGGCTAAGCACCCGCTCGGCCGCGGCCTGGCCGAGAATGTGCAGTGCGGCACCTTCGAGCCGCGCCGCCTCCACCAGTTCGGCGAGCACGCCGGTCGGGACCGGCCGGTCACTGAACGGGTTCCTGTTGGTGTGCCGCTCGCCGATGACGGCGAAAAGCTCCCGTTCGGTTTCCCCGGGACGGTACCGGCCCGCTAGCCGCACGGTGGCGAGCAGCAGGGGCTCATGGCCGCGCGGCAGCAGGCGTACGACCGGCTCGCGCTCCGACACGGCGATGGCGAGGCGCAAATTGAAGAGGGCGGCACCGCACGCGATGTGGACGGCGCGGCCCTGCGGGTCGGCGTGCGGCAGCGTGCGCGCCGGATCAGCGTAAAGCTCGATCGTTTGGTCGGCCTCGCGATAGTGGAACCGCCACGGCTGGGTATTGTGCATCGACGGTGCCGTCACCGCTGCCTGGAGCAACCGCACGATGGCCTGCCGGGTCGGTACCGACGGCCTGGCGGCCCGCCCCTTGTCGCGCACCGTCTGACCCATCATGTCCGCAGGATTTACGCACCCGACGGGCACTGGTAGGGGCGTTGGTCCTGCACCTGGGACCAGTGTTGGGGCGCGCGTGCGCAGCCTCTGCCGCCCGTGCAGTGGGCGTGGTGCCCGCGAGGACACGCCGGCTGCATGCCCCCGGTGACCGCCCTTTGCGGTGCTGAACTGTTACGAAGCCACCCAGTCGGAATGTGGTGGCGCCTTGATGCGCTACCAATCGTTACGGGCTAACGTGAGGGTCACGGCGTCGCAGCGGGTTCCGCGCTGCCTGTCGCGCATTCAGGAGAACTGAATTTGGACTCTGCGCAAGCCCATCCCGTGCTGCCTCATCTGCGCCTCGACGAGCTTCTCGCTGAGGTGCAGAGCAGGCTGCAAGCTGTGCTCGCGGCCCGCGACCGCATGCACGGCCTGCTCGAGGCGGTCGTTATGGTGGGCGGCCATCTCGACCTGGAGACGGTGCTGAAGAGGATCGTCGAGGCAGCGGTCGCGTTGGTCGACGCGAGGTACGGCGCGCTCGGCGTGATCGGCGAGGACAAGCAGCTCGCCGAGTTCGTTCCAGTCGGCCTCGACGACAGTGAGATCGTTGCGATCGATCACTGGCCGGAAGGGCGCGGGCTGCTCGGCCTGCTCATCCATGATCCGCAGACGCTGCGGATCGCCGAGATATCGGAGCACCCGGATTCGTTCGGGTTCCCGGCAGGGCACCCGCCCATGCATAGCTTCCTCGGCGCGCCCATCCGGGTCCGCGACGAGGTGTTTGGCAACATCTACCTCACCGAGAAGGCCGGCGGAGGCAGTTTCGACGAGGACGACGAGGCAGTCCTCAGCGCGCTCGCGGCGGCGGCCGGCGTGGCCGTGGAGAACGCACGCCTCTACGACGAGGCGCAGCGTCAGCAGCGCTGGCTGCGCGCGTCAGGCGAAGTCACCTCCCGGCTGCTTTCCGGCACCGAGCCTGAAGAGGTGCTGAGCTTGATCACCCGGCTGGCCGGCGACCTCGCGGGCGCGGATCTTGTCGTGCTTGCCCTCCCTGACGAGGACAAGAAGCGCCTTGTCATCGAGTACGCGACGGGGGAGCGCGCCGACGACGGCCGTGGCCTCGTGTTTCCGACGGAAGAATCACTGTCGGGAAAGGTACTCGCGACCGGTGAGCCTGTGACCGTGGCCGACTTCAGCCACGACGAGCGTGCCGCCGAGGCGGCACGTGACGCGCTGGGAATTGGACCCGCGGTGGTGGTGCCCCTGGGCACGCCGGGCAATGTGCGTGGCGTGCTCACCGCCGGCCGCACACCTGGCCGCCAGCCATTCGCGCCCGCCGCGGCCGAGATGATCGCGACGTTCGCCGCGCAGGCGGCGGTCGCGGTCGAGCTTGCGGAACACCGCCGCGAGACGGAACGGCTGTCCGTCTTCGAGGACAGGGACCGCATCGCCCGTGACTTGCACGATCTGGTGATCCAGCGGCTCTACGCGACCGGCATGTCGCTTGAGGGCGCCACGCCCCTGATCACCAGGCCCGAGGTGGCGAACCGCGTGCGCACGGCCGTGGACGCGATGGACGAGACGATAAAGGACATCAGGGCGACCATCTTCGCGCTGCAGGCGCGCAGCACGGAAAAGCCGCCGGGCACGCGCGCGCGTATCCTAGCGGTGGCGGACGAGATGGGCGGCCCGCTCGGCTTCGCCCCGTCCCTGCGCCTGAGTGGCCCGCTCGACGATCAGATCGCGGGCGAACTCGCTGAGCATGTGCTCACGGCACTGCGGGAGGCGCTGTCCAATGTCGCGCGGCACGCGGACGCCAGCCGCGTCGATGTCACGATCGAGATCACCAGCACGGAATCGGGCGCCGGGACCATGGCGGGGAACATCGCCATCCTCCGGGTGCGTGACAACGGGATCGGTATCAACGACGTCGTCAAGCGCAGCGGCCTGCGCAACCTCGCTGCCCGCGCCGCCCACCTCGGCGGCACCATGCAGGTGGGGCCGCACCCGGACGGGGGCACCCTGCTCGAGTGGAAGGTCCCGCTGCTAGGCGCGCGCTCGGCGGCGCCGGCTGCTCGAAGGACCCGCTGAATACCACCGCGTGAGTCGGGGCCAGCCGATCGCCGGGCGATGACCCGTTGGCGGGTGGCCTTTCCGGCTCATGGTTCAGGCCAGCTGACACGGGTGGGGATCACCGCGTGATCAGGCGAGCTTCTGCGCCGGCAGCATGTGCTCGAGGCGGCGGCCTGAGACAAGCTCGGCAGTAATGCAGACGAGATGGTCGTACTGCAGTGGCGCCCAGGTCGCGAGCGGCAGTTTCCGCAGCAGCGCGAGCTCGGCGGGATCGACGACCTCGCGCGCGTGGCCGATGGCCGTAACGCTCCAGCCAGTGCGCGCGAACTGGTCCACCTCGTCGACCTCGAAAGCGACCACCGAATGGTGCAAAGCGGCGAGCAGCTTGCCACCTTCACCGGTACGGATGACGATTTCGTCACCGTTGAGGATGAAGTTAACTGGCCGGACCGCAGGCAGCGCGTTCTCGGTAAAGACGACGCGGCCGATCGGCACGGTGGCGAGTAACGTCAGGCACTCGCCGCGGGTGAGCACGCTGAGGGTGGGCGTGCTGGGTTCGTGCATGTTCACAGGGTCTAGACCAGCGCCCCTTGTCGCCCAGGGCCGAAAGTCCCTGGTTCAGTACGGACCGTGGTCATTCGGCTTCGCCCGGGTCGTCTTGTTCGTGCAGGCGGGCCGCGTAGGCGGCGGCCTGCGTACGACGCTGCATGCCCAGCTTGGCGAACAGCGAGGAGACGTAGTTCTTCACCGTCTTCTCTGCGAGGAACATCCGCTCGCCGATCTGGCGGTTCGTCAGGCCCTCGCCGATCAGCTCAAGGATCCGGCGCTCCTGCCCGGAGAGCCCGGCAAGCGGGTCGGGCTGACGTGCGTTGCTGCGCAGCCGCTCCATGACCTGGCTGGCGGCACGTGGATCGAGCATGGACTGCCCGGAGGCGACCGTGCGCACCGCGCCGACCAGGTCGGTGCCGCGGATCTGCTTGAGCACGTATCCGGCGGCCCCCGCCATGATCGCGTCAAAGAGCGCGTCGTCGTCGGTGAAGGAGGTGAGCATCAGGCAGGCCACGTCGGGCATGCGGGAACGGATTTCCCTGCAGACTGTGACGCCGTCGCCATCCGGCAGCCGAACATCGAGAACCGCGACGTCGGGCCGCAGAGCCGGGATGCGTGCGAGCGCGGAGGTGGCGGTTCCCGCCTCCCCCACGACAGACAGATCCGGCTCGGCCTCGAGTAGATCGCGCACACCCCGCCGGACGATCTCGTGATCGTCAAGCAGGAACACACGTATGCTTCTTGACTGTTCCGCTGCTGTGGGCACCACAACAGCCTAGCCACCCACGGTGGCGCGGTTAAGGACCTTCGGCCTTACTGTGCAGGACAGACGGCCCGGTCACAAGGGGAGCCCAGGCCGTCCACCACCCGTCTTTGCCCCGGTCACCATCGTCCCCGCGAAGAAGGAAGGCTGGCTCCGGGGGGATCTGTGCTGTATTACCCGAGGGGGTCGTCCCCCTGGGGTAATACAGTACGGCTACGCTGACGTGGCAGTAGCTTGCTGCGAAGGACACTGGAAGCTGCGACGCGACGCAGCGTGCTGCGAGGTGCGGCTGCTGCTATGTAGCACGCGGTAGGGTCGGCTTGCGCAACACCTGCACGCAGCTCACGGTGTCATGAGCACCCCATTCGCCTGGGAGGTGGCCATGCCCGAGCCGTTCAACGCCTGCACCTACCTGGTCGATCGGCACGTCGCGGCGGGCGGCGGGGAGCGGGTCGCCGTTACCGGCCCAGCGGGCACGCTTAGCTATGCGGGGCTGCTGGCTGTCGTGGAGGACCTGGCTGCTGGGCTGCGGGAGCTTGGTGTCCGGCCCGAGGAACGTGTCGTCATGGTGGCTTCCGACAGCCCGCACCTGCTGGCGATGATCCTCGCGGCCATGCGCATCGGTGCGGTCGCTGTTCCCGTCAACACCATGCTGACCGGGCGAGAGCTTGCGGAGCTGGTCAGGGATACCAGAGCGAGGATCGCTTTCGTCTCCGCCGAGTTCGCCGCCACGGCGGCGCAGGCAGCCGCTGACGCTCCCGAACTGCGTGACGTGGTGCTCGCGCGCGTCCCCGACGGCGTCCCCGACGCCGACTCGGCGACGGGTGGCGCGACGCCGGGCGCCGCGGCGTTCAGGCCCGGGATCACTGTCACCTCATTGGATGAGGTAACCGCGCGCGGCAGCCGTTATGGAGATCGTTCGGCCTACCCGACCTGGGCTGATTCGGCCGCGCTCTGGCTCTATACGTCTGGTACGACCGGCAGCGCGAAGGGCGCGGTGCACCGGCACGCCAACATCCGCTGCGTCGCCGAGAGCTACCCGCGCGAAGTACTTCGCATTACCGCCGATGACCGCTGCTACTCGGTGGCGAAGCTCTTCTTCGCCTACGGCCTGGGCAACTCCGCGTTCTTCCCGCTGGCCGCGGGCGCGACCACGATCCTGGACCCGGCCCGCCCGGTGCCCGAGCTTGTCGCGGAGCGGCTCACCGCCTACAAGCCCACGTTGTTCTTTGCCGTGCCCTCGTTCTACGCGGCCATGGTCGCGGCCGGCCTGCCCGCGGACACGCTCGCATCCGCGCGGCTGGCCGCGTCCGCGGGCGAGACCTTGCCGGCGGGTATTTACCAGCGCTTCCTCGACCGGTTCGGCGTCACGATCCTTGACGGCATCGGCTCCACCGAGGCGCTGCACATCTTCGTGTCGAACCGGAAGGGATCGGTCCAGCCAGGCACCTCGGGCACGCCAGTGACCGGATACGCCGTGGATATCCGCGATGAGCAGGGCGAGCCCGTTGCCGACGGTGTGCCAGGCCACCTCTACCTGAAGGCGCCGTCTGCCGCGCTCGGCTACTGGTGCAGGACCGACACGACCCGCGAGGTTTTCCAGGGGGAGTGGCTGCAAACCGGTGACGTGTACGTGCGCTCCGCGGACGGCACCTACACGTGTCTCGGCAGATCCGGCGATATGATCAAGGCCGGCGGCATCTGGGTGTCACCTGGCGAAGTAGAAGAGCGACTTCTCGAGCATCCTGGCGTCGCCCAGGCCGCGGTCGTCGGGCTTGCGAACGCTGACGGCCTCGAGACGCCGGTGGCGTGTGTGGTCCCCGCGCCGGACCAGACACCTGACCCCGCCGAACTCGTGGCATTCTGCCGGGACGGCCTCGCTGCCTTCAAGCGGCCCCGCACGGTCATTTTCGTCGAGTCGCTGCCCACGACTGCCACCGGCAAGGTGCAGCGTTTCGCCGTGCGGAAGACGGCGGGTGAGCTTCTCACCGCTACCGGCCACTAGCTGCTCGGACAGGGCAGGTTCCTCGGCGTGGCGGTCGCGTTCACCTAGGGGATCGCCGCGGCCACGCCGTGCTGTGGTCAGCGGGCCTGCGGCGGCGTGAACCGTACCGGCATCTCCTTGATCCCGTTGATGAAGTTCGAGCGCAGGCGACGGGGTTCGCCCGCGAGCTCGATGTCGGGTATCAGGTCGGCCAGGGTGCGAAAAAGTACCCGCAGTTCGAGGCCGGCAAGGTGGCGCCCGAGGCAGAAATGCGGTCCGCCGCCGCCGAAGCCGGCATGCGGGTTGGGTGACCGCCCGATGTCGAAGCTGAACGGGTCGCTGAAGACATCCTCGTCTCTGTTAGCCGAGCTGTAGAAGACGACGACCTTGTCGCCCTCCGCGATCCGCTGCCCGCGGATGTGAGTATCACGGGTGGCCGTGCGGCGGAACAAGTTCACCGGGCTCACCCAGCGAACGATCTCGTCGGCGGCGGTGCGTGTCATGCCAGGATCGGCCCGCAGCCGCTCCCACTGGCCAGGGTTGCGGAAGAGCGCGAGCATGCCGCCGGATGCCGCATTGCGGGTCGTCTCGTTGCCCGCGACGGTCAGCAGGAGCACGAACAGGTCGAATTCTTCGGTGGTGAGGACGTCGCCGCGATTGTCCGGCCGTAGCAGCTGACTAACGATGTCGTCGCGCGGCTCCGCGCGGCGCCTGTCGGCAAGTTCGTTCGCATAGGCGTAGACCTCGGCGGCCGCGAGCGCAGCGTCGTCGTCGCCTGCGGCCTGGAACTCGGGGTCGTCGTAGCCGATCAGCCGGTTCGAGAGGTCGAACAGCCGGTCGCGGTCCTGCGATGGAGCACCGATCAGTTCGCAGATCACGTACAGCGGAAGGGGCGCCGCGATGTCCCGGACGAAATCGGCCTCGCCCCGGCCCGCGACCTCGTCGATCAGCTTGTTGCAGATCTCCTGAATGTGCTTCTCGAGCTGGCCGATCATCCGTGGCGTGAAACCGCGTTTGACGAAGCCGCGCTGGCGCGTGTGCTGCGGCGGGTCCATGTTCAGCATCATCAGGCGCTGCAGCTCGATCTGGTCTGCCGGGACCTCGTTGAAAAGGGCGAGCCGGCGGTAAGAGGAGAACGTGGCAGGGTGCCTGGAGATGTATTCGACGTCCTGGTGCCTGGTGATCGCCCAGAAGCCCGGCCAGGCTGGATCACCCCCGTCCGGGTGCCAGAACACCGGCGCGTGTGCGCGGAGCCAGCCGAGCTGGTCATGCGGGATACCGTCCCGCTCGTACGTGCCCGGGTCGACGAGATTGATCTGGGGGATCATTGTCGCCACAGTCGCCTGCTTCCGTGGGATCGGTCCGTACAGCTCCTTCGCGGAGAAATGCTGCACTCCGGGCTTACAAGTAGGACGTGTTCCTGTCAACAGGCCTGTTCTTTGCTACAGGCGTGTTCCTGCCAGGTGTGTTCCTGTCAACAGGTGTGTTCCTGTCAACAGCCGCCGGACTGCCGTCACGTAAGGTCGGCGGCACCAGGTACGTACGCGCAGGAGCATGCCGTATACCGACGACGTACGGAGGGGAGCGGCCGTGGCGAGCGAGCGGGGCCGCGCGGAATCACCGGAAAGCGGCCGTCCAGCGGAAAGCGGCCGCCTAGCGGAAAGCGGCCGCCCAGAAAAAAGCGGCCGCCCAGCTGATGGTGACCGGTCAGTGGATGGCGACCGGTCAGTGGATGGCGACCGGCTGATGACTGTGCCTAACGCGCTCAGCATGGCCCGGCTCGCCGGCGTGCCGCTGTTTCTGTGGCTTGTGCTCGTGCCCAAGGCCGACGGCTTGGCGGTCGGCGTGCTCGTGTTCGCAGGTCTTTCCGACTGGCTCGACGGCAAGATCGCCCGGGCATGGAATCAGCAGAGCCGCTTCGGCGAGATGCTGGACCCCGCGGCTGACCGGTTGTACATCGCGGCCACGCTCATCGCGCTCGCGATCCGCGCCATCATCCCGTGGTGGCTGCTCGGCCTGCTTGCCTGCCGTGAGCTGGTGCTCGGCGTGGCTCTTTTGCTGCTACGGCACCGCGGGTACGGTCCGCCGCAGGTGAACCTGGTGGGCAAGGCGGCGACGCTCTGCCTGCTGTATGCGTTCCCGCTACTGTTCCTTGGTTCACATGCCGGCGGATTTGCAACAATTGCGAGGGTCGCCGGTTGGGCCTTTGCAATCTGGGGAACTGCTCTGTACTGGTGGGCAGCCGGACTGTATCTGGAGCAGACGCGCCGGCTAGTCGGGCGCACCGGCGGACTGGTGCCCGGGACCGCAGACCGGACCGAGGACCGGACCGCAGACCGGACCGCAGACCGGACCGCAGACCGGACCGCAGACCGGACCGCAGACCGGACCGAGGACCGGACCGAGGACCGGACCGAGGACCGGACCGAGGACCGGACCGAGGACCGGACCGCAGACCGGACCGGACCGCAGACCGGACCGAAGAGTGGAGAGGAGAGCTGTCCGCGGTGAAGGCTGTCGTAATGGCAGGAGGCGAGGGTACGCGCCTGCGGCCAATGACCGCCAATCAGCCCAAGCCACTGCTGCCTGTCGTCAATAAGCCGATCATGGAACACGTGCTGCGGCTGCTCAAGCGGCACGGCTTCCGTGACACCGTCGTGACCACCGCATTCCTGGCCTCGCTCGTCCGCAATTATTTCGGTGACGGCGAGGATTTCGGCATGAGCCTGCAGTACGCGACGGAGGAGGTACCGCTCGGCACCGCTGGCAGCGTGAAGAACGCCGAGGACGAGCTGCGCGGCGGCCCGTTCGTGGTCATCTCCGGTGACGCGCTCACCGACATCGACCTGTCCGCGATGGTCAAGTCGCACAAGAAGAACGGCGCGCTCGTCACGATCGGCCTTAGCCGCGTGCCTAACCCGCTCGAATTCGGCATCATCATCGTCGACGATGACGGCCGCATACAGCGCTTCCTTGAGAAACCCACCTGGGGCCAGGTGTTCTCCGACACCGTCAATACCGGTATCTACGTGATGGAGCCCGAGGTGCTCGCCGAGGTGGCGGCCGGTGAGTCAGTCGACTGGTCGTCTGACGTGTTCCCCCGGCTGCTCGAGCGCGGCGCCCCGCTGCACGGTTTCATCGCCAGCGGCTACTGGGAGGATGTTGGCACCCACGAAAGTTACCTGAAGGCCCAGGCGGACGTGCTCGCGGGCCGGGTGGACGCCGAAATCGAGGGCTTTGAGGTGTCGCCTGGCGTCTGGGTCGCGGATGGCGCCGAGGTCGATCCCGATGCGGTGCTGAAGGGCCCGCTGTGCGTGGGCGACTACGCCAAGATCGAGGCTGGCGCGGAACTGCGTGAATTCACCGTGATCGGAAGCAACGTGGTGGTGAAGGAGGGCGCCTTCCTGCACCGCGCCGTGGTGCACAACAACGTGTACATCGGGCCTGGCGCGAACCTGCGTGGCTGCGTCATCGGGAAGAACACCGACGTCATGGGCTCGGTCCGGATCGAGGAGGCCGCGGTCATTGGCGACGAGTGCGTCATCGAGGCCGAGGCTTATCTGTCCTCCGGGGTGAAGGTCTACCCGTTCAAGACGATCGAAGCGGGCGCGGTCGTCAATACCAGCGTGATCTGGGAGTCGCGGGGTCAGCGGACAATTTTCGGGCCGCGCGGCGTATCCGGGCTCGTCAACGTGGAGATAACACCGGAACTGTGCGTGCGGCTCGCCAGTGCCTACGCCACCACCCTGAAGAAGGGCGCCAGCGTTACCACCTCAAGGGACGTATCCCGCGCGGCCCGCGCGCTCAAGCGTGCCGTGCACGGCGCGCTCACTGCGAGCGCGATCAACGTGCGGGACCTGGAGGCGCAGCCACTGCCCGTGGCACGGTTCGAAACGTGGACGAGCGAGTGCTCGGGTGGGATCGCATTGCGGACCACGCCAGGCGATCCGCAGGCGATCGACCTGATATTCCTCGACCAGCACGGCGCTGACCTGTCCCCGGCGGCGCAGCGGAAGCTGGAGCGGGTGTTCTCGCGGCAGGAATTCCGCCGCGCATTCCCCGGCGAGATCGCCGGGCTGACCTTCCCGCCCAGAGTGATGGAGACTTACACGCACGAACTCGTGCACTGCGTTGACATGACGGGAGTGCGGGAAGCGGGCCTCAAGATCGTCGTGGATTGCGCGGGGGGCACCGCGTCGGTGGTACTGCCCGGCCTGCTCGGCCGGGTCGGCGTCGACGTGCTGACCGTCAACAACCGGCTGGACGAGTCCTCCCCGACCGAGACACTCGCCCAGCGGCGGGCCGACATGCAGCGCCTATCCGAGCTGGTGTCCTCGTCACGCGCGGCCTTCGGCGTGCGATTCGATCCAGTTGGTGAAAGGATCTTCATCGTCGATGAGAACGGCGCGCTCGTCGATGACGACCGCGCACTGCTTGTGGTGCTTGACCTGATCGCGGCCGAACGGCACTCCGGCCGGGTCGCGCTTCCCGTGACCACGACGCGGGTGGCAGAGCAAGTGTGCCGCTTCCACGGTGTCGAAGCCTATTGGACGCCGACACCAATGGACGCGCTCACTCAGGCAGCAGGCAAAAAGGACATGATCCTGGCCGGCGACGGCCGTGGCGGATTCATCGTGCCCGAGTTCTGCAGGACCGTCGACGGGATCGCCGCGTTCACGCGATTGCTCGGACTCGTCGCGCGTACCCGGCTCACGCTCAGCCAGATCGACCGGCGCATCCCTATCGCGCACATGCTCAAGCGGTCGATGCCGACCCCGTGGGCGGCGAAGGGCTCCGTGATGCGCACGGTCGTCGAGGCCGCGGGCGACCGTGCGATCGATACCACCGACGGGGTGCGGGTCGTCGAGCCGGACGGGGGCTGGGTACTCGTGCTGCCTGACCCCGCGGAGGCGGTCACGCACATGTGGGCCGAGGGAGCCGGGCCAGACACCGCGCATGCCCTACTCGACGAGTGGGCGGCCGTGGTGCAGCGCGCGGGCCAGTGATCGCGGCGCGACATGGTTGTTCGCACTCATAATTGTTGGCACCAAGTGTTCGCGCCGGGCGAAGTTACTCACGCATGAGGGAAATCAGGGCGGCCAGGTGTGAGAAAATCTCGATCAGCGTAGGCTGCGTACTCTGCGCATCCACGGGGCGAGGTGGAGCGGGCAGGAGCAGGGACATGCGTGGTGCATGGACTGGCTCCTCGCACCGCGAGTAGCTTGGGCCGCAGGGGAGGTGGAACCGCCGGTGAAACTGCGGGTAAGACCGTGGTCTGGACGCGGCGGACCCCCACGGCGCGGGCATCAGCCCGCGCCGATGCGCAAGGCAGATGGATGGAGGCCGAGCCGACCGATGCCGAGCGTCTACTGCACGCAGTGCGGGAGCGCGAACCCTGAGGGTGCGCGCTTTTGTTCGCATTGCGGCACCCCGCTGACGTGGGGATCGCCGGGTGAGCAGGCGGGGGAGACCACGTCCATGATCTCCCTGGCGGGCCCCGAGGCCGCAGAGGCCGAGCCAGGCGAAGAGCTTGCTGCTGAGCTTGCGGCGGCCGATAGCCTCCCTGTCGGCACGGCGTTGCTTGTGGTCAGACGGGGCCCGAACGCGGGAAGCAGATTCCTTCTCGATAATGATCTCACTACGGCGGGCCGCCACCCGGACAGCGACATCTTCCTCGATGACGTGACCGTGTCCCGCAGGCACGCCGAGTTCTACCGGCACGGAAGTTCCTTTACTGTGCGCGATGTCGGCAGCTTGAATGGCACATACGTAAACCGCGAGCGGATCGAGGAAGCCACGCTTAACGGGGGAGATGAGGTTCAGGTGGGTAAGTTCAGGCTCGTGTTCCTCGCGAGCCGTCAGCACAGTGAGAGCTGGCCGGCCGGCGGACCATGAGCGCTCAGTCGGCACGGGCTTACTTCAGCATCAGCGAAGTGCTGGCCCAGCTGCGCGGAGATTACCCCGACGTCAGCGTCTCCAAGATCCGCTTCCTAGAATCGGAGGGGCTGATCGAGCCTGCCCGGTCGCCGTCCGGCTACCGTCGGTTCGGCCCCGGGGACATCGAGCGGCTGCGGTACATACTGTCCGCGCAGCGGGACCAGTATCTGCCGCTGCGGGTGATCAAGGAGAAGCTCGGTGCAATTGATCGCGGCGAAGATCCTAGCCCGCGAGCGGCGCTCGGCCTCGTCGGTGCCGTGCCGCCGTACGGGCCGCAAACACCGCTGGCCGGAGGGCTGCAGGGGGGTCGCCCCCCCGGGTCAGCACTATCGGGCTCTTCGCTGCTCAGCCGCAGTGAGCTCGCCGACGCCGCAGGCATAGGCGACGACGAGCTTGGCGAGCTTGAAGAATTCGGCCTGGTCCGCCGCTCCGGACGGCACTACGGCCCGGAGGCGCTGATCGTGGCTAGGACCGCGGCCGAGCTAGCGCGGTTCGGCGTCCAGCCGAGGCACCTGCGTGCGGTCAAGGCAGCCGCCGAGCGTGAGACGGCGCTCATCGACCAGGTGGTTGCCCCGACGTTGCGCCAGCGCAGCCCGGGCGCAAGGGATCGGGCGGAAGAGACGGCACGCGAAATCGCAGCCCTCACGCTGCGCCTGCATGCCGCGTTTCTTGAAGCTGGGCTGCGGACGGATCTGAGCCAATAGCGGGTGTACGTTGGCAAAGGGAGCGTCGGCATGTAGATGCCCGGCGCAGCGGAAGGACCGAAGTAGGCGGAGCGCTAGGCGCGCGTAGGGACTGGAGCGGCCGTGAGGCAGATGGAGGTCGTCGGCGTCCGGGTCGAGATGCCCTCGAACCAGCCCATCGTCCTGCTGAAAGAGGCACAGGGCGAGAGGTACCTGCCGATCTGGATCGGTGCTGTGGAAGCGACTGCGATCGCTTATGCCCAGCAGGGCATGCTGCCGACGCGACCGCTGACGCACGATCTGTTCCGGGATGTACTTGACGCGCTCGGCGTGCGGTTGCGGACGGTTAACATCACTGCGCTGCGGGACGGGATCTTCTTCGCCGACCTGGTGTTCTCCAACGGCGTAGAGGTGAGCGCGCGCCCATCGGACTCGATCGCGCTTGCGCTGCGGACGGGCGCGACGATCTTCGTCACCGATGAAGTCCTCGATGAGGCGGGGGTGGCAATCCCCGATGAGCAGGAGGACGAGGTGGAGAAGTTCCGTGAGTTCCTTGACACCATCAGCCCAGAAGACTTCGGCCGCTCGACATAGCGGTATGACCACTGGCGCCCCGCCGGCCGCCGTGTCTTGCGTGCGGTGCGAACCATCTGGGCGGTATGTGCATACTCGTCACGACGCGCCGAGGGGGATCGTTGACGTGCCCATGGTGAGCGGCCTACCGTGCGAAACGAATACTCAGCGTGGTCCAGCGGCTCGGTTTCGGGGCAACCGCCCCTCACCAGGCTCGCGGGCCGTCAGCGTGGTCATCGGAATGGGTGCGGGACGCGGGAAGTCCGCCGCGGGCGGCGAACGCAGTAGGCCCCGCAGTCCAGCACCGGCAGCTTCCGGGCGGAGGTCGGCGTGGCAGTAACAGGCGGCAAGGGCCGCGGCCAGGACAGAGCCCCGGGTAAAGCTGCTGGCGGCTCCGAAGCGCCGGCGTGCGGCACAGTGCCGTCTGCGCACGACCCAGCGCCTGCGGCGCACGACCCAGCCTCCGCGGCGCACGACCCAGCGCCTGCGGCGCACGACCCAGCGCCTGCGGCGCACGGCCCAGCCTCCGCGGCGCACGACCCAGCCTCCGCGGCGCACGACCCAGCGCCGCCCGCGACCGGGCAGGCAGGTGCGCGATCCGCGGGTGACAGGCGCCGTCGCAGCGAGCGGTATCGGGGCGAGCAGGGCCTGCTCTTCGGTGACGACCTTGACAGCCATCCCGACGATGCCGGGTACCGTGGGCCGACCGCTTGCGCAGCCGCAGGGATCACCTACCGCCAACTCGACTACTGGGCGCGTACGGGACTCGTGGAGCCGAGCGTCAGGCCGGCCCACGGCTCCGGGTCGCAGCGCCTCTACGGTTTCCGCGACATTCTCGTGCTCAAGGTGGTCAAGCGCCTGCTGGATACCGGGATTTCGCTCCAGCAGATTCGGGCCGCGGTCCAGCACCTGCGCGATCACGGTGCCGCTGACCTGGCGCAAGTCACGCTGATGAGTGACGGGGTCAGCGTTTACGAGTGCACCTCGGCAGATGAGGTCGTGGATCTGCTCCAGGGCGGCCAAGGGGTATTCGGAATCGCGCTCGGCCGGATCTGGCGCGAGGTCGAGGGAACGCTTGCGGACCTGCCCGCGGAGAAGACAGCGGACGCGCAGGGCGGCAGTGGCGTGGCGGCGGCCGTCGCCGCCGCGAGCGATGAACTCGCGCACCGTCGCGCCCGCAAGACCGGCTGACAGACCCCCGTCGAACTGCGGGCGCAAGCCAGCGGCTGGGCGGCGTTCGCGGCTGCTGTGGATAGCAAGGCGAGTTCGGCGGCGGGATCCGGCTGGTTCTGGTGAGATAGCGGCGGGATCCTGCTGGTTCTGGTGAGATAGCGGCGGGATCCGGCTGGTTCTGGTGAGATAGCGGCGTAATCCGGCTGCTTCTGGCGCGATACCGTGTTCACGTGCCTTCCACGATTTTGGTGAAGGATCTCCGCAAAAATTACCCAGACGTACACGCGGTCGACGGCGTGTCCTTCGAGGTCGCGCAAGGCGAGTTCTTCGGCATCCTGGGGCCGAATGGGGCCGGCAAGACGACCACACTGGAAATAATCGAAGGCCTCCGCGAGGCGGACTCAGGCGAGGTGACGCTACTTGGCTTGCGGCCGTGGCCCCGCAATCCGAGGCTGCTGCCCCGCATCGGCGTGCAGTTGCAAGCGACGTCCTTTTTCGAGCGGCTGACGGTGCGTGAGCAGATCCGCACGTTCGCTTCTTTGTACGGTCTGCCCGCCGAGGCAGCGGACCGGATGCTCGACGTGGTCGGCTTGACCGACCGGGCAGGTGCCCGCACCGAAGCGCTCTCCGGCGGCCAGGCGCAGCGGCTGTCCATCGCCTGCGCGCTCGTCCATCGGCCTGAAGTGATCTTCATGGACGAACCGACATCGGGGCTCGACCCCCAGGCCAGGCGCAATCTCTGGGATCTGCTCCGCCAGATCAACGCGCGAGGGCACACGGTCGTTCTTACCACGCACTACATGGACGAGGCCGAAACGTTGTGCGACCGGGTCGCGATCATGGACGGTGGCAAGATCCTGAAACTCGGCGCACCGGCCGCGCTGGTCCGCGACCTGAACAGCCCGGTCCGTATCACGATCGAGTCTGGCATCCTGCCGCCGGCCGAGATCGCACGTTTGCGCCAGGATGCCGAGGTAAGAGACGACGGCGTGTCGCTCACCATCGCCACCCGCGATCCCTCGCCTGTCCTCGTCCGGCTCGCGGAACTTGGCGCGCTTTCGGGCCTGCGGGTGCGAGGCGCAACGCTGGAGGACCTGTTCCTCGAACTCACCGGACGGGAGTACCGTGCATGAACTCGGCGGGATTCCGCAGCCTGTCACGGGCCATATTCCTCGGCTTCATCCGAGACCGCACCGCGCTCTTCTTCTCGATCCTGTTCCCGGTGATTTTCCTGTTGTTCTTCGGTTCCATCTTCAAGAGCTCGGCTACCCCGAAAGTCAAGGTCCTCGAGGTCGGCCAGGCGTCGCTGCTCGATCAGGCGCGGGCTGCCTCACACGGCGAACTGGGCAAGGTGCTCGCCGTCACCAGGACCGCCAACCTCGGGTATGCGCTGAGCCAGGTACGCAAGGGCGGCGACGCCGCCGCGGTGCAGCAGCAGGGCAGCACGCTCACCGTCCATTACTCCGCCGCGGATCAGACGACGGCAGGCGTGGTGCAGAGCATCTTCGCCTCGATCGTGCAGCAGGCCGACGAGACGGCGAGCGGGCACCCGGCCGTCTACCGGCTCAGCGCCCAGCAGGTCGAAGACAAGTCGCTCAAAGGCATCCAGTACGTCACGCCCGGCCTGCTTGGCTGGGCGATCGCCTCGGGTGCCACGTTCGGCGCTGCGATCACGCTCGTCACGTGGCGGCAAAACAAGCTGCTGCGCCGGTTGCGCCTGGCCCCGGTCCGGATCGGCACCGTAGTTACGGCCCGCATCGGGGTGAGCCTGCTGGTCGCGCTCGTCCAGATGGCGATCTTCCTGGCCATCGCCAGCACCTCCTATTTCGGCCTGAAGCTGTCCAGTGCCTGGTGGATGTCCATCCCGCTGGTGGCCTGCGGCACGCTGGCTTTCATGTCTATCGGCTTGTTGGTCGGATCGTTCGCCAAGACCCAGCAATCGGCGACCGCCATCGCCAACCTGATCATCTTGCCGATGGCGTTCCTCGGCGGCGCGTTCATCCCTCTCGACTTCGCGCCCGCCTGGATTCGCGCTGCTTCCTACGCCATGCCCCTGCGCTATCTGGTCAACGGCATGCTGAACGTCATGGCCCGGGGTCAGCCCGCAACATCAGCCCTGCCCGCCATCGGCATCTTGCTGGGTTTCGCCGCCGTCCTCACCCTGATCTCGGTACGCGCCTTTCGCTGGGACGAGATCTAAAGCAGGACTCGTCGGGTAGTGTTGGATCACGCTAGTGACCCTGTCCGGGAGAGATCTCACGCGGCCGGCGTGGGGCGCCGAAGGAGCAACCTCCCCGGAACCTCTCAGGCACCAGGGACCGGACGGGTGAGGCGCCTCTGGAAAGTAGGTGCCGTGGCTGTTGCCGCGGGCCTCACCGAAGGTGCAAGCCGTCCCGTGCCCGCACGGCGGCGAAGCTCTCAGGTCGCGATGACAGAGGGGGAGTGGCGGCGGCCCGCATGCGCCGACAGCAGGCCACCGGCGGCAATGCCTCCGGTGGGCGATTCCTGGCCAACACGAAGGTCCCGGCGTCAGGAGACTCCCTCATGACAACCGTTCAGCACCAGGCAGAACGTTCCCAGAACGCGACCATGGGCGACACATTTGCCTCCCGGCATATCGGCCCTTCGCCTGCCGAGGTCGAGCGCATGCTCGGCGTGGCCGGGTTCGCCACCCTTGACGAACTGACGGAAGCGGCGCTGCCGCGCGGGATCGGCAACGCAGCCGCTTTGCGTCTGCCCGCGCCACTGGCCGAGCCGGAGGCGCTCGCCGAACTGGGCCGGCTCGCCGGGCAGAACGAGGTGCTAACCTCGATGATCGGCCTCGGGTACTACGGCACGGTCACGCCCGCGGTCATCCGCCGCAACGTGCTCGAGAACCCGGCCTGGTACACGGCCTACACGCCGTACCAGCCGGAGATATCGCAGGGCCGCCTTGAGGCCCTGCTCAACTTCCAGACCATGGTGAGCGACCTCACCGCGCTGCCGGTCGCGGGAGCTTCACTGCTCGATGAGCCGACGGCGGCGGCGGAGGCGATGACGCTGGCGCGGCGCGCTGTCCGTCCCGCCGCGCACGCAGCGGGCGCACCCGGCTCAATGAACGCCACAACCGCGCGCAGCGTCTTCCTTGCCGACGCCGACTGCCTGCCGCAGACACTTGCGGTGCTGCGCACGCGCGCGCAGCCGTTGGGGATCAAGCTGGTCATCGCCGAGCCAACGGCCGACCTCATCGGCAGCCTGGCCGGCGATCTGTTCGGTGTGCTCTTGCAGTACCCAGGCGCGAGCGGTGCCGTGCGCGACCTGCGGCCGGCCATCGAGGCCGCACACGCGTGCGGCGCCGTTGCCACCGTCGCGGGTGACCTGCTCGCGACGACGTTGCTGCGCCCGCCCGGTGAGCTTGGCGCGGACGTCGCGATCGGCTCCACGCAGCGATTCGGGATACCACCGGGGTTTGGTGGCCCGCACGCCGCCTATATCGCGGTGCGGGATGACCTCAAGCGCCAGTTGCCCGGTCGCCTGGTCGGCATCTCTGTCGACGCGGACGGTCACCCCGCCTACCGGCTCGCCTTGCAGGCGCGGGAGCAGCACATCCGCAGAGAGAAGGCGACGAGCAACATCTGCACCGCGCAGGTGCTGCTCGCCGTGATGGCCGCGATGTACGCGACGTACCACGGCCGCGAAGGACTGGCGGCGATCGCGCGCCGGGTACATCACAGGGCCACCACCCTTGCCGCAGCCCTGCGCGGGCTCGGCCTCGAAACCGGCCCTGACCAGTTCTTCGACACGATCAGAGTCCGGATTCCAGGCGGTGCGGCCGACGCCGTAGGCCGCGCGCTGCGGGCCGGCTACAACCTGTACCTGGTGGACCCGGACACGGTGCAGATCTCGTGCGACGAGACCACCACAGCGGCGCAGCTTCGGGACGTGGTGGATGCCGTGGCCGGCCGCCCAAGGCAGGTACCCGCGCAGCGGCCTGGCGACGCGTCGGCCGACAACCCGCACGGCACGCCATCCGAGCCACTTGCTGAGCCGCTAGCTGAGCCGCTAGCGGAGGCGGTGGCACAGTCCCTGCCCGCACCACTGCGCAGGCAGTCGCCGTTCCTCACCCATCCCGTCTTCCACTCCTACCGCAACGAGACAGCGATGCTGCGGTACCTGCGGCGGCTGGCCGACCGTGACATCGCGCTTGACCGCTCGATGATCCCGCTTGGCTCGTGCACGATGAAGCTCAACGCGGCGGCCGAGATGGAGTCCATCACCTGGCCGCAGTTCGCTTCCATGCACCCGTTCGTGCCTGCCGGGCAGGCTCGCGGCTACGCGGAGCTGATCGGCGACCTGGAGCGGTGGCTGGCCGACATGACCGGCTACGACGCGGTCTCGCTGCAGCCGAACGCGGGCTCGCAGGGTGAACTTGCCGGACTGCTCGCGATCCGCGGCTACCACACGTCACGCGGCCAAACACACCGCGACATCTGCCTGATCCCTGGATCGGCGCATGGCACCAACGCTGCGAGCGCCACGCTGGCCGGCCTGCGCGTGGTGGTGGTGAAGACGGGCGCGGACGGCGTCATCGACGACGGCGACCTGGCCGCCAAGCTGGACGCGCACGGCCCGAACCTGGCCGCGATCATGATCACTTATCCGTCCACCAACGGCGTGTTCGAGGAGACGATCGTCGAGGTGTGCCGCGCCGTACACGACGCGGGCGGCCAGGTGTACGTGGACGGTGCCAACCTGAACGCGCTTGTGGGGCTGGCCAAACCCGGCGAGTTTGGCGCGGACGTCTCCCACCTGAACCTGCACAAGACGTTCTGCATCCCGCACGGCGGCGGCGGACCCGGGGTCGGGCCGGTCGCGGCCCGCGCGCACTTGGCCCGGTTCCTACCACCATCGGTGCCGGGAATACCGGTACCTAACGGCGCCGAGGGTGACGCAGGCCCTGTCGCCGGGGCCCCATGGGGGTCGGCGGGCATCCTGCCGATCTCCTGGGCATATGTGCGGATGATGGGGGCCGACGGGCTGCGCCTGGCGACGCAGGTCGCCATCCTGGCGGCGAACTATGTGGCGAAGCGGCTCGCCCCGCATTATCCGGTGCTCTACACCGGTCGCGGCGGCCTGGTGGCGCATGAGTGTGTCATCGACCTGCGGCCGATCGCCAAGGACACGGGGATCACCAACGAGGACGTCGCCAAGCGGCTCATCGACTACGGTTTGCACGCGCCGACCATGTCGTTCCCTGTCGCTGGCACGCTGATGATCGAGCCGACAGAGAGCGAGGATCTGACCGAACTGGACCGGTTCTGCGACGCGATGATCGCGATCCGCCGTGAGATCAGCCGGGTCGCGTCGGGCGAGTACGACGCGCAGGACAATCCGTTGAAGAACTCGCCGCACACCGCGGAGATGCTCGTGGCCGGCGAATGGAAGCACGCCTACGAGCGGGAGCAGGCAGCGTACCCGGTGGCAGCCGACGGGTCAGCCGGCACCGCGGGCTTCGCCGCGGCGCTAGGTTCGGGTGTCGGAGCCGCGCAGCGCGGTGACAAGTACTGGCCGCCGGTGCGCCGCATCGATCAGGCCTTCGGCGACAGGCACCTGGTCTGCGCCTGCCCGCCGCCCGAGGCCTTCGGCAGCGATCCCGAGGATAGCTGACCGGGCATCCACTGACCGGACATCCAGCCGGGCCAGGCACCTCGCGGCCGTCCGTACGCCAGGGAGGCTGACACGGTTCACCGTGCACGTCTAGGCTTCCGGCATGACGCCTGACCCGCCGGCCGAAGCGTCGCCGCCAGCCCCGGAGGAGCTGTACGAACTGGGCGGCCGCCTGCTTGAGCGTGGCGAGGCGGCAGAGGCAGCCGAGGTCTTCGCTCTCGCGCTGCAGCGGCTCGGGGCGGCCGATCCTGGCCGCGGGCAACTTCTCGGTGGTCTGGGCATGGCTCGCCTCGAACAGGCCCTTGCGGCCTTCGCCGAGGCCGTGGAGTGCGGAGATGCATCGGTCCGGCCGCTCGCGGTGGAGCTTTCGGCCCGCGGGCTTCCGCTGCGTGACCGTGATGACGAGGCCGCGCGGATGTGGCAGCGCGGGGTAACGGACTACGACCCTGAGGTCGCAGCAGCGGTCCGCACCCGGCTGCGGCGTGCGTTCGGTGTTGACGCGGAGTCCGCGCAGGAGTTCTGGTGGGACGGATTCGTGGAATCGGCCGTCTGCCACGGCACGCTGCCGGTGCTCGCCAACGAACTGTTCGGCGCGCTCGACCACATATACGCCCTGGTCGCTGTGCCTTACGCGCGACAGGCACGTGAGCGCGAGCTTTGGGAGGCACTGGCTGCGGCGGTCCAGGTGCCCCGTGTCTACGCCTGGGGACCTGACCTGCGGGAGAGCTTCCGTGAGCGGCTGAGGGACGTGGTCGGCGATGACAGCGACGTGCTCCCCGCCGACTGGCCGGACCCCGCCTGATCATGGGGGTAACCCGGCAGGGTTCAAAGCTGAGCTTGACGTCGGCTATTGCGTGGCCTTGATTATCCAAAAGTGGCCCATTAGGCGCGGCGCATGTCGCGGGAGTCTTACATTTCCGGGGTGGCCGTGAAGCTGCCGCCGGTGAAGCCGCACACCGAGGTGACCGTCTGACCCGCGGGCGAAATCATCGTGATCGGGATCGGGTTGTTCACCGGGGCGCCATTGACCGTGATGTCGCTGAAGGTGACCGGGGTGAAGTCCGCGAGCGGTCCCGCGTTGCCATCGACCGTGGGCGCTTCCGCTATGACCTCTGCTGAGGACCGGGCGAGCCCCGCGGCATGCTTGCGTGCGGTATGTGTCCAGCCCTGCGTGTGGTCACTGACGCTGAGGGAGTAGCGGCCCTGGTGGTAAGCGGCGGTGGCCTGCATGTGATCACCAGGAGCAACGGGAGCATTGCTGAAGACCACCCAGCTAGCCGGGTACATCTCGTACCACGCTTGGTAGGTCGTCTTGCCGTTCTCGGTCTGGCCAAGGGTGCCGCACTGCTCGACGGTGCTGCTTTGGGCTCCGTCGAGGCCGACCCAGAAGACTGCGATGTGCCTGCTCGCGGCGGGCTTGATGGCCGGCTGCGTCCAGGAGGCGGACACGCTCGTGTAGGTTCCGCTCTGCACCTCGTAGCCCGCCCAGCTTCTCGATGTGATCCCGGCACTCGAAGAACTCAACCGGGGAAGGGTGGGTGTGCTCGCCGAGGCGGCTTCGGAGGAAACTGGGCCGAGCACCATGGACAATGCGGCGGCGCCGGCCAGGCTGGCCGCGACCGTTGCGGTGGCGATCCGGGTGAGTGTCCCGTGTGCGGTGCGGGTGATGTGCCTGGACATGACGTTCCCTCCTTTCATCCCCTTAATCTGTTGTCATGTCCATTGTGTGCAAGCTGCTGATTGCGCCCACAGAGGCAGATTCCCCGTTCCAGGAGAGCAATTTTCCCCGATTTTTCGGCCCCGGCCGGCCGGGTCATTTGCCGGGGCTGGATTCCCCTGCTGAGGGCAGGCCGTTATCCTCCGCCCTTCGGCCGTTGGGCCCTGGCCCGATAGGGTCTTTTGGCGCAGCGAGGTGACAGGAGCCGCGATTCACGGTGCGCCGCTGGTACCTCTCGCGCGAGGAGGCAAGGGCGATCAGGGGGCAGAGTTCATGACTCGGTCCGGCTACGCGCCAGGCTTCCGGCAGCCGCACGAGCGGGGTTAAGCCCACTGTGATCGGGTCAGTCGGTCAAATCGTGCGGGTTCGCCGCGAGCCTGGCGGCAAAGGCGGCCGCCTGAGTGCGGCGATGCATGCCCAGCTTGGTGAGCACGGACGACACGTAGTTCTTGGCGGTTTTTTCCGCCAGGAACATACGTTCGGCGATCTGGCGGTTTGTCAGCCCCTCGCCGATCAGCTCAAGCACCCGCTTCTCCTGCTCGGACAGGGCGGACAACGGGTCGGCGTCGGGTGTCCGGTCACGTAGCCGCTCCATCACCCGAAGGGTCGCGCGCGGATCGAGCATTGACCCGCCGGCGGCGACCGTGCGTACCGCGCTGACCAGCTCGGCGCCGCACGCCTGCTTGAGCACGTAACCCGCGGCGCCGGCCATTATCGCGCCGAAAAGCGCCTGATCATCCCCGTACGAGGTAAGCATCAGGCAGGCGGTCCCAGGAAGCGTGGAGCGGATCTCACGGCAGACCGATATGCCGTCGCCGTCGGGCAGCCGCACGTCGAGCACGGCCACATCCGGCCGCAGCACCGGCATCCGTGCCAGCGCCGACGCCATCGTCCCAGCCTCTCCGACCACCTCAATATCCGGCTCCGCGGCCAGCAGGTCGCGGACGCCGCGCCGGACTACCTCGTGATCGTCAAGGAGGAACACACTGATCCGCGCGTCCCCGCCGCCGGTCCCCGCTGCGGTGCTCTCTGTCATCTGCGGCTTCCTCTCCACCCCGGCTGCCGCCCGCGCGCAAACGCGGCAGACATGCCTACCGCCCCCCGCGCAGGAGCACGTTAGCGCATGGTAATTATTATGCTACTATGCGTGATTGCACACCGGGGATGCGTGATCGTGACCCGACAGCCGGGCCGGCCGTCCCGCGGACGCGACTCGAGACGATTGATGAGGTGGCGGGAACAGGTGCCGCAGCGGGTGCTGGTCATCGATGACGTTGATGAGGTGCGGACCCTGATCCGGCGGGTGCTCAATACCGTTGGATACGAGGTCGATAGCGCCGGAACGCTCGCGGAGGCGCGCGGGATGCATCCACGCGGGTACGACGTGGTGCTTGTCGACGCCCACCTGGGCGCCGAGCGGGGCATCGACCTGGTTGACGAGCTGCGGTCTGAAGACCCGGCCGCTGCTGGGCGCTGCCTGCTCATGACGGGGGGAGCCATCGACGTGTTTCCTGACGACGTCGCGTGCCTTGCCAAACCCTTCCAGCCCCGCGACCTGCTCGACGCCGTTCGGAAGCTGCCTCAGGCGGCCCCGGCGCCGGTGCCGCCGGAATCGGGAGACCCAGGATCAGGGTCGCCGGGCTCTCAGCTCGCCGCCGGTGGCTTCCCGGCCTTGCAGCTGCTTGCCATCACCCGGCGTGTTCGCGCACGGGAACGCAACGAGCTTGTCGACTTCCTGCACGACGGCCCGCTCCAAGACCTTACGGCTGCCAGCCTCGAACTGCACCTGATGCGCCGGTCGGCCGCACCCGACGCGGCCCGCTCATTCGACGAGGTGCTGCGGCAACTGGAGACGGCAACAGGATCGCTGCGCTGGCTCGTTGACGGCAACTGGCCGTTTCTGCGGCCCGAGGGCCGGCTTGCCGCCTCCCTCCACCAGCGGACCGCGTGGCTGGTCGCCGCGCCAGTCACCGTCGACGTGGATGAGCGACGAGCGGCGCTTGACCTGATCGACATACCCGCCATCGTCGACATCGTCGAGATGATGCTGCTCGGGCTGGTGGATGCCGGCCTGCGAGCGGAGGCACATATCGCGGTGCACGTGCGGGAGCAGCTGATTGAGATCGAGCTCACCGTCACCTGCGCCGCAGAGGACGGACAGCCGATCGAGGACCCGGCGACGGCGCAGGCGTCACTGGACGAACTGGCTTCCGCGCTGCAGGCCAGGGCGCAGATCGAGCCCAGCGGGCGGCAGTGGACGGTGCGGATGGCGCTCGACACGAAGGGAATCGCATGAGGAACGGGGGCATTCTACTGGTCGAGGACAACTCCGACGATGAAATGCTGACGCTACGTGCGCTGCGAAGAAACGAGATTGTGAACAAGGTCACCGTGGCCCACGACGGGAGGGAGGCCGTGGATATTCTGTTCGCGACCGGCCGTGACGTAGCGCCTCCCGTCCTCATCCTGCTCGACCTGAACCTTCCCAAGGTCGACGGGCTGGAGGCGCTGAGCAGAATACGTGCCGACGAGCGGACGCGGTTCATCCCGGTGGTCGTCCTCACAAGCTCCAAACAACAAGAAGACGTCCTTGCCAGCTACCGCAATGGCGCCAACGCCTATGTGCGCAAACCGCTGAAGTTCGCCGACTTCGCCGAGGCGGTGAAGACGCTCGGCATGTTCTGGCTGCTGCTGAACGAAGTTCCCGCCGGCACCAGCCTGCTGTCGGATTGAGGTGGCGCATCCATGCGCGGCGAACAGCAGCCCAACCAGCCGGTGACCGCTGAACCGGATGACATTACCGGCCCCTGGGACGTCCCTGGCGCGGGAGGTGAGCCGTTGCGCATCCTCATCCTGGAGGACGATCCTGCCGATGCTGAACTTGCGCAGCGCCAGCTGACCAGCGCGGGCATGCGCTTCACCGCTGCCGTCGTGGATACCAGGGCCTCGTTCGAGCGCCAGCTCACCGCCTTCCGCCCTGAGGTGATCCTGGCCGACTTCTCCTTGCCCGGTTTCTCCGGCGAAAAAGCCCTCGAAATCGCGCAGCAGCTGAGCCCGCGCATACCGTTCATCTTCTTGTCCGGCGTGCTCGGCGACGAAGCAGCCGTCGAGCTCATCAGGCAAGGTGCCACCGACTACGTTGTGAAGGACCGGCCCGCGCGGTTGCCGGCGGTCATCCGCCGCGCCGTCGCCGAGTCGCTGCAGCGGGCGGAGCTGGTGCGGCTGGAAGCCCAGCTGCACCAGGCGCAGCGCCTGGCGAGCCTCGGCCGGCTGGCCGGGGGTGTCGCCCATGAATTCAACAACCAGGTCGGCGCCATGATCAACTACGCTGCTTTCATCCGCGAGGAAGCAGCACGCAGAGCAGGTCGGGGCGCAGGCGGCGACGGCTGGGATGGTGTCCGCGACGACGCGGAGCAGATCGAACGCGCCGGCCAGCGGGTGATCCGGCTCGTCAAGCAACTGCTGGCTGTGGGCGGCCAGACAACGGCCCGAAGCGAACCGATCGACCTCAACCAGATCATCAGCGGAACCCACGAGCTCCTGCGGGCCAGCATCGGGGGGCACATTGAGCTGCGCCTGTGCCCCGCCCCGCAGCTGTGGCCTGTCACGGCCGACCCCGCTGAGATCCGGCAGGTCCTGCTGACCCTCGCCACCAACGCCAGTGAGGCCATGCCAGACGGCGGCACCTTCTCCCTCGTCACGAAGAACGTGACGATCGGCGACCACGACGCGGCCAGCAATCCGGGGCTCGCACCAGGCACATACGTGTGCCTCATCGCGGCCGACACCGGCACGGGAATGGAACCGGAGACCGTGGAGCACGCCTTTGAACCCTTCTTCACCACCAAGCCCTTCGTTCAAGGCGGCGGCCTCGGCCTTGCCAGCGTCTACGGCATCGTTAGCGCGGCCGGCGGGACCGCTCGCATCTCCGCAGCACCTGCCGCCGGCACGACCATCACCATCTGGCTCCCCGCCGCCGCAGCCGGACGGCACTGAGCGGGTTCGTGCGGCGGATCGTCAATGCCACGGCGGCGCAGGGGTCGGCCGGTGGCATCGTCGCGTCTGCGTCGGGGTGAGGGTGAAGTAGAAGGTGGCGCCCTCGTCGATGGCGCCTTCGGCCCAGGTACGCCCGCCGTGACGTTCGACGATCTGCCGCACGCTGGCCAGGCCGACGCCGGTGCCAGGGAACTCACTGGCGGTGTGCAGGCGCTGGAACGGCTTGAACAGCTTGCCCGCGTAGGCGGGGTCGAAACCGGCCCCGTTGTCGCGCACGTAGCAGCAGACCCCGGTGGCGTCAGCGGTGATGGTTCCGAACTCGATGGTGGCGCCGTCGCGGCGCGCGGTGAACTTCCAGGCGTTTTCGACCAGGTTCTGCAGCACGGTGCGGATGAGAGAGCGGTCCGCGGTCACCCGGACGCCATCCTGGATGGCGAAGCTGACCCGGCGGCCGGGTTCACGGGACTGCAGTTCTTCGGCGATGGCGGCGACCTCCGCGCTCAGATTGACCGGCCGGAGGTTCATCTCGGCGCGCGACACTCGCGACAGGTGCAGCAGGTCGTCGATGAGCGTGGCCATCCGCTCGCTCGCCGCCTGGATGCGCCCGGCGTACCCGCGCCCGGTTTCGTCCAGACGGTCGCCGTACTCCTCCATCAGCGCCTCGCTGAACCCGCTCAACGCTCGCAGCGGTGCGCGCAGGTCATGCGAGACCGAGTACGTGAACGCCTCGAGGTTCATGTTCGCCCGCCGCAGGTCGGCTGTGCGCTGCTCGACGCGGGCTTCCAGCTCGGCGGTGAGCGTCCGGACATCGTCTTCCGCCTGGCGCTGCGCGGTGATGTCGCGCACGATGCCGACGAGGAGCAGCGGGTTGCCCCCAGGATCGCGCACGACGGCGCGGTTCACCTCGGCCCAGACGACGCCACCTCCTTTGCGCAGGAGGCGTTTCTCCATCGAATAGCTGTCGATCTCTCCGGACACGAGGCGTTGCACGTTGGCGAGATCGGCGTCGAGATCGTCGGGATGGATGATGTCCCGCAGCCGAAGGGATCGCAGCTCGTCGACGCTGTAGCCGGTTATCTGGCAGAAGCGTGGGTTGGCACGCACGAATTCGCCGCTGAGCGCACGGTCGTCGATGCCGACCGGCGCGTTGTCGAACAGGGCACGGAGCCGCTCTTCTGACTCCCGCAGCGCCGCCTGCGTGCGCCTGATCTGCGTCACGTCGCGTGCTGCGGCGAAGATCCCGAGCACGCGCCCGGACGGATCGCGGTAGAGCGAGGCGTTGTATAGCACCGAGGTGATGTGACCGTCGCGGTGGCGCAAGTCCAGGGGGTAGTCGCGCACGCTCCCGTCATGGAAGGCCTGCTCGTAGCTGGCATGAGCCAGGTCCGGTTCGGTGAAGTAGCGGCTGAATTCGGTTCCGAGCAGCTCGGCCCGCGCGTATCCCGTCGCCTGCTCGGTGGCCGTGTTGACGTCGGTGATCATTCCATCCGGGTCGATAGTGACCAGAGGGTCCAAGCTGGCCTCGATCAGGCTCCGGTTGTATGCGGCCGCGGCGCGGTTCTCCTCTTCGATCCGCTTACGATCCGTAATGTCCTGGCAGATTCCCAGCATCCGCCTCGCCACGCCTGCTTCGTCGCGCTCGACGACCGCGCTCTGCAGCACCCATCGAACCTTGCGGTCGGGTCGAACGATCCGATGCTCGACGTGGAACGGAACGCCGTCATTCAGCGCCGCCGCCGCCGCGTCCGAGACCTTCGACGCGTCGTCAGGGTGGACGAGACTCCAGAACGTAGCCGTACTGTCGAACTCTCCCGGGTGCAGCCCGAGAATCCGGCTCGCCTCCGGCGAGGCCTTCAGCTGGCCATCCGGTTGCGAATCAGCGATCCACCAGCCGAGTCCCACCGACGCCTGAGCCTGCTCTAGGAAGGCGTTCTGCTCCCGCAGCGCCTCGTGTGCCTTGGCCGTCCGGGCCTCCGCCGCGCGCAGCGCGGTGAGGTCGGTCAGGACCAGGCAGCGCAGGAGGGTACCGTCGAGGTCGAAGCCGCTGACCGCCAGCAGGACGGGAATGGTCGTGCCCCCAGGTCCGGTCAGCTCCACTTCGCCGCGAGCCCTGTCGCCGGCACCAACCTCGAGCAGCCGGGCGAATGTGGGCCGGTGGTCACCAGCCGTCAGGTCGAGGACCGCGGTGCCGACAAGTTCCGCGGCGATCCGGCCGGTCATCGAGCCCAGCCGCTGGTTGGCGTGGAGGATCACACCTCGGGGGGAGACGGTGGCAGCGCCCTCGTTCATCGCCTCGACAATGAGTCGGTACGGGCGGTCGGCGCTGGCGAGCGCGTAGACCTGCTCCTGTCCGGGCGACCCGATCACCAGGGAGTCGACGCCGCCGCCCCGGATCGCTTCGATCGTCTCCTGCGCCTCGCGCAGCCGTGCCCGCACTTCGGCCAGCTCGGCGGTCTCCGAACGGCCTTCCTCTGGCGGTCTGGATGCGCGGCCGCTCGGACCCGTGTTGCTTGGCGCCGACGATGGGGTCATGGCGTTACGGGTCTGGGCGTCCGTCGCCGGCGGCGACAGGGCCGAGGTCGAGCCCGAGGCGCAGCTTTGCCGAGTCGGAGAGGTCGCCGACGATGCGGCGCAGCGGGCCGGGAAGGCGTTTGACCAGGGTCGGCGCGGCGATGATCTGGTCGCGCACGACCAGCGCGGGCTGCTGCCGCACGTCAATGATTTCCAGGTCGACCTGGCCGCTGAGCTCTTCGTCGCAGACGCGGCGTACGGCCTCCATGGCGTGGATGGAGTTAGGGGATGCTCCGTTGACGTAGAGGGTCAGCGCCCAGCGAACGGCGGATGCGGCGTCGCTCATGTCGCTGTGCTCCTTGGCGGCGGCCGAAGCCGCAGGCCGACGAGGAGGCGGTCGGTGTCGGAGAGGTCGCCGACGATCTTGCGTATCGGCGGCGGGAGTCTCCTGACTACGGTGGGCACGGCCAGGATCTGATCGTCGGCGGCCAGGCGCGGGTTTTCTAGCAGGTCCACGACCTCGATCCGGTAGCGGCCGGCCAGGTGCTCCTCGCAGGCGCGGCGCAGATTCTCGATCGCCCGCAAGCACTTGGGCGACCGGCCGGTCACATAAAGGCGCAGGTCCCAGGTCCCATCGGAATCGGCGACGGTCTCCGTCCCGTTACCTGCGGTGCGGGGCCGGCTCATCGCTGCCCTCCGTCGCTTGGGGCCGCATCGGCCCAGCGCCACGACGCCATCGCCAATCTCCCGGCCTCGGCCTCGGCAGCCTCGTGGCGGTCACGAAGGTCGATTCGCTCGATCTCGGCCCGCTCCGCGGCGAGCTGGTCCTGCACTGCGGCGAGGTGAGCCTCGTGCTCCCTGAGGCCACGCTGCAGCTCACGTCGGCGACGGTCGAGGTCCTCGGCCTGCCGCTCCGCCGCGTCGCGCTCGGCGGCTTCCTGCGCCAGGCGGGCGGAACCGGTCAGCACCCCCGCCGCGCCGACATACGCGTCGACAAGCTCGACCCCCTGGCCGGTGAGCAGGAATTCCCGCACCTGATTCGAATGGGCCGTGCCGCGCGACTTCAGCGCGAACAGCAGTCGGTTGCGTTCACCGTTGGTCTCGACATTGCGCAGCAGCAGCCAGGTGTCCACCATCGACGACACGTTCACCGTGCTCGCCTCGTCCGCATGACCAAGCGCCGTCGCCATGGTTGTGATCCCCTGGGTCTTGAGCAGGTCGATCTGGCGGGCCACCATCGAGGTCACCTCCGGGGCGATGGCCGCGTGGCCAAGGCTGGTAATCCCGTCGAGCACCGCCACCGACGGCGCCACCTCCTCGATCAGCCCGGCCAGGGCCGCGAGATGCGTCTCCAGCCCGAACGCGGATGGCCGCGCCGCCCACATGCGCAGCAAGCCCGCGTCGACCCATGGCCGGAGGTCCAGCCCGATCGAGCGCATGTTGCGCCGGACCTGCTCGGGTGACTCCTCGAACAAGAGCCACAACGCACGCTCACCCCGCCCGCAGGCCGAATCAACCAGGTGCGCGCCGAGCGAGGTCTTGCCCGTGCCCGCGGTCCCGCTCACAAGGACGGTCGACCCACGGAACAGGCCGCCGGACAGCATGTGGTCGAGGCGGGGGATCCCCGTCGAGATCCGCTCTTCTGGGGCGCCGTAGTTGAGGGCGATCGACGTGATCGGCAGCACGACGAAGCCACGGGCGGAGATCAAAAACGGGTACTCGTTCGTGCCGTGCGCCGACCCGCGGTACTTGACCACTCGCAGCCGACGGGTGGAGAGCTCATCCCGTACCCGATGGTCGAGGACGATCACGCAGTCGCTGACGTACTCCTCGATCCCGTGACGGGTGAGACTCTTGTCGCCCCGCTCCCCGGTCACGATGGCGGTGACGCCCCGGTCCTCGAGCCATCGGGCCAGCCGGCTGAGCTCGGCCCGAATGATCGAGTCGTTCCCGAACGCGCCGAAAAGCACTTCGATGGTGTCAAGCACGACCCGTTTCGCGCCAACGCGCCCGATCGCTTCGCCGAGGCTCACAAACAGCGGTTCGAGGTCGAAATCCCCTGTCGCGACGATCTCGGCGGGATCCACCCGGAACGAGAGCACCACGAGCAGCCCATCCCGCTGGAGCGCGTCGAGGTCGAAGCCGAGCGAGCGAACGTTGGCGGTGACCTTCGCCGCCGACTCCTCGAATGTCACAAGCAACCCGGGCTCGCTGTACTCGCGGGCGCCGGCGACCAGGAACTGCAGGCCCAGCAGGGTCTTGCCCGCTCCCGCGCTGCCCGTCACCAGCGTGACGCGGCCCAGGGGTAGCCCGCCCCCGGTAATCTCGTCCAGCCCACCGATCCCGGTCAGCGCCTTCTCCAACTCCGGGCCCGGCGCGCCATGCGTCAGATCCGTCAGCACTTCGTTTTCCACCTGCTCGCCCTCCCCCGAGTGGAGCATCACCAGCATATCTCTACCATCTTGATACAAGAGAATGGTCGCAGCGCACGAACTGATCTTAGAAATGCCAAAGGGGATTATCTGCCTATTGACATCGAGAACGATGGAAAGGGAGCAAATAGGTACAATTTGTGGCACTTCAGCTGTATGTAATTGTCCTAATTTGACGAACCGCCCCTGATGTATGACGATCGAAGTGCGCGCGCGGCAGGGCAGCATGACAATGACTAAGGGGTCACATTAGTGGGGCGAATTACCGACGACAAATTCGCCGAGCTCCTGGAGGCGGTTCCCGACGCGATGCTGTGCGTGGATACCGGCGGACGGATCGTCCTGGCGAACGTCCTCGCGGAACGGCTCTTCGGGTATGGGCATCAGGAGTTGGCCGGTCAGCCGGTCGAGACGCTGGTTCCTGACGCCGAGCGCGCCGCACATAGACGGCACCGGGCCGGGTATGCGGCGGACCCACGGACGCGGCCGATGGGGACAGGGACAGAACTGGCCGGGCGCCGCCTGGACGGCAGCACTTTCGACGCGGAGATCACACTTTCGGCTATCGGCACCGACGATGGAACCGTCGTCATAGCGGCCGTCCGTGACGTCACCGAGCGAATGAAGGCCCAGGCCGAGCGCGACCGGCTGAAGACAAAGGCCGAGCGGGACCAGCTGGAAAGCCACGTGTACCAGGCGCAGCGGCTGGAGAGCCTGGGCCAGCTGGCTGGTGGCGTGGCGCACGACTTCAACAACCTGCTCGCTGTTATCTCGAGCTATGCGTCGTTTATCCGAGAAGCGGTGTCGTCCGAGCCGTCGCAGGTTCAATGGCAATCCGTTCGGGAGGACATCGAGCAGGTCGAGAGAGCCGCTCAGCGTGCCGCCGTGCTGACCCACCAGCTGCTTGCCTTCGCCCGCGACAAGGTCGTGCTGCCGCGCGTACTGCACCTCAACAACCTCATCCGCGACCTGAGGGAGCTACTGGCCCGCACGCTCGGCGAGCAGGTCGAGTTGATCACTAACCTGGCCGATGACCTGGGCAGGGTGCTTGCCGATCGCGGCCAGATCGAACAGGTGCTCGTGAACCTGGCGGTCAACGCCCGGGATGCCATGCCAACGGGAGGGCAGCTGATCATTGAGACGGCCAATGCGGAAGTCGATGACGCTGCTACCGCCGGCCGGATGGGGCCGGGTTCGGGCAGATTCGTCCGCGTGCGGGTCAGCGACTGCGGCGTGGGGATGCCCAAAGAGATCATCGACCGCGCTTTCGATCCGTTCTTCACCACCAAGCCAGAGGGTGAGGGCACCGGACTTGGGCTGGCGACCGTTTACGGGATCGTCAGGCAGGCAGGTGGCCATACGAAGATCTATTCCGAACCTGGGGTGGGCACCACCGTGACCCTGCTGCTGCCCGTCACCGACCGCGCCGCCGAGCCACCGCCGCCGCGGGCGCCCGAACCCTCGCGTGGCGCTGGCGAGGTCGTGCTTGTCGTGGAGGACGAAGCCACCATGCGGGAGGTGACCAGGCGGATACTGGCAAGCAACGGCTACCGTGTGCTTGCCGCCGCCGACGGCCGCGAGGCAATCGACATCGCGACCAGCCACCAGGGGCACATCGATGTGCTACTCACCGACGTCGTGATGCCGCAGATGCTGGGCAACGAGGTCGCCGACAGGCTTCGCGCGCTCCAGCCGGGGATCAGGGTGCTGTTCATGTCCGGTTACACCCGCGGCGTGCTTGGCAACAAGGGCGTCCTGGCTGCCGGGGGCAACCTGATAGAGAAGCCTTTTGCCCAGTCCGCCCTCCTGAGCAAGCTGAGCGAAATCCTTGCCGTTCCGTGCTTACCAGATGGCTGCGAGCGTCAGCGGCCCTGGCTGTGCCTGATCACGCACCAGTGATTCGGCCGCCCGATCACGCGTCCATTGCTTGCGCTTAGAGTGACACATATATCACAATAAGTGTTCAATCGATGTCCGGTGGCCATGCTTTCGGGCGGGGGCTTAAGTGTGGCGAGGATCTCTGGCCTGCGGCGGTGGGTGAGCGTCGCCGCGGCCCTTTCGCTCGCCGTGACGGCAGCTGCCATGTCTGTCGCGCTGGCGGCGGTGGTCGGTGCGCGCGACAGCAGCCGGGAGCTGTCGCAGCGGCTGGTGCCCGCTGCCGCGGCGGCTGGTGTTCTGCTTCAGCAGTACACGGAGCAGCAGACGTCGCTGCGCGACTACGTGACAAGCGGAAACTCGGCGTCGCTCGCGCCGTACCGGCAGGCGGCTGCCGAGATCCCCGGCCAGCAGAACACCGTGGCCGGGCTGGTCGCGGGGCACCCGGTGATGGCGGGCCAGGTCGGCGCGGCCGCGGCGGCGCAACGGTTGTGGCTGGCCAGGGTGGCCGGGCCGCAGCTTGCGGCGGCGGCGCGCGGTGACTTCGCCAGGGCGCGTGCGCTGCAGGCCAACATCCCGTTTACCCGGCCTTTCACCCTGGCGGTGCGTGCCCGGATAGCGGATCTGCAGGCGCGGATCACCCGGGTGCAGGGACAGGTCGTGGCCCGCATCATCGGTGCGCAGGGCCGCCTGCTCGCCGCACTGCTGGCCATGTGCGCCACGCTGGCTCTGGTGGCGATCGGGGGCGTGGTGCTGGTGCGCCGGTGGCTGCTGACACCGTTCCTGGCGCTGCGCCGCGCCGCCGAGTCCGTCGCCGCGGGCGACTATGGCACCCGCGTACCCACGGTCGGCCCGGCCGAGCTGGCAGATCTGGGCCGGGCCATTGAGCTGATGCGCACCCGGCTGGTCGCCGCGCTGGCCGGGGCCCGGCAGGCGGAGGAAAGGTTCCGCGCCCTGCTCGAGTCCTCGCCGGACGCCACGCTGACCGTGGCGGCCGACGGGTCCATCCTGATGGTGAATGTCCAGGCCGAGCGCCTCTTCGGCTACGACGCCAGTGAGCTGGTCGGCCAGCAGGTGGAAATCCTTGTCCCCGCCGCCGCGCGCGGCCTCCACCGGGGCAAGCGGGCGGACTATGCCGCCAATCCGGTTCCGCGGCCGATGGGGGAGGGGCTGGCGCTGCTGGCCGTGTGCAAGGACCGGCGTGAGCTCCCTGTCGAAATAAGCCTGAGCTCGCTGCCCACCGAATCAGGCCTGGTCGTGCTGGCGGCCATCCGCGATATCTCCGAGCGGCTGGCCGCCGAAGCCGAACGGGACCGGCTGCGGGCCGAAGCCGAACGGGCGCGCCTCGAACAGCGGGAACAGCAGTCGCGGCGGCTGGAAAGTCTTGGCCAGCTCGTCGGCGGCGTCGCACACGACTTCAACAACTTGCTCAACGTCATCAGCGGCTACGCCGATTTCGTCGCCGAACGTGTCACCACCCTGCTCGGGGACGGCGATGAGCAGTTCGAGCCCCTGCTGGCCGACGTCGAGCAGATCCGCGGCGCAGCGGCGCGTGCGGCGCGGCTGACCCGCCAGCTGCTGATCTTCGCCCGCCGCGACGTCATCCACCCCGAGGTATTGAACCTGAACGAGGTCATCGGCGACGTCGAGCAGTTGCTACGCCGTACCCTCGGCGAGCACATCGACCTGGTCATCAACCTGGCCTCCGGCCTGTATCCGGTCAAGGCCGACGCCGGCCAGCTCGAGCAAGTCCTGGTCAACCTCGCCGTCAACGCCCGCGACGCCATGCCAGGTGGCGGGAGTCTCACCATCGACCTCAGTAACGCCGACGTCGACGCCGCCTACGCCGGCGCCCGACCGCACCTCGAACCTGGCCGCTACGCCAGGCTGCGGGTCTCCGACACCGGCACCGGCATGGATCGCGACACGGTGGCCAGGGCGTTCGAGCCCTTCTACACCACCAAACCGGCGGGCCACGGCACCGGGCTTGGCCTTGCCACCGTCTACGGCATCGTCACCCAGGCCGGCGGGTACGTGCACATCTATTCCGAGCCCGGGCTCGGCACCACCGTCAGCGCGCTGCTGCCCGTCACCGAGGACGCTGTCACGGTAACCGAGTCTGCGACGGCCACGCTCGAACCAGGACACGGTGAGAGGATCCTGGTCGTCGAAGACGAGCAGAGCCTGCGGGACATGACCTGCCGGATCCTGGCCCGCAACGGCTACCACATCTGCGCCGCCACCACTGCCTCCGACGCCCTCCGCTTGGCAAGTGACCTGGCGAAGCCCGTTGACCTGTTGCTGACAGACGTGGTCATGCCCGAGATGCTCGGCAACGAAGTCGCCGCCCGGGTGTGCGCGATCCGCCCAGCGACCCACGTGCTGTACATGTCCGGATATGCCCAGACGGTCCTCGGCGCGGAGGGTGCCCTCGACCCCGACATCGACCTCCTGGAAAAACCCTTCTCGGAAGCTGCCCTGCTCGCCCGCGTACGCCAGGCCATCGACCGCCCCGGACCTGGTGGCACGCGCGCCCCCACCGGCGATTAAGCCTGCGTGCCCGTAGCTGATAGCGACGCGGGGCCGCCGGGCGCGTC